>NZ_DASUFR010000135.1:0-26721 GCF_036274455.1 Nocardioides sp. | reverse complement strand
GCGTCGCCTGTCGGCGCGCAGCCCCGGCCCGCCGGCGCCGCGGCCGCCCGCGGTGCCACGAACGCAGACCCAGACCCCAACCCCACCAGACGCAACGAAGGCTCCGGCGAAGCCGGAGCCTTGACTCAGAAGCCGCCTTGCTCGCGGCGGCGGCGCCAGCGCTGCTCCATCCGCTCCATGAAGGTGCCGTTGGAGCTGCGGGCGGTGCGGCGCGGGTGGCGGAGCCGGCCGGCGCGACCGCCGTCGATGACGGTGAAGCCACGCGAGGGGTGCGCGGCGGTGCGCGGGTCGACCGGGGCGGAGGCGGCCTGCTGGCCGCGGATCGCGGTGATGGCCACGACCGCTGAGCCGAGCATCACCACGAAGCCCGCGATGCCGATGGCGAAGCCGACCTTGTGGTTGCCGCTCATCACGCCACCCATCAGCATGGCGATGCCGAGCACGAACACGACGCCCGCGACGATCGCGCGGCGCCGCGCGGAGCGGCGCAGCGAGGTGCCGCGCAGGGTGGAGGCGAACTTGGGATCCTCTTCGACGAGGGCGCGCTCCATCTGCTCGAGCAGTCGCAGCTCCTCTTCGGAGAGTGGCACCGTGCCTCCACAGGGGTCCGGACGCTGGTTCGCGTAACGGGTGGATGTGAGCCAAGTGTAGGCAGGGGTTCCCCGCCTTACTAGCGGTGTTCAGAAGATTTAGTACCCATGGGTCCGGCGCACCAGTCCCGGGCTACCTGACCGGGTGGTTCACATCCCTGGTCCGGGCGCCCTGATGGCGCTCCTCGCGGTCGATCAGGCTGGCCGGACGGACCGCTGAGCTGCCGAACCTGAGGGTGGCCCGGTCGACCGCGCGGTCGGCGTCGGGCCACCCGTGGTCGCGCTCGCCGAGGACTCCTTGCCGCTGCACCGAGGCGCGCGGCACCAGCCCCTCGACCCGGACGCCGACCAGCCGCAGCCGGGCGCGCTGGAGTCCGAGCGCGTCGTAGAGCCGGACCGCCGCCCGGTAGATCTCCTGGGTGACGTCGGTCGCCTCGGGGATCGTGCGGGTGCGCGTGATCGTGGTGAAGTCGGCGAACCGCACCGTGATCGCGACGGTCCGGCCGGCCACGCCGGCGACCCGCATCCGGTTGGTGACCTTGGTGGTGAGGGCGAGCAGCTCGCGCAGGACCACCTCGCGGTCGTCGATGTCGCGGCCGAAGGTCTCCTGGGCACCCATCGACCTGTCGGGGTCACCCCCGTGGCCGAAGACGGTGACCCGGCCCGGCGTCACCTCGCGGGCGTCCCGGCCCCAGGCCAGGTCATGGAGCGTGCGGCCCAGCCCCTCGCCGACCGCGCGCTGCAGGGTGCGCAGCGGGGTGTGCGCCACGTCGCCGACCGCGACCAGGCCGAGTCGGTGCAGCAACGCCTGGGTCTTCTCGCCGACGCCGTAGAGCTCCCCGACGTCGAGCGGGTGCAGGAAGGAGGTGATCTGCTCCGGCGGTACGACGAGCACGCCGTCGGGCTTGGCCCGGCGGCTGGCGAGCTTGGCCACCGAGATCGAGGCGGCCGCGCCGACCGAGCAGGTGATGCCCTGCTCGTCGTGGATCGTCGCGCGCAGCTGCTCGGCGATCTCGTGCGGCGGCCCGAGCCGGCGGGTCGAGCCTCGGACGTCGAGGAACGCCTCGTCGAGCGAGACCACCTCGACCAGGGGTGTGACCCGGCGGAAGTTCTCCATCACCGCCACGGACACCGTGCTGAACAGCTCGTGGTCGGCCGGCACCCGGACCGCATGGGGGCAGAGCCTGCGGGCCCGGGTGGAGGGCATGCCGGACCGGACGCCGTAGGCGCGGGCGTGGTAGTTGCACGACAGGATCACGCCTCGGTAGCCGCCGCCGACGATCACCGGCACGTCGCGGAGCTCCGGGCGATCCCGGGTCGCGACGGATGCGTAGAAGGCGTCCATGTCGACGTGGAGGATCGGCGTGGACACGCTCATGGCGTGCTCCGGTCAGCGTGAGGCGAGCAGATGGAGCTGAGTCGCCAGCGGGAGGTACTCCGGGCGCGTGGCAACCGCCCGCTCCAGCTCGACCAGGGCGGCGGTGGCCCCGGGCTCGAGGTCGAGCAGGGACCCGGGCACCAGGTCGGCGAAGACCCGGACGCCGTGGACCGAGGTGAGCGCGAAGCCGGCGGCGGTGACCAGCGCGGTGGCCTCGTCGGCGGTGAAGCGGTGGCCGGTCCGCCCCACCGGACCCGTCGGGGCGCCGGACAGGAGCTCCAGCGCCTGCGGGAAGTGGCCGGCCATGGCGCGCGCGATGACGGCGGCGTGGCGCTGGGCGACCAGCAACGAGACGGTGCCGCCGGGCCGCAGCACCGAGTGGATCGTGGCGAGCGCCGCGGCCGGGTCGTCGACGACCTCGAGGACCCCGTGGCACAGCACCACGTCGGCGTCGTCGACGAGCGAGGCGAGGTCGGAGAGATCGCCCTGCAGGCCGGTGACGTCCGCACCGACCTCGCGGGCCCGCCGGGCGAGGGCAGCCAGGGCATCGGGGCTGGGGTCGACCACGGTGACCCGGTGGCCGAGCCCGGCCACCCGGACCGCGAAGCCGCCGGTGCCGCCGCCCACGTCGAGCACTCTGAGACCCGGTGGCTCGAGACTCTGCTTGTCGAGAATGGGGCCGAGCGCCTCCCAGACCACGGCGGTGCGGGCGCTGTCGCGGCGTTCGCTGGCGGTCCCGGGCATGGTCCACAGCCTAGGGCGGGCATCATCCCGCGCTCCCGGGGCTGCGGTGCCAGAGCTTGCGCGCCACCTCCCTGGTGTCCTCCCCCGCCGGCTTGATGTCGGAGTAGGGGGACATCGCGAAGCCGCTGGAGTGGACCAGCACCCGGCGCCGGCCCATCCCGCCGGCGGTGTAGTGCTCGTCCTGCTCGCCGAAGGTCTGCGGCTTGGCCATCACCGGTCGGGTGGATCGTGACTCCGCCGCACCCGGGCCGGCGGTCTGCACACCGACGGCCCCGAAGCCCTCGGGCACGATCGCCAGCTGCTCGCGCACCGCCGCGATCCCGTGCCGCTGCCAGAGCGCCGCCAGCACCGGCAGCTCCCAGCACCCGGTGGCGCGCAGGGAGACCCCGCGGTAGCCGGTGCGGCGCAGCTCGCCGCGGACCACCAGCAGCCAGGAGTGGAAGACGGTGGCGGCGTAGGGACCCTGGGCATCCTCGAAGAACGTCGCGTCGACCGGCCCGGTGCCGTCGTCGAGGGTCAGGAAGATCACCCGGCGGCCCGAGCGGATCGGCGGGGTCTGGGTGGCGACCTTGACCCCGGCGACCAGCAGCTCCGACCTGCTCCGCCGGGTCAGCAGCTCCTTGCTCCGGACCACGCCGAGCTCGTCGAGGAAGGCCGTGTAGGAGTCGACGACGTGCCGGCTGGCGTCGAGGCCGAGGATCTCGAGCTCGGCCTTCATCCGCTCCTCGGGGGTCAGCTCGGGCAGCCCGGACACCTCGCCCTCGGCGGGCTCGTCGCCGAGCTCGAGGGTGAGCTGGACCGAGTCGACCGGCGGCGGTGCCGGTGTGGCCTTCGACTGCGCGGCCGCCCGGGCCCATACCCCGGCGTCGCCGAGCGGGTGCCGCTCGAGCTCGGGCACGCTGTCGCGCACCCTGGGGTCGGTGCTGTTGCGGGCCGCGGCGTCGTCGGCCACTGCCCGCGCGCGGGAGCCCGGCCGGCTACCCCCGGCCCGGACCGAGCGGCCGGCCAGCCCGCGACCCCGCCCGGCCCGCTCGACCGCCGTGGCGTGCCGCTCGAGCTCGGCGACCTGGAGCAGCAGGTCGCGCCGGGTCACCCGGCCGCGGCGGTGCACGCCGTCGGTGCCGTGGTCGATGCCGTAGACCGCATCGAAGCCCCCGGCGAGCACCACCCGCTCCACCACCGGTCGCGAGACCCGGGCGCGGTGCCAGAAGTCGGTGAGCGAGTGGTAGGGCCGGGCCGCCACGATCCGCTCCACCTCGCCCTCGCTGATCCCCTTGACCTCGGCCAGCGCCAGCCGGATGCCGTCGCAGCCGTCGACCCGCTCGACGACGTACTCCTTCTCGCTGGTGTTGACGTCGAGCCCGAGGATGGCGATGCCGAACTGGCGGGCGTCGTCGAGGATCAGCCGCTTGGGGTACATCCCCGGGTCGTGGGTGAGCACCCCGGCCAGGAAGTGCGCCGGCCAGTGCGTCTTGAGCCACGCGGACTGGAAGGTCGGCAGTGCGAACGCCGCGGCGTGCGCCTTGCAGAAGCCGAACGAGGCGAACGCCTGGAGCACCGACCAGATCTTCTCGACCACCGGCAGCGGGTAGCCGCGGCCGAGCGCCCGCGGGAAGAACCACACCTTGGTCGCGGCCATCCCCTCGACGTCGCCGAGCGCGCGCCGCCGCTCGTCGGCCTCGGCGAACGAGACGCCCGTGAACTGGGCGATGATCTCGATGACCTGCTCGTGGAAGACGACCACGCCCTGGGTGCAGCCGAGGATCGGGCGCAGGTCGTCGTGGAGGTAGCTCGGCGCCTTCCAGCCCTGCTTGCCCTCGAGGTAGGGCGTCACCATGTCGCTCTTGACCGGCCCGGGGCGGAACAGCGAGATGTCGGTGACGATGTCGTCGAAGGAGTCGAGCCCCGACTTGCCGACCAGCTCGCGCTGGCCGGGCGACTCGATCTGGAACATCCCGAGGGTCCGGGCCGACGAGATCAGCTCATAGGTCGCGGGGTCGTCGAGCGGCACCTGCGACTCGTCGTCGAGGTCGATGTCGATCCCGTCGGTGCGGCGGACCTCGCCCACCGCGTGCGCCATCGCGGACTGCATCCGGATGCCGAGCACGTCGAGCTTGAGCAGCCCGAGGTCCTCGACGTCGTCCTTGTCGAACTGGCTCATCGGGAAGCCGGAGAAGCTGGCCTCGATCGGAGTGCGGTCGAGCAGGGTCGCGTCGGACAGGAGCACCCCGCACGGGTGCACCGCGACGTGGCGGGGCAGCCCGTCGAGCCGCTCGACGAGCTGGAACATCAGGTCGAGCCTGGTGTCGTCGAGCCCGCTGGCCCGCAGCTCGGGGAGCTCCCGCAGCGCGATCCGGGCATCGCGGGCGCGGATGTGCGGGAACGCCTTGGCGATCGTGTCGGTCTCCCCCGGCGGCATGCCGAGCGCGGCGCCGACGTCGCGGACCGCATGGCGCACGCGGTAGGTGTCCATCATCGACACGCAGACGCACCGCTCGCCGCCGTAGCGGTCGAGGATCCGCTCGTAGACCTCGAGCCGCCGGGCCGACTCCACGTCGACGTCGATGTCGGGCAGCGCCTCGCGCAGCGGGGCGAGGAACCGCTCCATCAGCAGGTTGTGCCGGATCGGGTCGACCCCGGAGATCCCGAGCAGGTAGTTGACCAGGCTGCCGGCGCCCGAGCCGCGGGCTGCGCAACGCACGCCCAGCTCGCGGATCAGGTCGGTGACGTCGCCGACGGTGAGGAAGTACGACGCATAGCCGAGCCCGCGGATCAGCTCCAGCTCGTCGTCGAGACGCTTCCAGACCACCGCCTTGGGCGCCGAGCCGTAGCGGTCGCCGATCGCACCCTCGCACCGCGCCCGGAGCAGGCCGTCGGCCTCGGTGGCCCCGGGGGTCAACCGTGGTGCCACCCCGCGGTTGGTGAGCTCGAACTCCGGGAAGTGCACCTCGCCGAGGCCGAGGTCGCGGCGCGGGTCGAGGGCGCACCGGTCGGCCACCGCCCGGGTGTGGGCCAGCAGCCGCTGTGCCTCGCGACCGGGATCGGCGGCCAGGCCGCAGAGCCGGGCGATCTCCTCGGCGATCTCGGCCATCTGCTTGCCGGACTTGAGGAAACCCTCGGCGTTGCGGCGGTCGACGTGGCGGCGGTCGAGGGCGACCAGCCGGCGGGCGGCGTCGAGGACGTCGACGGTGGCGGCGTCGCGCCGGTCGGCGTAGCGGACGGCGTTGCTGAGCACGGTGCCGAGCCCGGCCGTACGCGCGATCCGCGCCATCCGGGCGGCGTGCGCGGTCGTGCCCGGACCCCAGCCCTCGCCGCGGCTCCCCGGCAGCCGGTGCGAGACCAGCTCGACCTGGAGGTGGGTCCGCGGCACCAACGCCCGCCACGGCTCTAGGGCGGACCTCGCCAGCTCGTCGCGACGCGCCCCGGACGGGCAGAGCGCGGCCCGGGCCAGCTCGGAGGAGGGGCCGAGGAGCACGATGAGGTGGCCCGCGGCGAGGTGCTCGAGGAGCTGCGGCCCGAGGTCGCCTCCGAGTCGCCCCTCGGCAAGGGCGTCGAGGTCGAGGACCGGCAGTCCGCGCTCACCGGAGAGATGGGTCGCCGAGACCAGCCGGCACAGTGCCGCCCAGCCGGCCCGGCCGCCACTCATCCCGTTGATGGGGTGGCCGTCGGCAGTGGCCAGGACCGTCACCCGTGGCAGCCCGCCGACCACGGGGTCTCGGTAGCTGCCTCCGCGCACCGGGGTGCGCGTCCGGTCGGTGACAGCTGTCCAGGGCTGGGTCGGGTGGTGGGCGAGCTCGACCCCGAGCACGGGGCGGATGCCGGCGGCGTAGCAGGCGCGGGCGAACTTCACCGCGCCGTAGGTGCCGTCACGGTCGGTGAGCGCGAGGGTGTCCATCTCGTGCTCGGCCGCCCGCTCGACCAGCGTGTGCGGGTGGGAGGCGCCGTAGCGCAGGGAGTAGCCCGAGGCGACGTGCAGGTGCACGAACGGGTCGGACACCGGCGCTCAGCCCACGCGACGGCCCGCGAGCGGGACGACCTGAGGGTGCTGGACGAGGTAGGGCAGCGTCGGGTCGTGGGGCACCAGGCCGAGTGACTGCTCGACCACCGCGAGGAACCGGTCGGCGTCGCGGACGAGGTCGTCGGCCTCGCGCTCGGTGACCGCCCGCCGGGAGCCGGCCTCGGCGGCGGCCCGCTTGCCGGCTCCGGCGGCGAAGAAGCCCGCCCACTCGGCCAGCTCGGGGGCGACCTCGGTGAGCAGGACCCAGGCGTTCTTCTGGGGCTTGCGCCGGGTGGGCGTGGCGGGCCGGGCGCGGGCCGCGAGCAGCGCGGCCGCCGCCCGGAGCGCGGCGACGTGGGCGCAGGCGTAGCGGGTGGTGGCCTCGGTGGCGGTCACCGCCTCGCTCAGCGACTCGGCGGCCCGAGCGAGGTAGGAGTGAGTGGTCGCGGGCAACACGTGCGGGTTCATCGCTGCCCCCTCAGTCGGTGCAGCCGACGAGCGTCCAGCACCCGTCGGCCCAGTCGAAGGACAGGTCGAAGACCCCGCTGATGCCGGCCTCGGTGTCTGCGCCGGGGGTGGTCGCCGCCGGGCGGGGGCGGCCGGCCTCGACCCGCCACAGCTCGCGCTCGGTGAGGAGGTCGCCCAGCGGCACCCGCTGCGGGAGCCCGCCCGGGTCGGTGGTCTCGGCGGCGCCGTCCTCCGATCCGGCCGTGTCGTCTCCTATGGCGGCCCGGGCGCCGGCCGACTGCCACCAGGGGCTGGTCTCGACCCAGTGCGCGAGCACCGCGCGGACCTTCCACAGCCGGCCGCGCCACAGGAACTGCTGGGGCCCCTCGACGGACCCGGCGTCATCGGCCGGGCTGCTCCCGACCGGACCCCTGCGGACCTCGACGGGGTCGGCGTACCGCCTCATGGGGCGCCCTCCTCGGTATCGTTCGAACGTGTGTTCGAACGATACACCGCTCCGGGGACAGCCGGTCAACCCTCAGGGGTGGCGGCCTCCTCGACCGCGGGAGCGGTCCAGGTCCCCCGCAGGAAGTCGCTGGTGTCCTTGTGCCAGAGGAAGTAGGCCGCCGCCGCCTCGATCGGGAACGACGCCACCGACAGCACCATGAACGTCGTGGGGGCGCCGGTGCGCAGCACCGCGATGGTGCCGACGGCGAGGAAGAACAACGTGACCGTCAGCGCGACCCGGGCCCAGCCGAAGCCGCTGAGCACGAAGGCGGTGAGGACCCAGATCAGCAGCGCCACCACGACGAACAGCGTCACCGCCACCGGGATGAACTGCGGGACGTGCACCTCGCCGCTCTTGACGGCCTCGAGCCCACCAGTGCGCAGGAGCTTGCGGGTGTCCGGCCGGCCCTCGGCCCACGAGCGGATCAGTTGGTTGCGCAGCACCACGACGAGCAGGATGACCACGGCACCGAGTCCCACCAGCGCCGCCAGGAGTCGCGACGCCCACGAGACCGACGCCGGGTGCCGCGCGCTCATCGGTGCCCCTCTCTCCCCGGTGTCCCGGGCGGTTCCTACGCTGTGCCCATGTCGGAGCCCATCTCACGACCCGCGACCGAGCACCCGTCCATCGTCCGGTTCCGGGAGGCGCACATGCGGCTCGGGGGTACCGGCGAGATCGTCATTCTGCCCGACTCGGTCCACACCGCCGCACTGGCCGCCCAGGCGCTCGCCTGTGAGGTCGGGGCGATCGCCAACAGCCTGCTCTTCGACGCCGACGGCCGCCCGGTCCTCCTCCTCACCTCCGGCTCGCACCGGGTCAACACCGAGGCGACTGCCGAGCGGATCGGCGTGACCGCCCTCAAGCGGGCCACTCCGGACTTCGTCCGCGAGCACACGGGGCAGGTGATCGGCGGCGTCTCCCCCATCGGGCACCCCACCCCGGTGCCGACCTGGCTCGACTCCCAGCTCCAGCAGTACGACGTGGTGTGGGCCGCGGCCGGCCATCCGGCGGCGGTCTTCTCCACGACCCACGACGAGCTGGCGCGGATGACCGGCGCCCCGACGATCACCGTCGAATGATGGAGATCTGGCTCAACCCCGCGTGCTCGAAGTGCCGGAGCGCGGTGGCCGCGCTCGACGAGGCCGGGATCGACTACACGGTCCGCCGCTACCTCGACGACGTCCCGACCCCGGCCGAGCTGGCCGAGGTCCTCGACCGGCTCGGCCTCGACCCGTGGGACATCGCCCGTGACAAGGAGGCGCGCGAGGAGGGCATCGACCTGCCCCGGACCGCCGAGTCGCGGGACGCGTGGCTCGAGGCGCTCTCGCGGCACCCCCGGGCGATCCAGCGGCCCATCATCACCGCCGCCGACGGGACGACGGTGGTGGGCCGCGACCCGGGCGCGCTCGGCGACGTCATCGCGGCAGAGCGCGGCTGACCTCCCTGCCGCCCGAATAGGGTCGACGCGTGGAGTCCCTGCCCCTGGCGTTCTCGAGCGGCTGGGCCAGCGGTGTCAACTGCTACCTGGTCGTGCTCGTGCTGGGCATCGCGGACCGGGTCGGTGACTACTCCGGCATCCCCGACGTGCTGGCCCGGTGGGACGTCCTCGGCATCGCCGGGTTCCTCTATGCGATGGAGTTCGTCGCGGACAAGATCCCCTACATCGACTCGACGTGGGACGCCGTCTCCACGCTGATCCGGCCGACCGCCGGCGCGATCATCGGCGCGCTGCTGGCCGGCCAGGTGTCGGAGGACACCCCGCTCGACCAGATCGTGCTCGCCGGCGTGGGCGGGACGACCGCCCTCCTCGCACACCTCTCCAAGGCCGGTCTGCGGCTCGCGGTCAACAGCTCGCCCGAGCCGGTGTCCAACATCGGCATCAGCCTCCTGGAGGACTTCGCCGTGCTGGGCGTGATCGCGTTCGCGGTCGTCCACCCCTGGATCGCAGCGACGATCGCCGCGGTCCTGCTGGTGACCGGGATGGTGCTGCTCGTGGTCGTCGCCCGGTTCGTGCGCAGGGGCTGGCGCCGCTGGAAGGGCAGGCGTACGGCGACAGCCGGGGCGGGACCGTGACCGACCTCGCGGACCCGCGGGTCAGGGCCGCCGTGACCGACCGCCTGGGCGAGCTCTGGGCCGGACGACCGGTGGTGATCGGGCCGTGGGTGCTCGCCGGGGCGACGCCGTACGTCGCCTGGTTCCGCGGCCTGGGCTGCCCTGTGCTCGTGGCGGCGACCATCCGAGGAGCCGGCCCGGTCCCCGCCGAGGGCGACTGCGAGGTCGTGATGGTCGAGGCGCCGGCGACCGCCTCGCTGACCGAGGAGCTGCGCACCCACGACCGGGTCGCGCACCACCTGCCCGACGAGGTGAAGGCGGCGATCGACGCCTTCGACCCCGAGCGACGCGGCACGTGGTACACCTCGCCGTTCGTCACGACCGACGAGCCGATCGACGGGCGGCCGGTCACCGGTGGGCGGCCCGCGTCGTTCCTGGCCCTCGAGGACAAGATGATCGCGGACTCGATCTGGGACGACGCGGGCGTCGAGCGGGCGCCGTACCGCCTCGTGGACCTCGCTGACGACGGCGCGCTCGAGGACGCGACCAGCACCCTGGCCGGCCCGGCCGGAGCGGTGTGGGCGGGCGATGCGCGGGACGGCTTCAACGGCGGCGGCAACTTCGTCCGCTGGGTGTGCGACGAGCGCGACCACGCCGAGGCGACAGCGTTCTTCAGGCCGCGCTGTGACCGGCTCCGGGTGATGCCGTTCCTGGAGGGCGTGCCGTGCTCGATCCACGGGTTCGTGCTGCCCGACGGGACCGCGGCGCTGCGCCCGGTCGAGATCGTCGTGCTCCGCGACCCGCGGACGAGGACCTTCCGCTACTGCGGGCTCGGCACCACCTGGGACCCCCCGGCCGCGGACCGGGAGGCGATGCGCCGGGCCGTCCACAGCGTCGGCGACCACCTCCAGCAGGTGCACGGCTACCGCGGCGCGTTCGGGATCGACGGCGTGCTCACCGCCGAAGGGTTCCGCCCGACCGAGCTCAACACCCGGATGTCGGCGGGCGCGACCACGGTGGCGGAGGTCGACCGGCGGTTCTTCACCTTCCTCCAGGCGGCTCTCGTCGCCGGCGTCGACACCGGCCTCACCGCGGCCGACGTGGAGGGGCTGGTCCCGGAGATGGACGCACACCGCACGGGCAAGGTGGTCTGCGTCGGCGAGGGCGACTACGCGCCGCCCGCCGAGAGCTACCCGGTGTCCTGGGACGGTCACGCGTTCGCGCGCGCCGAGGGCGACACCGGCAACGAGTTCTCGATCGCGTCGACGCCCAGCGGGCTGTTCGCCAAGGTCGACCCGTGCACGGCCCTGGAGCCGGGACGGCGGCTCGCGCCGGTCAACGCGGCACTGGTCCGCTTCGTCGCGGCGGCCTACGGCATGGAGTCGGGCGCGCTCGAGCCCGCGCCCGACGTCCGGAGCGGCTCGTGAGCGTCCGCTCGTGAGGGTGGCGGTCATCGGCGGCGGCTTCGGCGGGCTCGCGTGCGCCGCGCGACTGGCCAAGCTCGGCCACGAGGTGACGCTGCTCGAGCGGCTCGACCGGCTCGGCGGCGCGGTCTCGACGGTGTCGGCCGACGGCTTCGAGTGGGACGCCGGCCCGACGTCGACCCTGCTGCCCGCGGTGGTCCGGGACCTGTTCCGCAAGAGCGGCCGGCCACTGGAGCGGGAGCTGACGCTGGAGCCCCTCGACCTGGTCCGCGAGCACTGGTTCGAGGACGGCAGCGAGCTCGGGCTGCCGGGCGGCTCCCGCGCCGAGCAGCAGAGTGCGTTCGACGGGCTCGGGCCCGGGCTGGGGCAGCAGTGGCTGTCCTACGTCGACTCCTGCGCCGACGACTGGGCGCTGCTGCGCCGCGCGTACTTCGAGGAGCCGTCGAACCCCGACGACCTGCCTCGCGAGGTGGCCGCACGGCTCGACAGCCGGCAGATGCTGCACCGGCGCCTGAAGCGGGCCTTGACGGACGACCGGCTGCGGCAGGTGGCGGCCCACCCGTTCGTGGCCGACGGGCACCAGCTTCGCAACGTGCCGGCCTGGGCGGGGCTGGTCGCCTACCTGGAGCAGGCATTCGGCGCGTGGACGATCCCCGGCGGGATGGCGTCGCTGACCGCTGCGTTGGCCGAGCGGATGGCCACCCGCGGGGTGAGCGTCGCGCTCGGGGTCGAGGTGACCGACATCGAGCTGCGCTCGGGTCGCGCCGTGGGCGTCACGACGGACGCCGGCCTCGTGGACGCGGACGCGGTCGTGTGTGCGGTGGACCCGCGGAGGCTGCCGGTCCTGGCGCCGCTCGTCGAGCGGACGATGCCCGCGCTGCCGCCGGTGGTGTGCCACGCGGGCCTGTCCGCGCCGGTCCGCGACCTGCCGCACGAGGTCGTGGTGCACGGCGACCCGATGCTGGTGGTGCGGTCGGGCGGGCGGGCTCCGGACGGCGGTGCGGCCTACACCGTGCACGGCCGGGGCCGGCTGGCCGAGGACATCCTCACCGCGCTCGCCCGGCACGGGCTCGACCTGCGCCCGGACCTCGTCACCCGGGTCGACCGGAGCCCACGCGACCTGGTCGCGACGTGGCACAGCTCGCCGTACGGCGTGCTGTGGGAAGGGCGTGGGACGGTCCGTGCCCGGCTCGGACCGCGCACCCCGCTCGAGGGTGTGTACGCCGCCGGTGCGCACGCCACCCCCGGCGCCGGTGTCCCGTTCGTTGGGCTGTCGGCGGCCCTGGTGGCGCAGGTGGTCGGGCCGGCCTGAGCCTGGATCCAGGCTGAGCGTCACACCAGCGACCACGACACCGTCACCGACGCGCTGAGCGCGGTCTCGCCGGGCTGGAGGCCGACGTCGGCCTTGCTCATCGCGAACGGGACCGGAGCGGGCGACCAGCCGCCACCCTCGACCACCGCCTCGACCTGGCCCAGCACCGCGTCGGCCAGCGCGGCAAGGTGCTCGGCCTTGGCGCGGGCGGCGGCGAAGGCGGCCTCACGCGCCCGCTCGAGGGCCGCGGACGGGTCCGCGACCGTGAGGTCCACGCCGTCGACCTGGAGCCGGTCGCCCACCTGGTCGGCCAGCCGGCCGAGCAGGCCGTTGGCGGTCGCGAGGTCGCCGGTGGCGACGGTCAGCGCGTGCCGCGCCTCGAACACGGTCGACCTGCCCGCCTCCTGGACCGGCCACACCGACAGGTTGACGGTGGAGACCACGAGGTCGCCGGCCTCGACGACCACCTCGGCGCGGGCCGACTCGGCACCCGCGAGCGCCTCGACCAGCGAGCCGGCCCGGTGCACGACCGAGAGCCGGACCACGGCGGTGTCCGGTACGGCGGTCGCGCTGCCGGTGCCGGAGACGGTCAGCGTGCGCACGCTGGAACGGTAGCGGTCAGACCTTCACGTTGAGCGCGGCGAAGATCTCCAGCGTCGCCTTGGAGCGGTTGAGCGTGTAGAAGTGCAGCCCCGGTGCGCCGCCGGCCAGCAGCTCCTCGCAGAGCTCGGCCGCGATGGCGATCCCCTCGGCACGCATGGCGGCCGGGTCGCCGTCGTGGGCCGAGATCCGGGCCACGATGTCGGCCGGCACCTCGGTGCCGATCAGCTCGCCCTGCCGGCGGATCGCGTTGAGGTTCAGGATCGGCATGATCCCCGGGAGGATCGGGAGGTCCACGCCGCGGGCGCGGACCCGCTCGACCAGGTCGAAGTAGTCCTGGGCCCGGAAGAACATCTGGGTCACGGCGAACTCGGCGCCGGCGCGCGCCTTGGCCACCAGCACGTCGGCGTCCGCCTCTCGCGACGCCGCGCCCGGGTGCCCCTCCGGGAACGCCGCGACACCGATCCGGAAGTCACCGCGCGAGCGGGCCAGCTCGACCAGCTCGACGGCGTAGGTCAGGCCGCCCTCGGTCGCGACCCACTCCGCGCGCGGCCCGTCGCTGGGGTCACCGCGCAGCAGCATCACGTGCTGGATGCCCACGCCGGCGTACGTGTCGAGGATGGACTCGAGCTCGGCCCGCGTGTGGCCCACGCAGGTCAGGTGAGCCACCGGGGTCAGCGAGGTCTCCCTCGCGATCCGGCCGGTGATCGCGATCGTCTTGTCGCGGGTGCCGCCGCCGGCGCCGTAGGTCACCGACACGAAGTTGGGGTGGTAGGGCTCGAGAGCCTCGATGGCCTGCCAGAGCTGCTGCTCCCCGGCCTCGTCCTTGGGCGGGAAGAACTCGAACGAGAACGACCGCTCGCCCTGGGCGAGCAGTTCGCGCATGCTGAGTCCGGGTCCCGTGGCCATGAGGCGGATTGTAGGTTCCGGAGGTGTCGCGAGCCCCAATTCCGGCAGGGCCTAGTCGTCTAGGGTCGCAACCGTGACCGCGACGTGGGACCAGGACGGGTTCCGGACCCGCGTCCGGGCGGCGCTGGAGGCGTTCCTCGACGAGCAGGCCGAGCGGCTGCTGCCGCTCGGCCCGGACGCGGCCCGGCTGGTGGCCGAGGCCAGGACGTCGGTGGCCGGCGGCAAGCTGTTCCGCGCGTCCTTCTGCTGGTGGGGCCACCTCGCCCTCGCGGCGCCCGCCGACGAGGACGCCCTGGTCCGCGCCTGCGCCTCCCTGGAGCTCCTGCACGCGAGTGCGCTGGTCCACGACGACTACGTCGACGCCTCGGACAGCCGCCGCGGCCGTCCGGCCACACACCGCACCTTCGAGCGCGAGCACCGCGGCGCCGGCTGGCGGGGCGACCCCGAGCAGTACGGCGCGGCGGCCGCCATCCTGCTCGGCGACCTCCTGCTGTCGTGGTCGGACCAGCTGCTGCGCCGGTGCGGCCTGGCGCCCGAGGCGGTCTCTCCCGCCCTCGACGTCCTCGACCTGTGCCGCACCGAGGTGATCGCGGGGCAGTTCCTCGACGTCTCCGCCCAGGCACGCGGCCGTGCCGACGTCGACACCGCGATGACGGTGCTGCGCTACAAGTCCGCCAAGTACTCCGTCGAGCGGCCGCTGCACCTCGGCGCGGCCCTGGCCGGCGGCTCCGAGCGGGCCCGGGCCGAGCTCTCGGCGTTCGGGCTGCCGCTCGGTGAGGCCTTCCAGCTCCGCGACGACCTGCTCGGCGTCTTCGGCGACCCCGCCACGACCGGCAAGCCGGCCGGCGACGACCTCGTCGAGGGCAAGCGCACTGTCCTGGTCGCACTCGCGCTGGACGCCGCACCGGCCTCGGACGCCGCGCTCCTCGATCGGTCGCTCGGGGCCCCGCTGTCGTCCGACGAGGTCGAGCGGCTGCGCGGGATCATCGACGCCTCCGGCGCACACGCCCAGGTGGAGGGGGTCATCGAGCGGCTCACCGACGTGGCGCTGGCTGCTCTCGACCGCGCCTCGATCGACGAGGGCGCCCGGGAGGTGCTGCGCGGGCTGGCGTCGGCGGTCACCCAGCGGGTGGTGTGACGGGTCGGCCTGTCGGGGTCACCGGATATCCGGCTCTTCCCGACGGTTCCGGGGGGCGGCCGCGCGTAGCACGCGCGGGCACCATCACCATTCCCCCGCCGGCCTCCGCTGATGGGGTTTGCGCAGGGAAATCGGCACCTGGTGCCGGAGATCCTCGGCAAAGCCCGGGTCCGGCGGATTTGCGCCGCATCTCGGCGTCCTGGGTGGCCGATATGCGGTGCGTATCCCCGGAACACGCCCCGGGCGCGCGGCCGCCCAGCCACGGATAGGTCACAGGAGCCGGATATTCGGGGACCCTGGCAACCCGGTCGTGGCTGCAGACCGATCAGCAGGCCGAGTCGAGGTCCTGGGACTCGTTGGCGGCGTACCCGGAGGAGAGCGAGCCGATCGAGCCACCGGTGACCGTCGGCGGGGTCTTGGCGCCCTTGCTCTTCGCGCCGGGCTTGCCCTGGTCGCCTCCGGTGCCCGACGACGCGACCACGGTGTCGGAGGACTTCTTCGGCGCCTTGCCTTCGGCCCGGTCGATCGCCTCGGCCACCTTCTGGTGGATCAGGTGGGCGTCGGGCTGGTAGGTGTCGAACGCCGGGGGCACGATCGAGAGCGTCGAGACCTTCTGGTCCTTGGCCTTGAGCGCCAGGTCGAGGAAGCGGTCGACCTCGCTGGCCGGGATGCTGGTGGAGATCATCGCCGAGCTCGCCTTGGCGATCTTCTCGAAGTTCCGCAGCACGACCGTCGGGTCGACCTGGTCGAGCATCGCGCCCATGATGCACTTCTGGCGCGCCATGCGGGAGTAGTCGTCGGAGTCGGTGCGGGCCCGGGCGTACCACTGGGTCTGGAAGCCGGTCAGCTTCTGCACGCCGGGCTCGATGTAGTCGTAGACGTCGGAGCCCAGGCCGCCGATCGGGATCCGCTGGCGCACGTTGATCGTGACGCCGCCGACCGCGTCGACCAGGTCGCGGAACCCCTTGAGGTTGACCATCGCCCAGTAGTTCATCTTCAGGCCGGTGATCCCCTCGACGGCCGAGATCGTGGCGTCGACTCCGGGGTTCTTCGCCTTGCCGAACAGCTTCTTGTTGTCCAGCGCCCAGGTGTAGACGCCGTTGAGCATGCAGTGGTCGCAGCGGAAGCCGTGGGGGAACTGCTGGTGCATCACCGAGCCCTTGGCGAAGGGGAAGTTCTGCATGTTGCGAGGCAGCGAGATCAGCACCGTCCGGCCGGTGTCGGCATCGATGCTGGCGACGGTCAGCGAGTCGGGTCTCAGCCCCCAGCGGTCGATGCCGGAGTCGCCGCCCATCAGCAGCACGTTGTAGCGGCCGTCGTGCGCCCCGCTGGCCGCGCCGGAGCCGAACATGGTCTGGATGAAGTCCCGCTGCACGCCGACCAGGTGGGCGCCGAACAGCAGCACCGAGGCGACCGAGAAGCACAGGATCCCGTTGATCCCGATCGCGGCCCGCCGGTGACCCATCCGCAGCGTCAGCGGCTGCCCGAGCCGCCACGCGTCGAGGAACAGCGCGGCCCACCCGACCGCCAGCAGCATCAGGGCGATGCGCACGGTCTGGAGCGCGGCGAGGTCGGAGACCAGCCAGAACGCGACCTCGTGGTCCAGGGCCGAGGCCACGACGCATCCGAGGCCGACCAGGAGCAGCGCGACCCACAGCCGCAGCGCGACCCGGCCCACCCGCTTGTTGCCGTAGGCCAGCTGGGCGCTGCCAGGCAGCACGAGCGTCATCGTCATCAGCGCGACGGCCCGGCGGAACCGCACCCGGGCGGCGCGCTCCTCGGTGCCGCCGGCGGTGTAGGTCGCAGCTGACGTCGTGTCGCCAACTTCTTGGCCGTGGCCTGGCATCTCGCTCCTGAGGGGAAGATCAGGTGTGCTGGGCCAGTATCACCAGTCACAGCAGTCACAGAGGGGCGCGACGCGCCGGTTGTCGACACTCCGATGCCGGGACTTGTCCGAGGGCCAGGACCCAGTCAGTCGCGGACGCCGCGGACATCTCGACAAGCTCGATGGGCCGTGTTCTCAGTCTCCGAGCGCGTGCGCCCCGATCCACTGCGACTGCGTCACCATCTCGGCCGACCGGGTGCGGGAGGTGTGCCGGCCGACCGGGAAGTGCCGCCACGAGTCCGGGTCGGAGTGGATCGCGTGGAGGTCGTCGACATCAGCCTCGGTGGGCAGGTCGAGCCAGAGCCGGGCAGTAGTGGTGTGCCGCCAGTCGGTGCAGCTCACGAACGGTCCGACCGCCCCGCCTCGATCTCCTTCTTGCGCGCCAGCCGGTGTGCGCGGCGGATCTCGGCCTCGCGCATCCGGCGCACCTCGTCGTCGGTCTCGGGGGCGAGCGGCGGGACCGCGCGTGGCCGGCCCTCGGCGTCGACGGCCACGAACACGAATACGCCGACGCGACGTGGAGCGTGACGCTCGACGGGTCGTTCCAGGGCTGGGTCTCGACCCGAACCCCGACCTCCATCGAGGAGCGGCCGGCCCAGTTGACCTGCGCGTGGGTCCGGACGATGTCCCCCACGTGCACGGGCTCGAGGAACGCCATCTCGTCCAGGGCCGCGGTCACCGCCGGCCCGCCCGAGTGCCGCTGCGCCACCGCGCCCGCCGTCGAGTCGGCGAGCTTCACGATCTCGCCGCCGTGGATGTTCCCGAGGAGGTTCGCCTCACGACCGGACATCACCACGCCCAGCGACACCCGGCCGTACGACGGTGGTCGCGAGTCGCTCATCACACCTTCCTCGATCCGTGATCCCTTCACGCGGCACGGTAGCGTCCACGGCATGCCTGATCGTCCCCGGAGCGGCGGTCCCGAGGACGGACCTGACTACGCCTGGCTCTACGGGAAGGGCGGCTCGGCGCCCCAGCCGGAGGACCCGCAGGCCACCCGGCCGGTCCCGCGCCAGCAGCGGACGTCCGCACCGCGACCCGACGAGACGAGGGTGATGCGCACCCAACCACGCCCCGGCGAGGAGCGGCGGGCCGGCGCCCGGCCCACTCCCCCTCCGATCGCGCCACCGGTCCAGCCACCGGCCAAGGCCAAGAGGAGGCGCCGGTTCCGGGCCCGCTACGTGTTCCTGCTCCTGCTGGCGTGGCTCGTCTACCTGGTCGTGGTGCCCTTCGTCGCCTGGCAGCGGGTCGACAAGGTCGCCTGGGAGCCCGACGGCGACCGCCCGCCCGACCAGCCCGGGACGACGTACCTCCTGGTCGGCAGCGACTCGCGCGACGACCTGACCAAGGAGCAGCGCAAGGAGTACCACACCGGCGGGGACGTCGGCAGCCGCACCGACACGATCATGCTGCTGCACACCGGCTCCGGGCCGAACCTGCTGATGTCGATCCCGCGGGACTCGCTGGTCCAGATTCCGGGTTACGACGGCGAGCGGAAGATCAACGCCGCCTACGCCTACGGCAAGGCGCCGCTGCTCGTGCAGACGATCGAGCAGAACACCGGGATCCGCGTCGACGACTACATCGAGATCGGCATGGGCGGCGTGGCCGGCATCGTCGACGCCGTCGGCGGCATCGAGGTCTGCCCCAAGACGAACATGGACGACAAGCTCGCAGGGCTGCACATCAAGAAGGGCTGCCAGGAGGTCGACGGAAGGACCGCGCTCGCCTACGCCCGGTCGCGGCACACCTCCGGCATCGGCGACATCGACCGCGTGCGCCGGCAGCGCGAGGTCGTGTCCGCGGTCGGTCACAACGTCGTCTCGCCGTGGACGGTCATCAACCCGGTCCGCTACTGGAGGCTCAACAACGCCATCCCCGACTTCTTCACCTTCGGCGACGGGATGGGGCCGGTGCGTGGAGCGCTGTGGGCGACCGCGATGACCCGCGTGAGCGGTGACGAGGGGCTGACCTGCGTCGTGCCGCTGCAGGACCTGGCGGTGCACTGGGACCCGGAGAGGTCCAAGCAGATGTTCGACAAGATCATCAACGACGACACCGCCTCGATCGGGAAGGACCTCTGCTCCGACACCGGCGGCATCGGAGGCTGACAGCCCGAGGAGTAGTCCTCACCCGAAGGGGTACTGACCTGCCACCACGGGGAGCAGGAGCGGAGTGGAGGGCTTCGCGTCGGCTCGAGGAGGCCCGTGCTGGTGCTGCGCGGTCCGGCCACTGTGGCCGGGCCATCCGGTGCCTGCCGAGCGTGACCGTCGTCCTGCTCCCCGTGGTGCGACCGTCCCCCCGGGACGCCGGGTCAGGCAGGGGTGCGGATCGTCCTGGTGAGCAGCGCCTCGAGCTCCCTGAAGTGCCGCTCGGCGCCGGCCTCCTGGTACATCGAGGTGTCGGCCATCGTGTAGCCGTGCGGGGCGTCCGGGTAGACCTCGTTGAGGTGCGGCCGACCGGCGGCCTGGAGCGTCTCCTCGAGCTCGGCGACGTTGTCGAGCGTCATTCCCCGGTCGTTGTCGGCGTGGCCGAAGACGTAGTCGGCCGTGCTGTCCGCGATCGAGAGGTGCGGGCTGTCCGGCGCGTCGGTGACCAGGCCACCTCCGTGGAAGCCACCGACCGCAGCCACGGTGCCCAGGAACTGTCCCGCCGCGCGCAGGGCGAGCCGGACCCCCATGCAGTAGCCGGTTACGGCCACCGGTCCGTCGCTGGCGTGCTCGAGCAGGGCCCGCATCCACGCCTCGGTGTCCGGCCCCGACTTGTCAGGGGTGTAGCCGGGGATGCGGTCGCCCAGCCCGGCGAAGAACGCCTCGCGCGCGCCGGGCTCACGCAGGTCCGTCGTGGGTGCGAGCTCTGCTGCCTTCCCGTCGCGGTAGAAGACGTTGGGCGCCAGGACGACGTATCCCCACTCGGCGATCCGGTCGGCCATCGTCTCGATCTGCGGCCGCAGCCCGATCCCGTCGATGAAGAGGAGGACCCCGGGGCTGCCGGGAGCTCCCGTGAGGTAGGCCTCGGCGGTGCCGCCCGCCGCCTCGATCTCGGTGGTCTCGCCCATGCTCCGGACTCTACTGGTTGACGTGGTCAACCGGACCGCGGTCCGGCGCGCACCGTTGCCAGGTCCGCGCGTTGGCCCCGAGACTGAGGGCCTCTCGGTTCGGTGTCGCGGTCCCAGTCCCCGGAGGCGTTCATGTCGCAAGCAACGAGAGACCCGGCGGCCACCTCCCCCGGCCGGCTCACGGCCGAGACGCACGACGACCACCTCGCTCTGCGGCACGCCGCGGGCGTGTCCGCGTTCCACCACGTCTGGCTGCGCGACAACTGCGGCTGCGGTGAGTGCCGGGTCTCCCAGTCCGGGGAGCGACGGCTGTTCACCGCCACCATTCCAGACGACATCGCGCCGCTGGGCGTCGTCGTGGACGGCGAGGGCTCGTTCTTGGACATCGACTGGAACGACGGCCACCGGACCCGCTTCTCGGTGTCGTGGCTGCTCGACCACGACTACTCCTCGGGGCCACAACGCCGGCCCGAGCCGACCCTGTGGGACGCCGTCGGCCTGGCCGAGGTGCCGACGTTCGACCACGCCGACGTGGTGGGTACGACCGCGGGCCAGCTGGCGTACCTCGAGGCGGTCCGGAGCTACGGCCTTGCGGTGGTCCGCGGGACCCCGTCCCGCGAGGGCGAGGTGGAGCGGTTCGCCGAGACGATCGGGCACGTGCGCGAGACGGCGTTCGAGCGGATCCACAACGTCCGGCACGACCCGCTCGGCTACAACGTCGCACACACCGCACTCGAGCTGAAGGCGCACACGGACCTGCCCAGCTACCACTGGCCGCCGAGCGTCCAGCTGCTCCACTTCCTGGTCAACGAGGCGACCGGCGGGGAGAGCACGGTCACCGACGGGTGGGCCGTGGTCGCCGACCTTCGGCGCGAGGACCCGGGGGCGTTCGACGTGTTGGCGCGGGTCCCGGTCACCTTCCAGCTGTTCTCGGCCGACGAGGACACGTACGCGACCGCGCCGATCATCCAGCTCGACACCGAGGGGCGGGTGACCACCTTCCGGTTCTCCAACCAGCTCGCCCAGCCCCTCCACGCGTCGTTCGAGGACGTCGGGGAGTTCTACCGCGCGTACCGAGCTCTTGGCCGCCGGATCGACAGCGACCGCTACAAGGTGGCGTTCAAGACCCGGTCCGGCGACCTGCTCACCGTGCACGGACACCGCGTGATGCACGGCCGGCTGGCCTTCGACCCGACCAGCGGCGGCCGGCACCTGCAGGATGTCTACATGGAGTACGACGACCTGATGGCCAGGCGCCGCGTGCTGATGGGTGGCCACGTCCCCGCACCCGCGACCGGAGGTGACGCGTGAGCGACCTGGTCTCGTTCACGCGGATGAAGGACGGCACCGCGGAGGACTACGCGCTTCTCGGTCGCCTCGAGGCCGAGGAGATGAAGTCCTTCCCCGACCGCGTGCTCGGCTGGCTCGGCACCATGGGGGACTCCGCCGGCTACCAGGTCAGCCGGCTCGAGCACTCCCTGCAGGCCGCCACTCGCGCCCACCGCGCCGGCGAGGACGAGGAGACGGTCGTCTGCGTGCTGCTGCACGACATCGGCGACCACCTCGCCCCCGCGAACCATTCCGAGGTCGCCGCCGCCGTGCTCCGCCCCTACGTCGGCGACAAGAACTACTGGATCGTCAAGCACCACGGCGTCTTCCAGGGTTACTACTACTTCCACCTCACCGGCCAGGATCGCAACGCCCGCGACCGGTGGCGCGACCATCCCTACTACCAGGCCACAGTCGACTTCGGCGAGAACTACGACCAGTGCTCCTTCGACCCGGCCTACGACTCCGAGCCGTTGAGCTTCTTCGAGCCGATGGTCCGGCGGGTCCTCGACGAGTCCCGCCGGAGGTCGTGGGCCTGATCATGCTGCTGTTGCTCCGCCCGAACATGCCGAGGAGGGCGCGCCACTCCGGGCTGTCCACAAGCGCTTCCAAGAGCCCCTTCGCCCTGGTGCTCCTCATGCACGGCCGCACCGCAGACATCAGCTCCAGCTGGTGCCAGCCGGCTCATCGACCTCTACTCGGACATCGTCGGCTGGTCCGTGCGAGCGCGTGGGCTCGAGCCCGTGACCTGCGGAGATCCGGCTCTCCTGACGCTTCCGTGGGTGGGTGGCTGCCCACGCCGGGCAGCGGTGACCTTTCAACCGGTCTGAGCCGCCCAGGGTTCACCGACCACCGGCGTCTCGGCGTGTCCCGCCGACCTGCCGAGGTGGCGGTGGGTGATCAACCACCCTGGGCCAGGCTGCGGTTGATTGCTCACCGCTGCCCTGGCCCGCGCAGGGCAGGGGCGCCGAGGGCGATCCGTGACGGCAAGAGGCGATCAGGTGGGCGCGGGCATCCACCAGCCCCATCGGTGGGTTTGCGGAGGGAAGTCGGCACTTGGTGCCGGGAATCCTCGGCAAAGACGGGTCCAGCTGATAGGCACCACATCTCGGCGTCCTGGGTGGCCAATATGCGGTGCAGATCGCAGAACACGCCCCGGGCGGCCGCGCATGCGGGGCGGAGCTTGCTCCGCCCTTGCGCGCCCCTCAGCAGGCCCGCCAGGACCCGCGGTCAAGGACGCCGCAGGCGCCGCGCAGCGGGGCCGAAGGCATCCTTGACGGCGGGTGCGGGCCTGCTACGCGCGCGGCCGCCCACCCACGGATCAGTCAGAAGAGCCGGATATCCGGTGACCCCTGCGTGGGTGCCCGCGTTCATCGCCGACGTGATCGGCCCGTGATCCGACCGGTGACTAGCTCGCCAGCGCGTTCTCGGCGGTAGCCCGGCAGACCTCGGCCCACGGGGTCGGCGCCAGGCCGAGCTTCTCCTCGATGTCGGAGGAGTCGAGCACGTACGGCGCGGTGAACTGGTACTCGGTCTCCCGCAGCTCGCGCAGCAGCGGCACCACGACGCCGCCGACGGACAGCAGCACGTGGGGCATCGGCCGAACCTTGCCGATGGTCCGTCCCACCGACGCCGCGACGTCCTCGAGCGCCTCGGTCTGGGTCTTCGGCGGGTTGGTCGGTGCGTGCCAGACCCGGCCCCATGCCGACGGCTCGGAGGCGACCGCCACGAGCGCGCGTGCCATGTCGCGCACGTCGGTGAACGAGTGCGGCTGGTCCGGCCTCCCGAAGACGTAGACGGTCTTGCCCTCGAGCGCGGCCGGAGCCAGCCGGGCGATGTGGCCGGTGGCGGTCGAGACGCCCGGGCCCATGTAGTCCGAGCCCCGGACCTCGACGGCCCGGATCCGGCCGGCCTCGTGGAGCCGGTTCGCGTCGGCCCACATGCCACCGCGGATCAGGGCCTTCTTGGTGGTCGCCGCGTCGGGCATGCCCTCCTTCATGGGCCGGTCGAGCGGTCCGTAGGCGTAGAGGGCCGCGGCGGTGACCAGCACGGCGCCGCTCGACTCGGCGGCCTGCAGGAACGCCGCGGCGACCGGCGGCCAGAACTCCGGCCAGACGGTGTAGGACGGCGGGTTGACGCAGTTGTAGAGCGCGTGCGCACCCTCGGCAAGGCTGCTGAGCGCGGCACCGTCCGCTGCGTCGGCCGCCTCGCGGCGTACGCCGACCACCTCCGGGCCGCGGCCGGAGCGGCTGACCAGCACGACCTCCTTGCCCTGCTCGGCCAGCAGCCGGGCGGTGGCCAGCCCGACGGGTCCGGCTCCCACCACCACGTGACGCTCGTTCATGACAGCTCCTTCAAGTCTGGGTGTTCAAAACGAGAGCACCGCTCTCGTTCTTCGAACCTAGAGCATCAAGGAAGCGAAAACAAGAGCACTGCTCGCATTTGTTTCCAGCGCTCTCGTTCCGTGCCACAATGACCTCATGCCGTCCGCACCGCGCACCGCGCGCGCCCTGGCCCGCGCCGAGCTGACCCGCCAGATCCTCGACCGCGCGAGCGCCCAGCTCGCCGAGGTCGGTCCGGCCGCCCTGTCGGTCCGGCAGATCGCGCGCGACCTCGAGATGGCCTCCTCGGCCGTCTACCGCTACTTCCCCAGCCGCGACGCCTTGCTCACCGCGCTGCTGATCCGGGCCTTCGACGACCTGGGCGAGGCGGTCGAGGCCGGCGGTGCCGGCGCCGACCGCGACGACCTTCGTGGCCGCTGGCTCGGCATCGCCCAGGGGCTGCGCGGCTGGGCGCTGGCGCACCCGCACGAGTACGCACTGACCTACGGCTCACCCGTCCCGGGGTACGCCGCGCCGCAGGACACCGTCCCGGCGGCCGCGCGCGTCGCCACCGCTCTGCTGGTCCTGGTCAAGGACGCGCATGAGGCGGGCCGCTCCCCGGGCGCCCCGACCCGGCCGGCGTCCGAGGCCGAGCTGGCGTCGATCGCGCCGGTCCGGGCCTTCGTCACCGACGAGCTCGACGAGGCCTACACGGTCCGCGGGCTGATGGCCTGGGCAACGCTGTTCGGCAACATCTCCCTGGAGCTGTTCGGCCACATGTACCGCGGCGTGCTCGACTACGACGCGCACTACGCGACCGTCGTCGAGCAGCTCGCGGACGACCTCGGCCTGTGACCCTCAGCAGCCGTGGTTGGCCTGCGCGCAGGTGTCCACGCCCCACCTCAGGCTGAGATCGTCCTCCTGGGCGTCCTGGATCACCGCGACCCGGATCGGCGGCAGCTTCGTCTCGTTGACGCCAGCGTCCTCGTGGTAGCTGTAGGTCATCAGCCACCAGCGGCGGCCCTGTTCGTCGGTCACGACCTCGGCGTGCTGGACGTGCCCGTCGGGGAACTCATAGATCGCGTCGAAGTCGGTCACGCCGTCCGGCACCACACCGCCGGCCACCCGGGTGACCCGGAACCCGCCCTGCGCCGGCTCGAGGCTGGTGCTCACGGCGTAGGTCGCGGCATCGACGCGCGGGGTCAGCGGGAGTGCCTTGTGCACCGTCGTCCGGCCACCGACGGTGTCGCAGAGCACGAACCGGTCACCCCTCACGTAGATCGCGGTCGAGTCGTCGAGCTGCGCCGTCAGCTGGGCGCCGTCGAGGACGAACTCGAGCTCCTGGTCGCACGGCCTGGTGCCGACCTGGACGGTGGCCTCGGGCGGGGTCGTCGTCGACTGCGTCTCCGGGACGCTCGGCGGCGTGGTGACGGCGTTCGTGGAAGCCGCGACCGGGTCAGTGGACGAGCTCCCGCCGGTCACCGGTAGCCCCTCGTCGCCGGGCTCCCCGGCGTTCACCGCCCAGAAGGCCAGGCCGGCCACCAGCGCGACGGCGGCCGCAGCCCCGGCCGGCACCAGCCAGCGCGGGGCGGTGGAGCGGTTGTCGCCGGCGTACTGGAGCAGCTCGCCCCTGATCCGAGCGCGCGCCCGGTCGGGGAGCGGCCGCTCCGGAGGGGGCGTGGGCCCGGACGTGGGGTCACCCATCGGACATCTCCTGGGTGAGCCGGGCGCGAGCCCGGGACAGTCGGGAACGGACGGTGCCGACGGGTACGTCGAGCGCCGCGGCGGCCTGCTCGTAGGTCAGGCCGGCCCACACCACGAGCGCGAGTACCTCCCTCTCGCGAGCGGGAAGCGCCCGCACCTGCTCGAGCACCGCGCGCATGCGTGCCTCCGAGCCGAGCCGGTCGGCGACCTGCTCGGCGTGGTCCGGCTCCGGGGCCGGGCCTGGCAGGCTCGCCACCACCCTGAGGTACCGAAGCCGCGACCGCCTGGCGTTGCGGCAGACGTTGGTCGCCACGCCGTACAGCCAGGGCAGCGCGGAGCCGTCGTGCAGCCGCACCCTGCGGCGGTGCCGCCAGACCTCGAGGAACACCGACGAGGTGGCGTCCTCGGCCTCGGCCCAGTCGGCGAGGTGACGGAAGCAGTGGTTGTGGATCCGGTCGCCGTAGCGGTCGAACAGCGTCGCCAGCGCACCTGGGTCGCTGTCACGCAGCCCATCGACGAGCTCATGCTCGTCGGTGCTGTTGCTCCGGCCGGTGGCCACCGCGCCTCCTTGCGTCACGTCCGGTCATGTCCGGTCCCAGGGTGAGAGTTCCCGAACGGCCCCGGGGTTTCGCCATCCCCACGGGTGGCTGAGGTGCGAGGCGCCCCAGCGCCGAGCCTCGAAGCCCGGCGACCCGATGCTGGGACCCGCCCGGGCGGCTACCCTGCGGAGGCTTCGAGGCTCAGGCGCAGAACGCCTTCGCACCTCAGCCACCGTGGGCCAGCAGGTGACCACCCTGCGGAGGTCTCGACAGGCTCGACCGACGGTGGCTGAGGTGCGAGGCGCCCCAGCGCCTGTCCTGAGGTGCGAGCGAAGCGAGCCTCGAAGGGCCGAGCCTCGAAGCCCGGCGACCCGGGGCTGGGACCCGCGCGGGCGCCTACCCTGCGGAGGTCTCGACAGGCTCGACCAACGGTGGCTGAGGTGCGAGGCGCCCCAGCGCCGAGCCTCGAAGCCCGGCGACCCGGGGCTGGGACTCACCCCGGGTGCCATCGCTGAGGAGGTCTCGCCAGGCTCGACCGACGGTGGCTCAGCGGTCGACGCCGCCCATCACCGGGTCCACGGAGGCGATCGCCACGATCAGGTCGGCGATCATGCCGCCCTCGACCATGGCCGGCAGGCCCTGGATGTTGGTGAACGACGGGTCGCGGAAGTGCGCCCGGAACGGGCGGGTGCCACCGTCGGAGACCACATGCGCCCCGAGCTCGCCACGCGGGGACTCGATCGGCACATAGGCCTGACCGGCCGGGACCCGGAACCCCTCGGTGAC
>NZ_DASUFR010000134.1:0-23856 GCF_036274455.1 Nocardioides sp. | reverse complement strand
TTCGAGGCTCGGCGCTGGGGCGCCTCGCACCTCAGCCACCGTGGTGGCCTGCCGCCGGTCGAGCCTGTCGAGACCTCCGCAGGGTAGGCACCGGGGTGGGTCCCGGCCCCGGCTCACCTGGCTTCGAGGCTCGGCGCCGGGGGCGCCTCGCACCTCAGCCACCGTGGTGGGCCTGCCGCTGGTCGAGCCTGTCGAGACCTCCGTGGGGATGGCAGCCGCTGGCCCGTCGGCGGTCGAGCCTGTCGAGACCTCCGCAGGGTAGGCACCTGCTGGCCCGTCGCTGGTCGAGCCTGTCGCGACCTCCGCAGGGTAGGCACCTGCTGGCCCGTCGCTGGTCGAGCCTGTCGAGACCTCCGCAGGGTAGGCACCCGGGCAAGTCCCAGCGCCGGGTCACCTGGCTTCGAGGCTCGGCGCTGGGGCGCCTCGCACCTCAGCCACCGTGGTACGGCCGCTGGGCGAGCCTGTCGAGACCTCCCTAGCGATGCCTCACTCGCCGGGGGCCTGCAGCCAGTCCTCGATGCGTCCCAGCAGCCGCGTCCTCACGTCGTCCGGCGCGCAGGAGGCGCGCACCGACATCCGGGCCAGCTCCGCGAGCTGGTCGTCGGTCAGGTCGTGGGCGGCCCGCATGGCGGCGTACTGGCCGAGCAGACGCGACCCGAAGAGCAGTGGGTCGTCGGCGCCGAGCGCGACAGTGGCGCCGGCCTCGAGGAGGGTGGGGAGTGGCACCGAGGTGAGGTCGGAGTAGACGCCGAGCGCCACGTTGGACACCGGACAGACCTCGAGAGCGACCCCCGCAGAGACGATCCGGTCCAGCACCCGGGGATCCTCGGCCGACCGGATGCCGTGGCCCAGCCGCTGGGCGTGCAGGGCGTCGAGGCAGGTCTGCACGTGCTCGGGTCCGCGCAGCTCGCCGCCGTGCGGCACCAGCCGCAGCCCCGCCCGCTCGGCGATCCGGAAGGCGGCCGCGAACTCCGGGGTGCTCCCGCGCCGCTCGTCGTTGGAGAGGCCGAACCCGACCACGCCGCGGCCGACGTACTGCGTGGCCAGCCGGGCCAGGGTCCGTGCGTCGAGCGGATGACGGATCCGGTTCGCCGCGATGATCACGGCCATGTCCAGCCCCGTCCGCGTCGAGGCCGAGGCCACCGCGTCGAGCACCAGGTCGGTGAACGCCGTGATCCCGCCGAACCGCGCGGCATACCCGCTCGGGTCGACCTGGATCTCCAGCCAGCCGCCGCCGTCCCTCACGTCGTCCTCGGCGGCCTCCAGCACCAGCCGGCGGATGTCCGCCTCGGTGCGCAGCACCGACCGAGCCACGTCGTAGAGCCGCTGGAAGCGGAACCAGCCCTTCTCGTCGGCGGCCGACAGCTCCGGCGGCCACTGCGTCACCAGCTGGTCGGGCAGCCTGATCCCGTCGCGTTCGGCCAGCTCGAGCAGGGTGGTGTGGCGCATGGCGCCGGTGAAGTGGAGATGCAGGTGTGCCTTGGGCAGAGCCCGGAGCTCGCGCACCCCGTGGGCCGGGCTCAGCTGAAGAGCTTCTGGAGCCGGGTCACGCCCTCGACGAGGTCGTCGTCGCCGAGCGCGTAGGAGAGCCGGAGGTAGCCCGGCGAGCCGAACGCCTCACCTGGTACGGCGGCCACCTCGGCCTTCTCGAGGATGTACTCGGCCAGGTCGGCGGAGCTGTCGATGAGGCGGCCGTCGTACTCCTTGCCGAGCAGACCCTTCACCGACGGGTAGGCGTAGAAGGCACCGCCGGGCATCGGGCAGACCACGCCGTCGATCTCGTTGAGCATGGCGACGATCGTGTGCCGGCGGCGGTCGAAGGCCTTCTTCATCTCTGCCACGGCGGCCAGGTCGCCGGAGACCGCGGCCAGCGCGGCGCGCTGGGAGACGTTGGCGACGTTGGACGTGGCGTGCGACTGCAGGTTGGTGGCCGCCTTGACGAGGTCGGGGGGCCCGATCATCCAACCCACCCGCCAGCCAGTCATCGCGTAGGTCTTCGCGACGCCGTTGACCACGACGCAGTTGTCCTGGAGGTAGGGGCACAGCACCGGCATCGAGCCGGTGTCGGCGTCGTCGTAGACCAGGTGCTCGTAGATCTCGTCAGTGAGGACCCACAGCTGGTTGTCCTCGACCCACCGCCCGATGGCCCGGATCTCGTCGGAGGAGTAGACGGCCCCCGTCGGGTTGGACGGGCTGACGAAGAGCAGCACCTTCGTGCGGTCGGTGCGGGCGGCCTCGAGCTGGTCGACGGTGACCTTGTACTCCTGGGTCTCGTCGGCCAGGACCTCGACCGGGACGCCGCCTGCCAGCTGGATCGCCTCGGGGTAGCTGGTCCAGTACGGCGCGGGCACGATCACCTCGTCGCCGGGGTCGAGCATCGCGGCGAACGCGGCGTAGATCGCCTGCTTGCCGCCGTTGGTCACGAGCACCTGGCTGGGGTCGACCTCGAGCCCGGAGTCGCGCCTGGTCTTCTCCGCGATGGCCTTCTTGAGCTCGGGCAGTCCGCCGGCCGGGGTGTAGCGATGGTTGGCGGGCTGGCGGCAGGCCTCGACGGCGGCCTCGACGATGTAGTCGGGCGTCGGGAAGTCGGGCTCGCCGGCGCCGAACCCGATGACCGGGCGGCCCTCGGCCTTGAGCGCCTTGGCCTTGGCATCGACCTTCAGCGTCGCGGACTCGGCGATGGCGCCCAGCCGGTGGGAGACTCGCCGCGAACGGGGTGACCCGGGTGACACGGTCTGCTCAGAAGCCATGAGGTCATCGTAGAGACCGGCCGCCACTGGCTTTTTGGCCGCTCACGGTCCGGGTGCGTAGACTCCCGGTTTGGTGGTTTCCCACAGGCTTTGCCATGCCTTGCCCTGGCGGGCTGCGGTCCACAGGCCGGGTGGCGGTAACCGACCGAAGGGCACTAGCTCAACTGGCAGAGCATCGGTCTCCAAAACCGAAGGTTGGGGGTTCAAGTCCCTCGTGCCCTGCAGAGAAGCAACCCAAGCATCGACAACGACAGACGAAGGATCGAGGCGAACAGCGTGACCGACAGCAAGGCGGTTCGCGGACCGCGCGAGCGCTCGGGGTCCGAGAAGCGCACCAGCCTCCCGGTCTTCTACCGGCAGGTCGTCGCCGAGCTCCGCAAGGTCGTGTGGCCGACGCAGGAGCAGCTGGTCACCTACTTCATCGTGGTGCTCGTGTTCGTCGTCATCATGATGACGATCGTGTCGCTGCTCGACCTGGGGCTGGGCAAGCTGGCGTTCGAGGTCTTCAGCGGCCGCAACACCGAGTAGCCAGCGCCGCACCAGGCCACCCCCCAGCAGTACGAGTGATGGAGCAGCACGTGTCGGAGCAGTACGACGAGCAGGACGAGCGCTCGGTGGAGACCCCCGAGGCCGCCGACGCCGACGTCGAGCAGACCGAGGACCAGGTCGAGGACCCTGTCGAGGACCAGGTCGACCAGCCCGTCGCCGGGCTCCAACCCGGCGAGAGCCCGGACCCCGAGCTCGAGGACCAGTACGGCGAGCCCGACGAAGGCCCCGAGATCGAGGACGACCCGCGGCTCGACACCGAGGTGACCGACGAGACCACCGACCTCGAGATGGGGCTCGACGACACCGAGGACGGCGGCGCGACGTCGATCGACATCTCCGAGGCCGAGGGTGACGAGGGTCCGGAGCTGTCCGAGGACGTCGTCGCCGAGCTCGCCGACGAGGTCGACGAGGGCGTGCGCGACGAGGACGAGGCCGTCAGCGCCGAGACCGCCGAGGTCACCGACGAGCTGGGTGATGTCACCGACGAGGAGCCCGCCGCGGAGGCTGACGAGGCCGCCGACGAGGCCGCCGACGAGGCCGAGGGGGGCTCGGACCCGCTCGAGCAGTTCCGCCGCGAGCTGTGGGCCAAGCCGGGCGACTGGTTCGTCGTGCACACCTACTCCGGCATGGAGAACCGGGTGAAGTCGAACCTCGAGAACCGCATCATCTCCTTGAACATGGAGGACTACATCCACGAGATCGTGGTCCCCACCGAGGAGGTCGCCGAGATCAAGAACGGCCAACGCAAGATGGTCAAGCGGACCGTCCTGCCCGGATACGTCCTGGTCCGGATGGACCTCACCGACGAGTCGTGGGCCGCGGTGCGGCACACCCCGTCGGTGACCGGCTTCGTCGGGCACAGCCACCAGCCGGTGCCGCTGAGCATGACCGAGGTCGAGAACATGCTGGCCCCGGCCGTCGTGGCCCGCGCCGAGGCCGAGGCGGTCGCCGCCGGCACCGCGGCGCCGGGCAGCACGAGCGCGGCCAAGAAGCCGGTCGAGGTCGCCGACTTCGATGTCTCCGACTCGGTGATGGTGGTCGACGGGCCGTTCGCCACGCTGCACGCGACGATCACCGAGATCAACCCGGAGTCCCAGCGCGTCAAGGCGCTGGTCGAGATCTTCGGCCGGGAGACCCCGGTCGAGCTGAGCTTCTCGCAGATTCAGAAGGTTTGAGCCTCCGGCCCGAGTTTGCGAGGGCCACGGAGGCTCAAAGATCGAGCCTGTCGAGATCTTCCGCAGCCCGCGCTGGGACGAAACCACCGGCACTGGCTCAGGAACAACAGAAGAAGTGGCAGGGCGTCGTACAGATGCTCGTCATGACCACGAGAAGGAAGAAGAAGAATGCCTCCCAAGAAGAAGATCGCTGCGCTGGTCAAGGTGCAGCTCCAAGCCGGTGGCGCGACCCCGGCCCCGCCGGTCGGTACCGCCCTCGGTCCGCACGGCGTCAACATCATGGACTTCTGCAAGGCCTACAACGCCCAGACCGAGTCCATGCGCGGGAACGTCATCCCGGTCGAGATCACGATCTACGAGGACCGGTCGTTCACCTTCATCACCAAGACCCCGCCGGCCGCCGAGCTGATCAAGAAGGCCGCCGGTCTGAGCAAGGGCTCGGGTGTCCCGCACAAGGAGAAGGTCGGCCGGATCACCAAGGACCAGGTCCGCGAGATCGCCCAGACCAAGATGCCCGACCTCAACGCCAACGACATCGAGGCCGCGATGAAGATCGTGGAGGGCACCGCCCGCTCGATGGGCGTCACCACGGAGTGACGACCTGCCGGTGGTCGAGGAGTCGCTCTGCGACCGTCTCGAGACCCCGGCCCCCCAGGCTGAACCAAAGTGGCAGAGCCGCGCTGGCTCGCAGACCACGACCTTCGTAGAGAGAAGAAGACAATGCAGCGCAGCAAGACCTACCGCGCGGCGGCCGAGTCGTTCGACAAGGACGAGCTCTACCCCCCGCTCGCGGCGATCAAGATCGCCAAGACCGCCAGCAAGAAGAAGTTCGACGAGACCGTCGACGTCGTCATGCGGCTCGGGGTGGACCCCCGCAAGGCCGACCAGATGGTGCGTGGCACCGTCAACCTGCCGCACGGCACCGGCAAGACCGCCCGGGTGCTGGTCTTCGCGAACGCCGACAAGGCCGAGGCCGCCCGTGAGGCCGGCGCCGACTTCGTCGGCGGCGACGACCTCATCGAGAAGGTCAGCGGCGGCTGGCTCGACTTCGACGCCGTGGTCGCGACCCCGGACATGATGGGCAAGGTCGGCCGCCTCGGCCGCGTGCTCGGTCCGCGCGGCCTGATGCCCAACCCCAAGACCGGCACGGTCACCCCCGACCCGGGCAAGGCCGTCTCGGACATCAAGGGCGGCAAGATCGAGTTCCGCGTCGACCGCCACGCCAACCTGCACTTCATCATCGGGAAGGCCTCCTTCTCCGAGGTGCAGCTGGCCGAGAACTACGCGGCGGCGCTCGAGGAGGTGCTCCGGCTCAAGCCGGCCAGCTCCAAGGGCCGCTACATCCGCAAGGTGACGGTCTCCACGACCATGGGCCCCGGCATCCAGGTCGATCCCAACCGCACCAAGAACATCGCCTCCGAGGAGGCCGTCGAGGTCTCCGAGTAGTCCTCGAGCAGACAAGCCGCCGGCCCGCCCGTACCTTGCTACGGGCGGGCCGACGTCTTCGGAGGGGGTGAGGCGGCCGTGAGGTGCGTGGTCCTCGACGACTACCAGGACGTGGCCGGCCAGTTCGCGGACTGGTCGGCGCTGGAGGGCGTCGACATGGTCTCCGTACGCCGCCACCTCGCCGATCCCGCCGAGGTCGTCCGTGTCCTCCGAGGCGCCACGGTCGTGGTCGTCATGCGCGAGCGGACGCCGCTGACCGAGGCGATCCTCGCGAAGCTGCCCGACCTCCGGCTGGTGGTGACCACCGGCTACCGCAACGCCTCGATCGACCTGGCCGCGTGCCGGGAGCGGGGGATCACGGTCTGCGGGACCGCCTCCCGGCTCACCCCGCCGGCCGAGCTCACCTGGGCGCTGGTGCTGGGGCTGGCCCGGCACGTCACCCAGGAGGCGAGGTCGATGCGCGAGGGCGGCCCCTGGCAGTCCACCGTCGGGCGCGACCTGGCCGGGGCGACGTTCGGTGTCATCGGCCTGGGCCGGATCGGGACCCACGTGGCCCGGGTGGCGCAGGCCTTCGAGATGGACGTGCTGGCCTGGAGCCCGCACCTGACGCAGGAGCGCGCCGCGGCCGCCGGCGTACGCCTGGCGCCGTCCAAGCGCGACCTGATGTCCGCCTCCGACGTCGTGTCGCTGCACCTGGTCCTGTCGTGGGAGACCCGGGGGGTCATCGACGAGGGCGACATCGCCGCGATGCGGAGGGACGCCTACTTCGTCAACACCGCCCGCGCCGGCCTGGTCGACAACGACGCCCTGGTCGCCGCGCTCCAGCAGGGCCGGATCGCCGGTGCCGGCCTCGACGTCTTCGACGAGGAGCCGCTGCCCGACGACCACCCGTTCCGCACCCTGCCCAACGTCCTGGCCCTCCCGCACCTGGGCTACGTCACCGCGGCCAACTACCGCAGCTACTTCACCGAGGCCGTCCAGGACATCGCGGCATGGATGGCCGGCGAGCCGATGCGGGTGATCAGCTAGCCGCTCCACAGGTGGGCGGTGCCCTGGCAACGACTGTCCCCGGGGATGACGGTTGCCAGGCCACCGCCACCGGGTGGGGCCGCGTCCTCAGAGCAGGATGCCCCTGCTGGCCATCGCCACGGTCCGGGCGAGGTTGGCCCGGACCAGCCGGTCGAGGTGCTCGTGACCGATGAGGTCCCACAGGAGCTGCGCGACCTCCCAGGCCGCGGCACGCGCGGAGGCGATGCTGAACATGGCGAAGCCGTCGTCCAGCCGGCCGCCAAGGTCGTCCACCGTGGCCACGACCCCGGTGCAGAACCAGCTCTTGATCTGGCCCTCGGCCTCGGCCAGGACGCTGTTGATGGTCGTGAAGTCCGTGTGCTCGAGGCTGTCGTCCTCCGGCGATATGGCCAGCTCGCGGCAGGTGTTCAGCACGGCCGAGGGCAGGTCATGGCAGATGTGCGCGTTCATGCCGGCCAGCGCGAACTGGACCGGGTGCGTGTGCGGCTTGGTCCTGGCCTCGAACAGCGGCGCCCACGCCCGCGGGATCGGGCGGCCGTCCTGGTCGGCGGCGTAGGCCTCGAAGAAGATGTTCGCGAACACCACGTCGAGGCGCGCGATGAACGGGCCCGCCACGAACAGCCCGTCGTCGACTGCCTGGTCCACGAACCGGGTGACCTGCCGGTACATCCGGTTGAACGTCGCCACGCCGTCTGCTGCGGGCAGCGCGGCGTCGATGGCATCCATCCGCTCCAGGACGCCGTCGATCGTCTGGGCCTCGGCCCACCCGCGGACACTCATCCTCACGAGTCTCGGGGGTCGGCCCCGGGCCGGGAATGGTCTGTTCGGGTGGTCGCCGGGCCTGGCGGATTTGTCCACTCCGACCGGTCGGCCGTAGTCTTGTCGCCGTAACCAGAGACCGCCGGTCGTCGGCTGGGCAACCAGTCTGCCGAAGGTTCCGCAGAGATGCGGACGGCCTGCGCAGGTGGCAGAGCAAGGATCCGCGAGGATCCGTCCACGCCCTGAGCCTGCGCTCGGGGCGTTCGTGCTTCCCGGGCCGGTCTCACCCACAGAAATCAGTGCAGAAGAAGGAGACCGATGGCGCGGGCAGACAAGCAGGCCGCCGTCGCGGAGATCGTCGAGTCGTTCAACGACTCCGCCGGAGCCGTGCTGACCGAGTACCGCGGGCTCACCGTCAAGGAGCTGCAGGAGCTGCGCCGCTCCCTCGGCGAGCACGCCGACTACGCCGTGGTCAAGAACACGCTGGCGAAGCTGGCCGCCACCGAGGCGGGTATCCCGGGCTTCGACGAGCTGCTGACCGGTCCGACCGCGATCGCGTTCCTCAGCGGGGACGTCGTGGAGGCCGCGAAGGGGCTGCGTGACTTCGCCAAGGCCCACCCCGCCCTGATCATCAAGGGCGGCTACCTCGACGGCGAGACCATCGACGCTGCGAAGGTCGCGAAGCTCGCCGACCTCGAGTCGCGCGAGGTCCTGCTGGGCAAGCTCGCGGGCGCGATGCTCGCCTCGCTCCAGAACGCCGTCCTCCTGTTCAACGCCCCGCTCGCCCAGGCCGCCCGGCTCGCCGGTGCGCTCCAGGCGAAGGCCGAGCAGGACCCCTCGATCCTCGCTGGTGGTGCCGGCACTGCGCCGGCGGAGCCCGCCACGGAGGAGGCCGCTGCGGCGGCTGAGGAGGACACCGCGGAGGAGACCACCGAGGAGGTCACCGAGGAGCCCGCCGCCGAGGCGAGCGCCGACGAGACCGCCGACGAGGCCCCCGCTGCGGAGTCGACCGAGGCCGACGAGGCCACCGAAGCCTGACCAACGGGCTGACCACCACCTGAGAAACCCCGGTCCGCGACGTACGTCGAGGGCCACCAACCGGAAGGAACCGCCACCATGGCGAAGCTCAGCACCGACGAGCTGCTCGACGCGTTCAAGGAGATGACGCTGATCGAGCTGTCGGAGTTCGTGAAGCAGTTCGAGGACACCTTCGGCGTCACCGCCGCTGCCCCCGTGGCCGTCGCCGCGGCCCCGGCCGCGGGTGGCGCTGCCGCCGCCGGCGGCGACGAGGCCGGCTCGGAGCAGGACTCGTTCGACGTGGTCCTCGAGGCTGCAGGCGACAAGAAGATCAACGTCATCAAGGAGGTGCGCGCGCTGACCTCCCTCGGCCTGAAGGAGGCCAAGGACCTCGTCGAGGCCGCGCCGAAGCCGATCCTCGAGGGCGTCAACAAGGAGCAGGCCGACAAGGCCAAGGAGGCCCTCGAGGGCGCCGGCGCCACCGTCACCGTCAAGTGACCTCCGGCTGCATCGCAGCCTGACTCACGTCCGCAGCAGCGGCCGTTCCCACACCCGGGAACGGCCGCTGTTCGCATCTGCGCACGCCGGGTTTCGGGGCCACTGCGCGTAACTTCCCCGCGTCACCGCCGTTGTTACCGGCGAGTGTGGGCCGTTGTTGGGCGCGCCCACCGAGGGAGCTATGCGCAACCTCAGTCGATGGGAGCACGGCGAATGGGTGTGGCGATCGAGATCGAGGGGCTGACCAAGTCCTTCGGCAAGCAGCTGATCTGGGGTGACGTCACGTTGACGGTCCCTCCCGGTGAGATCTGCGTGATGCTCGGGCCGTCCGGGACCGGCAAGTCCGTGCTGCTCAAGACCATCATCGGCCTGCTCAAGCCCGACCGCGGGTCGGTGGTCATCGAGGGCACGGACATCGCGAGCTGCTCCGAGCGGGAGCTCTACGAGATCCGCAAGCTGTTCGGCGTCCTCTTCCAGGACGGCGCGATGTTCGGCTCGATGAACCTCTTCGACAACGTCGCCTTCCCGCTCCGCGAGCACACCAGGAAGTCCGAGTCCGAGATCCGCGACATCGTCATGGAGAAGATGGACCTGGTCGGTCTGCTCGGCGCCGAGGACAAGCTGCCCGGCGAGATCTCCGGTGGCATGCGCAAGCGCGCCGGCCTTGCTCGCGCCCTGGTCCTCGACCCCGAGATCGTCCTGTTCGACGAGCCCGACTCCGGCCTCGACCCGGTCCGCACCGCCTTCCTCAACCAGCTGATCGTCGACCTCAACGCCCAGATCGACGCGACGTTCCTGATCGTCACTCACGACATCAACACCGCCCGGACCGTGCCCGACAACATCGGCCTCCTCTACCACCGGCACCTCGCGATGTTCGGCCCGCGGGAGATGCTGCTCTCGTCCGAGGAGCCGGTGGTCCGGCAGTTCCTCAACGCCCAGCGGGTCGGCCCGATCGGCATGTCGGAGGAGAAGGACGCCGACGAGCTCGAGGCCGAGAAGGGGCAGGACCTCCCGCCGCTGCCGCCGATCCCGCTCCAGCTCGAGCCTTCCAACGGCATAGCCCGCCGCAGCCAGCGCGAGCCGGGGGCCTGGTGCCGTGAGTACGGCGTCGAGCCCCCGCCCGGCTCGTTCGCGCGGAACATGTCCATGGCGCCCGGCGCCAGCTAGGACTCGACATGGCCTCCACGACCGCCACGCGCGTCCTCGCGCCGGTCGGGACCGCGGGCAAGCTCTTCGCCTTCGGCCTCGACGTCGGCCGCGGGCTGTTCCGGCGTCCCTTCCAGACCCGCGAGTTCATCCAGCAGGCCTGGTTCATCGCCTCGGTGACGATCATCCCGACCGCGCTCGTCGCCATCCCGTTCGGCGCGGTCATCGCGCTCCAGGTCGGTGGCCTGATCAAGCAGTTCGGCGCCCAGTCCTTCACCGGGTCGGCCGCGGTCCTGGCGGTCGTGCGCGAGGCCGGCCCCATCGCCACCTCCCTGCTGATCGCGGGCGCGGGCGGCTCGGCGATCGCGGCCGACCTCGGCGCCCGCAAGATCCGCGAAGAGCTCGACGCGATGATGGTGCTCGGCATCGACCCGATCCAGCGGCTGGTGGTCCCGCGGGTCCTCGCGTGCATGCTCGTCTCGGTCTTCCTCAACGGCCTGGTCTCGGTGGTCGGCGTGGCCGGCGGCTACGTGTTCAACGTCGTCCTGCAGGACGGCACGCCCGGCGCCTACCTCTCGAGCTTCACCGCGCTGGCCCAGCTCCCCGACCTCTGGCAGGGCATGGCCAAGGCGCTCGTCTTCGGCCTGATCGCCGCGATCGTGGCCTGCTACAAGGGGATGAACGCCGCCGGCGGCCCGAAGGGCGTCGGCGATGCCGTCAACGAGTCGGTCGTCATCACCTTCATGTTGCTGTTCGTCGTCAACTTCGTGATGAGCGCGATCTACTTCCAGCTCGTCCCGCCGAAGACAGGTTGAGGCCATAGCCATGGCCAACCTGAAGGCGATCTACACCAAACCCGCCGGGATCCTCGACGACCTCGGTGGGCAGCTGAGCTTCTACCTCCGCGCGCTCGCGTGGACCCCGCGCACGCTGGTCCACTACAAGAAGGAGGTCGCGCGGATCCTGGCGGAGACCACGCTGGGCTCGGGCGCGCTCGCCGTCATCGGCGGCACCGTCGGGGTGATCCTCGCGATGTGCTTCTTCACCGGCACCGAGGTCGGCCTCCAGGGCTTCGCCGCGCTCAACCAGCTCGGCACCGCCCAGCTGGCGGGGTTCGTCTCGGCGTACTTCAACACCCGTGAGATCGCCCCGCTGGTCGCGGCCATCGGCCTGGCCGCCACGGTGGGCTGCGGCTTCACCGCGCAGCTCGGCGCGATGCGGATCTCCGAGGAGGTCGACGCCCTCGAGGTGATGGCGATCCCCTCGCTGCCGTTCCTGGTGACCACGCGGATCATCGGCGGCCTGATCGCGATCATCCCGCTCTACGTCGTGGGGCTGCTCTCGTCCTACTTCGCCAGCCGACTGGTGATCACCAGGTTCTTCGGGCAGAGCACCGGCACCTACGACCAGTACTTCACCCAGTTCCTGCCGCCCGGCGACGTGCTGTGGTCGTTCGGCAAGGTGCTGGTCTTCGCGGTGGTCGTGATCCTGATCCACTGCTACTACGGCTACAACGCCAGCGGCGGCCCGGCCGGTGTCGGCGTGGCCGTGGGCCGCGCGGTCCGCACCAGCATCGTGGCGATCAACGTGCTCGACCTGCTGCTGTCGATGGCGATCTGGGGCGCGAGCACCACCGTGAGGTTGGCCGGATGACCCGCCTCGTGCCCGGCCTCACCCGCCAGTACAAGCTCCTCGGTGTCGTCTTCGTGGCACTGCTGGTCCTGGCCGGCTACCTCGTCTACGCGACGTTCACCAAGAAGTTCACCGACTACGACAAGGTCACGGTCGAGACCTCCGAGATCGGGCTCCAGCTGCCCGTGCGCGCCGACGTCAAGATCCGCGGCGTCGAGGTGGGCGAGGTGCTCGGCATGAGCGCCACCGCCGATGGTGCCGAGCTCACCCTCGGCCTCTTCCCGAGCAAGATCGGCGAGATCCCCCGCAACGTCACCGCGTCGATCGTCCCCAAGACGCTCTTCGGCGAGAAGTACGTCTCCCTGATCGTCCCCGACGACCCGGCCAGCCAGCACATCGAGGCCGGCGCCACGATCGATCGGACCGAGGTGTCCACAGAGGTCGAGAAGGTCCTCTCCGACCTCTACCCGCTGCTGCGCACCGTCGAGCCGGCCGAGCTCAACCAGACGCTCAACGCCCTGGCCACCGCCCTCGAGGGCCGCGGCAACGAGCTCGGCGAGAACCTCGAGACGCTCAACAGCTACCTCGAGCGGCTCAACCCGCAGATCCCCGCGCTGGTCGAGGACCTCCGGCTGACCACCTCGGTGTCCGACACCTACTCCGACGTGCTGCCCCAGGTCGGCGACATCCTCCGCAATACGCTCACCACGACCGGCACCCTCGAGACCCGCGCGGCCGAGCTGCACAAGCTGCTCGGCGACGTGACCCGGTTCTCCGGGACCGCGCAGGCGTTCCTCGACGACAACGGCGACAACCTCATCCGTCTCGGCCAGGTCAGCCGGGCCCAGCTGCGGGTGCTGGCGCGCTACTCGACCGAGTTCCCGTGCCTGCTCGGCGGCCTGGTCAACTCCGGGAAGCGCGAGGCCGAGGCGTTCCGCGGCTTCACCCTCCACATCATCCTGGAGACGCTGCCCAACCAGCCGCGCGGCTACACCGCTGCCGACCAGCCGGTCTTCGGTGACGACCGCGGCCCGACCTGCCTCCACCTGCCCAACCCGCCGTGGAACCAGGCCAACCCGGTCAGCCGGCAGCCCGACTTCAACGACGGCGTCGACTCGCCGCTCGGCAAGGGCACCGACCGGGTCGGCGCGTCCTACGACACCGGCGGGACGCCCGCCCAGCTCGGCGGCTTCGGGGGCTACGCCGGTACGCCGGAGGAGTCCCGGCTCATCGACCAGCTCATCGCGCCCACGCTCGGCACCACCGCCGGCGACGTGCCCGACCTCGGCGGTCTGCTGCTCGGCCCGATGCTCCGCGGTGCCACCGTGTCCTACGGCGACGACGAGCAGGTCGGGGGTGGGCCCCCGTGAAGCTCCTCGACCGGAAGACCTCGGCGGACCTCACCAAGCTGCTGGTCTTCATGGTGGTGACCGCCCTCGCCACCGGCGTGCTGGTGGCCACCATCGGCAACCTGTCGTTCGGCGGCGCCCACACCTACAAGGCGGTCTTCGCCGACGCGACGGGTCTCAACAAGGGGGACGACATCCGGGTCGCCGGCGTCAAGGTCGGCACCGTCAAGGGCGTCGCGATCACCGACCGGACCCGGGCGCTCGTCAGCTTCTCCGTCGACGACTCGACCTCGGTGACCGAGGCGACCCACGCCACGATCAAGTACCGCAACCTGGTCGGCCAGCGCTACGTCGCCCTGACCCAGGAGGTCGGGCCCTCGACAGAGCTCGCCGACGGCGCGACCATCCCGGTCGCGCGTACCTCGCCGGCGCTCGACCTGACCGTGCTGTTCAACGGCTTCAAGCCGCTCTTCGAGGCCCTGAGCCCCGCCGACGTCAACCAGCTGTCCTACGAGATCGTCCAGGTCTTCCAGGGCGAGGGCGGCACCCTCGAGAGCCTGCTCGAGCACACCGCCTCGGTGACCAGCACCCTTGCGGACCGCGACCAGGTCATCAGCGACCTCGTCGACAACCTCAGCGAGGTCCTCGACCACGTCGCCGACCGGGACAAGCAGCTCAACGAGCTGATCACGACCTTCAAGCAGTTCGTGGGCGGTCTCGACCAGGACCGCGACGCGATCCTCGACTCGCTCGACCAGATCTCGCAGCTGTCGGTGCAGACCGCGTCGCTGGTCAAGGGGGTCCGCTCGCCGCTGGTCGGCGACATCGCCAACCTGCGCCGGCTGACCGCCAACGTCCAGCGCAACCGCGGCGAGCTCGACCGGGCGCTGCAGGTGCTGCCGATCAAGCTCGAGAAGGTCGGCCGGACCGCGATCTACGGCTCGTGGTTCAACTTCTACCTCTGCCAGTTCCAGGGCAAGGTCAAGCTGCCCGGGATCACCGTCCCGATCACCTACAACACCGGCTCCCCGAGGTGTGACCTCGGATGATCAAGCCGTTCCGCGAGCGCAACCCGATCGTCATCGGGGCGATCAGCCTCGCCGTGATCGCCGTCATGATCCTGGCCGCCTTCCGCGCCCAGGACCTCCCCCTCATCGGCGGCGGTGACACCTACACCGCCGCCTTCTCCGAGGCCGGCGGGCTCAAGGTCGACGATCCGGTGCGGATCGCCGGGGTCCGGGTCGGCAAGGTCGACGGGATCGAGCTCGAGGGCGACCACGTGAAGGTCACCTTCCGGGTCAAGACCGACTCCCAGTTCGGCGACGAGACCGGAGCCTCGATCCGGGTCGGCACCCTGCTGGGCTCGATGTACCTCGCGCTGGAGCCGGCTGGCAGCGGCCAGCTCGGCACCGGCAGCGAGATCCCGGTCGCGCGCACGCAGTCGCCGTACGACGTCGTGCAGGCATTCTCGGGCCTGGCCGAGACCGCCGACCAGATCGACACCGACCAGCTCGCCAGGTCGCTCACCACGCTGGCCGACCTCACCCGCAACACCCCCGAGGAGTTCCGGGCCGCGCTGTCCGGCGTCTCGCGGCTGTCGTCCGACATCGCCGCCAAGAACGGTCGCATCAACACGCTGCTGACCAACCTCCAGCGGGTCTCCTCGGTCCTCGACGACAGGGACCAGGACATCGTCGGCCTGATGAAGCAGTCCGACACGCTGTTCCAGGCGCTGGTGGCGCGCCGGCAGGCGGTCCACAACCTGCTCGTGTCGACGTCGAGCCTCTCCAGCGAGCTGAGCGCACTGGTCCGCCAGAGCCGGCAGGACCTCAACCCGGCCCTGACCCAGCTCGACGACGTGGTCGGCATCCTCAACAAGAACGAGGACAACATCGACAACAGCCTGCGGCTGATGGCGCCGTTCTACCGGGTCTTCGCCAACACCCTCGGCGACGGGCCGTGGTTCGACACCTACATCCAGAACATGCCTCCTGCGCCCGACCTGGCCAACGGGGGTGGGGTCGGATGAGCAGCCCCTCAGGGATCAAGCGGGCGATCGTGCCGCTCTGCCTCCTCGCGCTCGTCGCGGCGTTCGGGTGGACGCTGTTCAGCGGCGGAGAGGACACCAGGAAGCTGACCGCACACTTCCCGCGCACCATCTCGATCTACGAGGGCAGCGCGGTCAAGGTGCTCGGTGTCGCGGTCGGAGCAGTGGACAAGGTGACCCCGTCCGGCACCGACGTGGTCGTCCAGATGCACTACGACGCCGACGTCGACGTGCCCGCCGACGCCAAGGCCGTCATCGTGTCGCCCTCGATCGTCGGCGACCGCTACATCCAGCTCACCCCTGTCTACAAGGGCGGGCCGAAGCTGGCCGACGGCGCCGTGCTGCAGACCGACGACACCGCCGTCCCGCTCGAGCTCGACCAGATCTACTCCAGCATCGACCAGCTCGACGTCGCGCTCGGTCCCAACGGCGCCAACAAGGACGGCGCGCTCTCCGACCTGCTCGCAACCACTGCCAGGAACTTCGGCGGCGAGGGTGCTCAGTTCCACCAGACCATCAAGGACTTCAGCACCCTCAGCCAGACCCTCGACGACAACAAGGAGGCGCTGTTCGGCTCGGCGCGCGAGCTCGAGGGCTTCATCAACACCCTGGCCACCAACGACAAGACCGTCCGGGAGTTCAACCAGTCCCTGTCCGGTGTCTCCGACATGCTCTCGGGCGAGAAGGAGGAGCTGGCGGCCGCCCTGCACAACCTCTCCGTCGGCCTCGGTGACGTCGCGACGTTCGTCAAGGAGAACCGCGACATCCTGGGCAAGAACATCGAGCACATCAACCGGGTCGCCAAGGTGCTGGTCAAGCAGCGCGCGGCCCTCGACGAGACGCTGCGCAACGCGCCGCTCGCACTCAACAACCTGACCCTCACCTACAACCCGCAGGCCGGCACCCTCGACACCAACGCCAACCTCGGCGAGGTCGTCAACCAGATCGCCTCCGACCCGCAGACCCTGGTGTGCGGCTTCCTGGCGCAGGCCGACCACAGCGGGCAGCTCTGCAAGCTGGCCGGCTCGGTCCTCAAGCGCTCCGCGCCGTTCGGGGCCGCGCCGTTCGGCACCGGGTCGTCCTACGGCCAGCCGTTCGACCCGACGCTGGGCGGCCTCGTGGCCGCGGACCCGGCGCCCGAGGGAAGGAGCGACCGGTGAAGCGGCTGCGCCTGCTGCTCGGCCTCCTGCTCGGCAGCGTTGTCCTGTCGGCGTGCGACTTCGACATCTACTCGCTGCCGCTGCCCGGGGGCACAGACGTCGGCGACAACCCGATCCACGTGACCGTGCAGTTCCGCGACGTGCTCGACCTGGTGCCGAAGTCGACTGTCAAGGTCAACGACGTCAGCGTCGGGCAGGTCCAGAAGATCACACTCGACGGCTACACGGCCGAGGTCCAGCTCGAGCTGCGCAACGACACCGAGCTGCCCGACAACGCGATCGCGGAGATCCGGCAGACCAGCCTCCTCGGCGAGAAGTTCGTCTCGCTGGCCGCGCCCGAGACCGGCGCCAGCCATAACCCGCTCAAGGACGGCGACGTGATCCCGCTCGAGCGGACCGGCCGCAACCCCGAGGTCGAGGAGGTGCTCGGCGCGCTCAGCCTGATCCTCAACGGCGGCGGCGTGGCGCAGCTGAAGACGATCGCCCAGGAGCTGAACAAGACCATCGGCGGCCGCGAGGACGACGTCCGGTCGGTGCTGAGCCAGATCAACACCTTCACCTCCCAGCTCGACACCAACAAGGGCCAGATCGTCGACGCCATCGAGGCCCTCAACCGGCTGGCCGTCTCGGCGCACCAGCAGGAGGCGAACATCGACCAGGCGCTCGACGAGCTGCCGAGCGCGCTGACCAGCATCGACGGCCAGCGCCAGGACCTCGTTCGGATGCTGCAGGCCCTCGACCAGCTGTCCGGCGTGGGCGTCCGGGTGATCAAGGCGTCCAAGACCGCGACCATCGACTCGCTGCGCCAGCTCCAGCCGGTGCTCAACCAGCTCGCCGCGTCCGGGGACGACTTCGTCAACGCCTTCAACGTCTTCCTCACCTACCCGTTCGTCGACGAGGTCGTCGGCCGCGACCCGCAGGTCGCCCGCAACCTGCACATGGGCGACTACACCAACCTGTCGATCACCCTCGAGCTCGACCTCAGCAAGGGGCTGCTCCCGACCAACCCCACCGACGTGCTCCCGACCGAGCTCGACCCCGGCCAGCTCGTGCAGGCCGTGCTCGACTGCATCTCCAGCGGCGACCTGGCCAGCGCCGCGTGCCGGAAGGTCCTCAACACGCCCGAGGCACTGCTCAAGCTGAAGCAGCTCTGTCAGGAGCCCGGCAACCGCAACAAGACCGTGTGCGTGCTGCTCAACACGGTTCCCGGTCTGCCCGCGCTGCCCGGTGCCACCACCAACGCCGATCCGCTCAGCCAGCTCGGCGACCAGGTGGGCGGCCTCCTCAACGGGCTGGGCCGCAGCGCCACCGGGCCCTGGAACGACGCCGCCCACGGCGGACCCACCATGGCCCAGCTCCAGGCGGCGTACGACCCCTCGCTGGTCAACCTGCTGGTCCCTGAGCTGGTCGTGCCCAAGACCGGCGCCAGGACCACCGCGAAGGGAGGTGGCGCGAAGTGATCACCCGCCGCACCAAGGTCCAGCTGCTCGTCTTCGCAGTGATCACGCTGCTGGGGGTCTCGTTCGTGGGCGCGCGCTACGCCAACCTCGACAAGGCGTTCTACGACGACAACTACACCGTGACCGTGCACCTGGCCGACTCGGGTGGCATCTTCGCCGGCGGTCAGGTCACCTACCGCGGGGTCAGCGTCGGCACCGTGCACGAGCTGGTGCTGACCGCCGACGGCGTCGACGCGGTGCTGGACGTCGACAACTCCTACGACGAGATCCCGGCCGAGACCCGTGCGGTGGTCGGCAACCGGTCGGCCGTCGGCGAGCAGTACGTCGACCTGCAGCCGCAGCGCAAGGACGGCCCCTACCTCCACGACGGCTCGGTCATCGACCAGAAGGACACCCAGCTGCCGATCGCCACGGACACCCTGCTGACCCACCTGACCGAGACCGTGGAGTCGGTGAACAAGCAGGACCTCAAGACCACCGTCGACGAGCTCGGCGCGGCGTTCGCCGGGACGGGCAAGGACCTGCAGCGGATCATCGACACCGGCAGCTCCTTCATCCAGGCCGCCAACGACAACTTCGACACCACGACCGCGCTGATCCGCGACAGCAACACCGTCCTGCACGGCCAGGTCGACTCCGAATCGGCGATCAGGAACTTCTCCCGGCAGCTCCAGGCGTTCACCACCGTGCTGGCCGGCGCCGACCCCGACCTGCGGCACCTGATCGACTCCGGCGGGGCGGCGGCCACCGAGCTGCGGGCCTTCCTCGACCAGAACGGCGTCGAGCTCGGCGACCTGATCAACAACCTGGTCACTACCGGCGACGTCGTCGTCAAGCACCTCGACGGGATCAAGCAGCTCCTCGTGCTCTACCCCTACGCCGTCGAGGGCGGCTTCACGGTGGTGTCGAAGACACCGGACACCGGGCTCTACGACGCCCACTTCGGCCTGGTCCTGACCAGCCAGCCGGTGTGCCACCAGGGCTACGGAGGCACCGACACGCGGGTGCCGCAGGAGGGCAGCAACCGGCCGATGAACCTCGACGCGCGGTGCGACGAGCCCGCCACGCAGAGCAATGCTCGAGGCGCCCAGCACGCGCCCGAGCGGGCCCCGGCGTCCTACGCCGAGGCCGCCAGCCAACCGGTCGTCGCGGCCTACGACCCGACCACCGGACGGCTGACCTGGGGCGACAAGGCCGTCGCCCTCGCCCACGGGGATTCCTCGACGGGCAGCACAGCCCCGTCGTCTCTAGGAGAGGAGTCCTGGAAATGGCTGTTCCTCCAGCCCTTGACCAGCGGCCAGTGACCGACCAGGTGACCGACCCCGCGACCGAGCCGGGGGCGGACGAGAGCACACCGACCTCAGCTGGGGCGCCGGCGCCGACCGCGCACCGTCTGCGGCTGGCCGTCCTCGTCGTGCTCTCCCTGCTGCTGGTCGCCTCGGTCGCGGCGGTCGCCCACCTCGGTGCGACTCGTTCGGTGCCCGCCCTGGGCATCGGCGGCAAGCAGGACGCGCTCCAGTCGCAGCGCGAGAGCGTGATGGCGCAGGCGGAGCAGTTCATGCTCCGGATCGACACCTACGGGCCCGACAAGCTCGCCGACGACGGCACGATGCCCGACTACCGCAAGCTCGTCGAAGAGGTGATCACGCCCAAGTTCGCCGCCGACTTCGAGAAGAACGCCCCGCTGGCCGAGGCCACGGTGAAGCAGGCCGGTCTGGCGCGAACCGCCGAGGTCTTCAGCACCGGCGTCTCGGCCATCGACTCCGACTCGGCGACCGCTCTGGTGGCCGGCTCGATCACGCAGTCCTACCCGAAGAGGCCGGGCTCGGACCAGCGGGTGCAGACCGAGCCCGCGCCGTTCCGGGTCCAGGTCAGCCTGGTCAAGATCAAGGGCACCTGGCTGGTCGACGACTTCCAGCCGCTCACCGGCACCGACGACCAGGGCACCGGATCCGGCACCGGATCCGCCACCGAACTGCCCGGCCCGAGCGAGGGAGCGACGCCGTGACCCCGACCTGGTACGACCTCCTCGGCGTCGAGCGAGACGCCTCGGCGACCGAGATCCGCGCGGCCTGGAAGGCCGCCATCGCCGACCTCGACCCCACCGATCGCAGGTTCCGGACCCTCAACGAGGCTGCCGAGGCCCTGCTCGACAAGAAGAAGCGCAAGGCGTACGACGCCGGCCTGGCCCCTGACGAAGTGGAAGAGACCCACGCAGGGAGAACCGCGACGGACCCGGAGTCGCGGGACTCGACCAAGCCACAGCGGGACACGCGAACGACCTCGCAGCGCACCATTCCCGCCTGGCTCCTCGCAGCCCTGGCCGTGGTCGTGGCTGCTGCCCTCGCCTGCGCCGGCTACCTCTACGCCCAGCCCTCCGACGCCGCCATCGACGACGCCACCTCCGAGGCCCAGAGCGCGGCCGAGCACGCCGTGACCACGATCCTGGCCTACGACTACCGCCACCTCGACGCGGACCAGAAGGCCGCCGACGCGCTGATGACGCCGGCGTACCAGAAGAAGTACGACCCGCTGTTCTCCCAGATCGCCGCCAACGCCCCCGACCTCAAGGCGGTCGTCACCGCCCAGGTGGTGGCCTCCGGGATCGTCCGCTCAGGTGAGGACCGGGTCCAGGTCCTGGTCTTCGTCAACCGGCCGACCAGCCGGGCCGACGGCTCCCAGCTCTACCGGGACCAGGTCGTCCTGACCATGGACCGGACCGGGGGCGACTGGCTCGTCGACGACATGGACACCAATCAACTGGCCGGCTGATCACCCTCCGACGCCCGGCTGCGGGCATCTCGACAAGCTCGATGAGCGGTGGGCAGGTCGGGCGCGCTCGACCGGCCCACCTCGCTGGTCGAGCCTGTCGAGACCACCGCAGCCGAGGCTGGGACCGGTGCACCGGTGGTCGAGCCGGTCGAGACCACCGCAGCCGAGGCTGGGACCGGTGCACCGCTGGTCGAGCCGGTCGAGACCACCGCAGCCGAGGCTGGGACCGGTGCACCGCTGGTCGAGCCTGTCGAGACCACCGCAGTCGAGGCTGGGACCGGTGCACCGCTGGTCGAGCCTGTCGAGACCACCGCAGCCGAGGCATCGGGGTGAAACCGACGCCGGCTGCGGGCATCTCGACAAGTTCGATGAGCGGTGGGCAGGTCGGGCGCGCTGGGACCCAAGGCTCGCTGGCGCTGGCACCGCTCCGCTCGCAGGCGCCGCTTCCGTTCCCGCAGGTCAGGGGCGGTGCGGCGCGGCGGGCGACCCCAGTTCCGGGGCGAAATGCTTGACCTGGGGCCCCCGAGCCAGCACACTCGGGGGCAGCCGTGCGGCTCGGACGTGCTGCGGCCTTGAAGGCTGCCTGCCGTTCCGCTATCGTGGGTCATTGCGCCTGCCCTCAAATGCGCATCTCCCTGCCCGGACGGGTGGTGTTGTGGTGGTCGGGCGCCTCTCCGCTCACGAGCCCGCATGAGGACAACTCTTGGCCGCGCGCACCACCTCCCGCACGCCTGCTAGCAACCCCCGCCGCATCTCCTTCGCGAAGATCCACGAGCCCCTCGAGGTTCCCAAGCTCCTCTCCCTCCAGACCGACAGCTTCGACTGGCTGATCGGCAACGAGGCCTGGGAGCAGAACGTCGAGCGCCGTCGCGCCGAGGGTGAGGACGTCTCCGACAAGTCCGGTCTCCAGGAGATCTTCGAGGAGATCTCCCCGATCGAGGACTTCTCCGAGACGATGTCGCTCTCGTTCGAGAACCCGGTCTTCTACGACCCCAAGTACACCGTCGACGAGTGCAAGGAGAAGGACTTCACCTACTCCGCGCCGCTCTACGTCTCGGCGGAGTTCACCAACAACGACACCGGTGAGATCAAGGGCCAGACGGTTTTCATGGGCGACTTCCCGCTCATGACCGACAAGGGCACCTTCATCATCAACGGCACCGAGCGCGTCGTCGTCTCCCAGCTGGTCCGCAGCCCGGGCGTCTACTTCGAGCGCACCGCCGACAAGACCTCCGACAAGGACATCTACACCGCGAAGCTGATCCCCAGCCGCGGTGCCTGGCTGGAGTTCGAGATCGACAAGCGCGACATGGTCGGCGTCCGTCTCGACCGCAAGCGCAAGCAGAACGTCACCGTCCTGCTCAAGGCCCTCGGCATGACCGTCGAGGACATCCGCCGTGAGTTCGCCGACCCCAACAGCACCGAGGGCAAGGCCTATGAGTCCATCGAGCTCACGCTCGAGAAGGACCACACAGTGGCCGAGGACGACGCGCTGCTCGACATCTACCGCAAGCTCCGCCCGGGTGAGCCGCCGACCCGCGAGGCCGCCCAGACGCTGCTCAACAACTACTACTTCAACCCCAAGCGCTACGACCTCGCCAAGGTCGGCCGCTACAAGGTCAACAAGAAGCTCGGCCAGAACGAGGCCTTCGACCAGCAGACCCTGACGCTGGCCGACATCGTGGCGGCCATCCGCTACATCGTCGCCCTGCACGACGGCCAGACCCAGATCGAGTCCGCCCAGGGCACGATCGAGATCACCGCCGACGACATCGACCACTTCGGCAACCGCCGGATGCGCACGGTCGGCGAGCTGATCCAGAACCAGCTCCGCACCGGCCTGGCCCGCATGGAGCGGGTGGTCCGCGAGCGGATGACGACCCAGGACGTCGAGGCGATCACGCCGCAGTCCCTGATCAACATCCGCCCGGTGGTCGCTGCGCTGAAGGAGTTCTTCGGCACCTCGCAGCTCTCGCAGTTCATGGACCAGACCAACCCGATCGCCGGGCTGACGCACAAGCGCCGGCTCAACGCGCTCGGCCCCGGTGGTCTGTCCCGTGACCGCGCGGGCATGGAGGTCCGTGACGTCCACCCGTCGCACTACGGCCGGATGTGCCCGATCGAGACCCCCGAGGGTCCCAACATCGGCCTGATCGGCTCGCTCGCGTCCTACGGCCGGATCAACCCGTTCGGCTTCGTCGAGACCCCCTACCGCAAGGTCGAGAAGGGCCGGGTCACCGACAACGTCGACTACCTCACCGCCGACGACGAGGACCGCTACGTCATCGCTCAGGCCAACGCGGCCGTCGACGACAAGGGCAAGTTCCTCGACGAGCGGGTGCTGGTCCGCCAGCGCGACGGCGAGGTGTCCGAGGTCCCGGCCGACGAGGTCGACTACATCGACGTGTCGCCGCGCCAGATGGTGTCGGTGGCCACCGCGCTGATCCCGTTCCTCGAGCACGACGACGCCAACCGGGCGCTCATGGGTGCCAACATGCAGCGCCAGGCCGTGCCGCTCATCAAGAGCGACGCGCCGCTGGTCGGCACCGGCATCGAGTACCGCGCCGCGGTCGACGCCGGCGACGTGCTGGTGGCCGAGAAGGCCGGTGTGGTCAAGGAGGTCTCCGCCGACGTCATCGAGACGATGAACGACGACGGCACCTACACGACCTACAAGCTCGACAAGTTCCGCCGCTCCAACCAGGGCACCTGCATCAACCAGCGGCCGCTGGTCGCAGAGGGTGACAAGCTCGAGGCGGGCTCGCCGATCGCCGACGGTCCGTGCACCGACAACGCGGAGATCGCGCTGGGCACCAACCTGCTCGTCGCGTTCATGCCGTGGCAGGGCCACAACTACGAGGACGCGATCATCCTCAGCCAGCGGCTGGTGCAGGAGGACATCCTCACCTCGATCCACATCGAGGAGCACGAGGTCGACGCCCGCGACACCAAGCTGGGTCCGGAGGAGATCACCCGGGACATCCCGAACGTCTCCGAGGAGATGCTGGCCGACCTCGACGAGCGCGGCATCATCCGCATCGGCGCCGAGGTCAACACCGGCGAC
>NZ_DASUFR010000133.1:0-75169 GCF_036274455.1 Nocardioides sp. | reverse complement strand
AAAAGATTGCTGGGGGCTGTCGTCGGGCGGGTGTCGGGTCACAGTGGTGGGGTGGTCGCCACGGTTGGACGCCGACGCACCTTGGTGCCGATGAGCCCGTGGCTGAGCTTGGTGGTGGAGGGCCCCACGTGGACCGTGGATTGTTGCTGTGAGCACGCGAGTCAGACTTCTGTTGCTGCTGCCCTCCCCGTGGTGGTCACTGCGGCGGAGGGTCCGCCGACCGGGCACCCCGGTGGGTGGGAGGGAGTTGAGCGGGATGGAAGTGGTGCATCCGCGGTGTGCGGGGATGGATATCTCCAAGGCCGACGCGAAGGTGTGTGTGCGGATCCAGGGATCTGGGTCACGGGCTACGACGAGCGAGGTCTCCACGTGGGGGTCGGTGACCCGGCAGGTGCTGGAGCTGCGGGACTTCCTGGTCGGCCAGGGGGTCACCCGGGTGGTGATGGAGGCGACCGGGGACTACTGGAAGCCGTTCTACTACCTGTTCGAGGACGCGCCGTTCGAGACGGTGCTGGCCAACCCGGTGCGGGTCAAGGCGATCAAGGGACGCAAGAGCGATGTCTCGGACGCGGCGTGGCTGGCCGACCTGGGGGCCCACGACCTGGTGTCGGGGTCGATGGTGCCCCCCGAGCCGATCCGGCAGCTGCGGGACCTCACCCGGGCCCGGGCTGGGCTGGTCCAGCAGCGGACCCGGGAGTACCAGCGGTTGGAGAAGTTGCTGGAGGACGCCGGGATCAAGCTGACCGTGGTGGCCTCGAAGATCACCCTGGTCTCGACCCGCAGGATGCTGGAGGCCCTGATCGCCGGGGAACGCGACCCGGTGGTGCTGGCCGACTTGGCCAAGGCCAAGCTCCGTACCAAGATCCCAGAGCTGCGTGAGGCGTTGGTGGGCCGGTTCAACGAGCACCACGCGTTCATGGCCCGGATGCGGTTGGACCTGATCGACCACCACGACCAGGCGATCGAGAAGCTGACCGAGCGGATCGAGGTGATGATCGAGCCGTTTCGTGCCCTCCGGGACCTGATCTGCACCATCCCCGGGGTCAGCGTCCTGGTCGCCGACGTGGTGATCGCTGAGACCGGCGCGGACATGCGCGTGTTCCCCACCGCCGAGCAGCTGACCTCCTGGGCCGGAGTGGCACCGGGGAGCAACGAGTCCGCGGGCCGCAAGAAGTCGACCAAGGCCCGGCCCGGGAACACCTACCTCAAGGCCGCGCTGGGCCAGGCCGCCGAGGCCGCGTCCCGGTCCAAGGACACCTACCTGGCGGCAAAGTTCCAGCGGATCGTGAAGCGACGCGGAAAGAAGCGGGCCCTGGTCGCGGTCCAGCGCAGCATCCTGAACTCGATCTGGCACATGGCCCAGACCGGGGAGGTCTACACCGACCTCGGTGCGGACTACTACCGCACCCGCGACCCCGAACGCACCCGACGCCACGCCATCGCCCAGCTCGAAGCACTCGGCTACCACGTCAACCTTCACAAGGTCGCCTGAACCAATTACGTCTATCTACGAGTCAGGTGCGAGGCCGTTCACGGGCGCTCGTACTGAGGTGCGAGCCTGCGAGCCTCGAAGGAGCCTCGAAGCCTCCGCAACGAAGACACCCGGGGTTCCGGGTAACCGTCCACAGGCAGACTGTGCGGATGGCGAAGGACGACCCGGAGCTTGCCGGCGTGAAGCTCTCCCACCTCGACCAGCCGGTCTTCGACGGCGCGGGGGTGACCAAGGGCGACCTGGTGGGCTACCTCGACGCGGTGCAGGAGCGGATGCTCCCCGAGCTGCGCGACCGGGCGCTGTCGGTCGTCCGCGCCCGGCCGGGCCAGGCGCCGTTCATGCAGAAGAACCTGCCCAAGTACGCCCCCGACTGGATCCTTACGACGACGGTCTGGGCGAACGCCTCCAAGCGCGAGGTCCACTACCCCGTCTGCAACGACCGGCGGACGCTGGTCTGGCTGGCCAACCAGCGGGCGGTGGAGTACCACCCGGCGCTCGTCCGGGTGGACAGCTGGGCCCAGACCCACCTGATCCTCGACCTCGACCCGCCCGACGACGTCGAGCCGGCCGACGGGTTCCGGATGGCGGTGGCGGCGGCGCTGCTGGTCCGGCAGGCGCTCGCGGACGCCGGGCTGTCGGGTGGCGTGAAGTTGAGCGGCGCCAAGGGCGTGCACGTGTTCGTCCCGCTCACCGAGGGCCAGGAGATCCCGGACGTCGCCGCGGCGACCAGGGCGCTGGCCGCGCGAGCCGCGCGCCTTGACGAGGCGGTCGCCACGACGGAGTTCGTCCGTGAGGAGCGAGGCGGGAAGGTCTTCGTCGACTCGACGCGGGCCGGCGGCGCGACCGTGGTGGCGGCGTACAGCCCGCGGGCGCGCCCCGGCCTGCCGGTGTCGTTCCCGGTCATCTGGGACGAGCTGGAGCAGGTGCAACCGTCCGACTTCACCGTCCTCAGCGCGATCGAACGGCTGGGCGCGGACTCCTGGGCCTCGGCGATGGCCGAGCCGCAGCGGCTGCCGGACGACCTCGTCGCCGAGGGCCACGAGATCCCGATCGCCCGGGTGGTCGCGATGCACGAGGGGAAGCGGCGTAAGCGGGAGGGCTCCCGTCGAACGTCGTGAAAGTGCTGTGGATCAGTCCCGACGAGAGCACGTCGCGTCACTCGACGAAGGCTCACCAGGCCGACGATGCAGGCGAGAACGCGTCGTCGCCAGGCGGCCGGGCGTTGTAGAGCCGCATCGAGGCGGGCGTCATGCCGTCCACCTCGGGGAAGAACGACAGCACCGTCACCGACGCGGGGCTGAGCTGCATCCGGAAGACCGATTCCAGCGGTGCGGTGAGCGCCCTGGCCACCATCGTCTTGATCGGCGTGACGTGGCTGACCACGACCACCGTCTTGCCGGCGTGCCGCGCGAGCAGCCGGTCCAGCCCGGCCAGGACCCGCTCCTCGACCTGCCGGAACGACTCACCACCGGGAGGGGCGACGTCCAGGGAGCCGCGCCACGCCTCCAGCGCGGCCCGGTCCCGCTCCGCGACCTCGGCGAGGGTCAGCCCGTCCCAGCTGCCGAACTCCATCTCCGCGAAGCCGGGCTCGAGGTCGACGGTCCGGCCGAACCGTTCGGCCAGGATCTCGGCGGACTCCAGCGTCCGGCGTACGGGCGAGGAGACGACGGCCTCGACCCCTTCGGCGATCGGGGCCAGCCAGTCGGCGGTGGCGCGGACCTGGGCCCGGCCCTCGTCGCTCAGTCCGGGGTTGGCGCTCGCCAACCCCCCGGAGAACCGCTTCTCCACGGTGTGCGGCGTGGCGCCGTGGCGGACCAGGAGCAGCGTGGTCGCCGGCCCGGGCGGCCCCCAGCTGCTGGGCGGAAGCACCGGCGACGCGGCCTCCTCCTCGGCGGTCTGCGGCTCGGGCTCGTCCACCAGGGCCGCACCGGCCGCGGTCACACCGCTCCGCTTCCCGTCGAGCGCCTCGTTGACGAGGCGGTCGGCGTGCTTGTTCGACTCGCGCGGGACCCAGGTGTACGTCGTCCCGAACGGCGCCAGCCGGTTGGCCTCCGTGGCCAGCGGCTTGAGGTCGGGATGCTTGATCTTCCACCGGCCGGACATCTGCTCGACCACGAGCTTGGAGTCCATCCGAACCTCGATGTCGGCGTCCGGGGCGAACTCCTCGGCCAGCCGGAGTCCGGCGATCAGCCCGGAGTACTCGGCGACGTTGTTGGTGGCCACCCCGATCGCGGTGCCGTCCTCGGCGATGACCTCGCCGGTCTCGGCATCGCGCAGGACCGCGCCGTACGCCGCGGGGCCGGGGTTGCCGCGCGAGCCCCCGTCGGCCTCGATGATGACTGAGCGAGGAGAGGTCACAGCCCCGACTCGGGCGTGCGGACCAGGATCCGCTGGCACTCCTCGTGCCGGATCACCTCGTCGGGAGCGGCGGCCCGGATCGACGCCAGCTCGGCCGGGTCGAGGGCCAGCCGGCACCCACCGCACTCGCGGGCCCGGAGCGCCCCCACGGCGACGCCGCCCTTGGACGCGCGGAGCCGGTCGTAGAGGGCCATCAGGTCAGCCGGGATCCCGTCCGCGGCCGGCCCGCGCTCCTCGGCCACCTTCCGCAGGCTGTCGTCCAGCTCCTGGGTCTTCTTGTCGCGGGCCTCGCCGAGGGCCGCCAGCCGCTCGTCGGCCGCCGCGACCTGGTCGGTCAGGGAGTCCAGGTCGCGCTGCGCGTCCTCGAGCCGGGCCATCACCTCGAGCTCCTCGTCCTCGAGGGTGGTGATCCGCCGCTGCAGCGACTCCAGCTCGCCCTGCATCCGCTCGAGGTCCTTCGGGCTGGTGATCAGCCCCTGGTCCATCCGCTGCTCGTCCCGGACCTTGCGGGACTTGACCTGCCCGACGTCGGCGTCGACCTTGGCCTGCTCGGCGGTGAGGTCGTCGACCGCGATCTGCGCGTCGCGGCGCCGGCCGTCCAGCTCGGCACGGCCGGCCGTGAGCGCGGCGATCTCGGCGATCTCGGGCAGGTTCTCGCGCTGGTGGCGCAACTGGTCGGCGCGCGAGTCGAGCTCCTGGAGGCCCAGCAGGGCGAGCTGGGCGGCGGGGTCGGCTTTCAGCGCTCTTCTCCTGTGTGTAGTGCTGTCCACGGGTCGGAGCAGATGGCGCTGACCCGGGTCTCCACCGTATCGCCCAGCGCCTCGGCCATCTTCCGGGCCACGACCGGCAGCCAGGTCCACTCGGCGGCCCAGTGCGCCACGTCGACCAGGGCCGGCCCGTCCTGCTCGAGGAACTCGGCCGCCGGGTGGTGCCGCAGGTCGCTGGTGACGTAGACGTCGGCGTCCGTCCGGCGTACGGCGTCGAGCAGGAAGTCACCTGCTCCTCCGCACACGGCCACCCGGCGTACGACGCGGCCCGGGTCGCCACCCACCCGGACTCCGGTCGAGGTGCGCGGCAGCGCCTCGGCCACGCGCTGGGCGAACTCACCGAGCGTGGTCCCGGCGACCGTCCCGATCCGTCCGGTACCGGTGGCGGCGAGGCCGGGGTCGGCGAGCTCGACGACGTCGTAGGCCGGCTCCTCGTAGGGGTGCGCGGCCAGCAGTGCGGCGACGACGCGGGACCGCGCGGGCCGGGGCAGGACGCACTCGATCCGGACCTCGTCGACCACCTCGAGGCTGCCGACCTCCCCGATCGTGGGGTGGGCACCCTCCCGCGGGCGGAACCGTCCCTCGCCCCGGCTGGAGAACGACGCGCTGTCGTAGTCGCCGATCACTCCCGCCCCCGCCGCACCCACCGCCTCGCGGACCAGGTCGGCGTGGGCCACGGGGACGTAGGTCGTCAGCTTGTCCAGCTGGTCGTTGCTGGTGGCGATGACCGGCTCGAGATCGGTCAGCCCGACCGCGCGGGCCAGCGCCTCGGAGACCCCACCCACCGCCTGGTCGGCATTGGTGTGCGCGGTCAGCAGGGCGCACCCGGCGTCCTGCAGCGTCCCGAGGGTCCGCCCCTTCGGCGTGGTCCGGGCCACGCCGTGCACGCCCTTGAGGAACAGCGGGTGGTGGGTGACCAGCAGCTGCGCGCCCCACTCCCCCGCCTCGTGGGCCACCGGCAGAACCGGGTCGACGGCGAACAGGACCTTGCGGACGTCCTGCTCCGGGTCACCGGCGACCAGGCCGACCGCGTCCCACGAGTCCGCGGTGGCGGGCGGGTACCAGCCGTGCAGCAGGTCGACGAGCTCGGCGAGGGTGGGCACACGGCGAGGCTAGTGCTTCGGTCAGTGGGTGCCCGCGCGCGGCCGCCCACACGTGTGGGTTCAGTTGACCTGGCGCTCGCGGCCCTCCCAGTACGGCGCGCGCAGCTTGAACTTCTGCAGCTTGCCGGTCGCCGTGCGCGCCAGCTGGTCACGGAACTCCACCGAGGTCGGCGCCTTGTAGCCGGCCGCCCTGGCCTTGCACCACGTGATCAGCTCGGCCTCGGTGACCTCCGCACCCGGAGCGAGGACGACGAGCGCCTTGATGGTCTCGCCCCACTTCTCGTCGGGTACGCCGATCACCGCGACCTCGGCGACCGCCGGGTGGGAGAAGATCACGTCCTCGACCTCGATCGAGGAGACGTTCTCACCGCCGGTGATGATGACGTCCTTCTTGCGGTCGCTGATGGTGAGGTAGCCGTCCTCGCCGATCGTGCCGCCGTCGCCGGTGTGGAACCAGTCGTCCTTCAGCGCGCGCTCGGACTCCTCGGGCTGCTCCCAGTAGCCCTCGAGCACGACGTTGGAGCGGGCCAGGACCTCACCGGTCCCGTGGCTCCCCTCGTCACCGGCGTCCTCCGAGACCTCGACCTTGAGGGAGACCCCGATGGCGGGCATGCCGGCGCGGGTGAGCTTCTCGGCACGCTCCTGGGCCGACAGGTGGTCCCACTCGGCACGGGTGCGGTTGACCGTGAGCAGCGGCGAGGTCTCGGTGAGGCCGTAGATCTGGATGAACTCCCAGCCGAGCTCCTCCTCGACCCGGGCAACTGTCTTCGTGGGCGGCGGCGCGCCTGCCATGATGATCCGCACCTTGTCGCGGCCGGGGATCTCGCCCTCCCAGGTCTGCGCCGCCTCGAGCACGGCCGCGGCGACGGCCGGGGCCGCGCACATGACCGTGACGCCGTACTTGTCGACGCGACGCAGGATCTCGGCGCCGTCCACCTTGCGCAGCACGATGTTGGACACGCCCAGCCCGGTCATCGCGAACGGCATGCCCCAGCCGTTGGCGTGGAACATCGGCAGCGTGTGCAGGTAGACGTCGCGGTCGGTGACGCCGGCGTGCAGCGCGAAGGTGACCGCGTTGACCCAGATGTTGCGATGGGTGATCTGGACGCCCTTGGGCCGGGCGGTCGTGCCGGAGGTGTAGTTGATCGTCGCGGTGGCGTTCTCCCCCTCCATCCCGGGGGGCTCCCACGGCTTGGGCTCGGAGCCCTCGGGCGCGTAGAGGTCATCGTCGCGGCCCAGCACGAGCCGGTGCTCGGCCGCGACGTCCTGCAGCGAGTCGTCGAGCTCCGGGTCGACGTAGAGCACCTTGGCGCCGGAGTGCTCGACGATGTAGCGCACCTCGTCGGGGCGCAGCCGGAAGTTGATCGGCACCAGCACCCGGCCGTAGCCGGACACGCCGAAGAACGACGTGAACAGCCTCGCGCTGTTGTGGCTGACCACGGCCACCCGGTCGCCGAAGCCGACGCCGAGGCTGTCGAGGTGCGCGGCCTGTCGCCGGGCGAGGTCGCCCACCTGCCGGAAGGTGAGCTCGCCGAGAGAAGGCGCGGGCTGGTCGGGCTCGTCGACCACGCCCACCCGGTCGCCGTAGACCTGCACGGCACGATCGATGAAGTCGGTGACGCTGAACGGGACGAGCACGGAAACCCTCCTCCTGGCGCAGTCTGTGACCCGATCCACACTAGATGACTGGTTGTCGGCCGGTTGCCGTGCCGCGACGACTGCCAGCACGGGAACGGCGGCCACGGCCCGGCTCGGTGGGCCGTGCGGTGGTGGATGAGAAGGCTCTCATCGGATTCTCACTCCGGGCCTACCTCTTGGGATGATCGTGGTGCCATGCGCAGCTTCTGGAAGGTCTTTGCCGCGCTCGCCCTGATGCTCCCCCTGGGAGCCTTCGTGGCGGGCACCCTGGTCGCGTCTGCGGCCGACGACCCACAGCCGCGCCAGACGATCATCATCGACGACCAGAGCGGTACGCCGAAGCCCTCGCCGAGCGCCATGCACGACCAGGGCGACGACCAGGGCAACGACCAGGGCGACGACCACGGCGACGACCACGGCGACGACCACGGCGACGACGACGGCCTCACCGAGGTGACCCCGACGCCGGACAGCTGGGACGACCACGGCGACGACCACGGCGACGACCAAAGCGACGGCCATAGCGACGACGACTCCGGCGACCACGGCAGCGGGTCGGGCAGCAGCGGTCCGGGGAGCGGGTCAAGCAGCGGCTTCGGCTCCAGCCACGGTGGGTCGGGCAGCAGCGACGTCAGCGGCCACGGCGGTGGTGGTGGCAGCGACGACTGACCCTCATCAGGCCAGCAGCGCCCGACCCGAGCGGTCGGGCGTCTCGGTCCGCGTCCGCATCACCGCGGCGGTCGCACTGCTCACGCTGCTGGCCCTGAGCGGCGCCGGACTCATCGTCTACGTCATCGAGTCCCAGCGCATCGACCAGGCGATCTCGGACCGGGTCGACCAGCAGTTCAAGGAGTTCGACAAGTTCCAGCAGGCCCAGGGCGCGTCGTACACGACCGTGGGCGACCTCCTCGACGCCTTCCTGCGCTCCCAGGTGCCCGACGACAACGAAGCGCTGGTGTCCTGGTACGACGCCGGCGACGGGGAGGGCCCCGGGCCTCAGAGCGTGTCGTCCCACGGCTACACCGGCGATGACGCCGCCGCGTTCCGCAGCGCCGCGAACAGCATCGCCACCGACAACGGCACGACCAAGCTCGAGGACCCAGAGGACGACCTGATCCTCAACGCCCAGACCGTCGAGCGGGGCGGCGAGACCGGCGCGCTGATCGTGGTGACCTACTACGGCGACGCCCGCTCGGGGCTGAGCGACACCATGAAGACCTACGCCGTCGTGTCGGTGCTGTCCCTCATCGTCATCACCGGCTTCGCGGCGGCCCAGTCCGGTCGACTGCTCGCCCCGCTGCGGACCCTGCGCCAGACCGCCGACGAGATCAACGACAGCGACCTCTCCCGGCGCCTCCCCGAGACCGGCAACGACGACATCACCGCACTCACCCGGACCTTCAACCGCATGCTCGACCGGCTCGAGGCGGCGTTCGTCGGGCAGCGGCAGTTCCTCGACGACGCCGGCCACGAGCTCAAGACCCCACTCACCGTCCTCCGCGGCCACCTCGAGCTCCTCGACGTGGGCAGCCCGGAGGAGATCGCCGCGACCCGCGAGCTCCTGCTCGACGAGATCGACCGGATGTCGCGGCTGGTGGGCGAGCTGATCCTCCTCGCCAAGAGCGACCGGCCCGACTTCGTCACCCGCCGCCCGGTCGACCTCACCGGGCTGACCGTGGACACCCTGGCCAAGGCACGCGGCCTGGCGGACCGCACCTGGACTCTCGACGAGACCGCCAGCGTCACCGTCGCGGTCGACGAGCAGCGACTCACCCAGGCGCTGCTCCAGCTGTGCGACAACGCCGTCAAACACACCTCCGTCGGCGACGTCGTGGCGCTCGGGTCGTCCTACGACGGCGCCACCGCGCAGCTCTGGGTCCGCGACTGCGGGCCCGGCGTGCCGCCCGAGGACCGCGAGCAGATCTTCGAGCGGTTCGGCCGCAGCGTCGTACCCGAGTCCGACGAGGGGTTCGGGCTCGGCCTCTCGATCGTCAGGGCCATCGCCCAGGCACACGGGGGCACCGTCTCGTTGGTGGACGAGAAGCCCCACGGCGCGCGGTTCGTGATCACATTGCCCATCCCCGGCGTTGAACCGATCGAGCCCGGCGACCGTAGTCAGGGCGAGACCCAAGAGGAGTTCAGCCTGTGGCCCGCATCCTGATCGTCGAGGACGAGGAGCGCATCGCGTCCTTCGTCTCGAAGGGGCTCGCCGCTGACGGCCACCGCACGACGACCGTCGCCGACGGGCGGATCGGTCTGGACCGCGCCCTCAGCGGCGAGTTCGACCTGATGGTCCTCGACATCGGGCTGCCCGGCATGGACGGCTTCGAGGTGCTCGACCAGCTGCGCTCCCAGGGCTCGAGGCTGCCGGTCATCGTCCTGACCGCCCGCGACTCGGTCGGGGACACCGTGTCCGCGCTCGAGGGCGGCGCCGACGACTACATGCCCAAGCCGTTCCGCTTCGCCGAGCTGCTGGCCCGGATCCGGCTGCGGCTGCGCACGTCCGCCGACAACGGCGGCCCCGGCCGCGACGACGTCCTCGAGGCCGGCGGCGTCCGCCTCGACGTCCGCACCCGCCGTGCCACCGTGGGCGAGCGCGAGCTCGAGCTCTCCGCGCGCGAGTTCTCCCTGGCCGAGACCCTGATGGTCAACGCGGGCCAGGTGCTCTCCCGCGAGCAGCTCCTCGACCAGGTTTGGGGGTTCGACTTCGATCCGGGCTCCAACGTCGTCGACGTCTACATCGGCTACCTGCGCAAGAAGTTCGGCCCGTCCGCGATCGCGACGGTGCGCGGGATGGGCTACCGCTTCAACAACTGAGAACTGACCCCACCGCGCCGCTGGTCGAGCCTGTCAAGACCTCCGCAACAGAGGCACCCGCTCCACCTTCGCTGGTCCGGGTGGCGTCACAGACCCATCCGCGCCCATCGCGTGCGGACGAGCTCGCCGAGCCAGGGAGTGAGTGGCAGTGTCTCGAGCTCTCGATACGGGACCCAGCGCACGGCGTCGGTCGAGCCATCCGTCTCGGGTTGAGCCGAGCCCTCATCGACCTCGACCCGGTAGACGATGCGGACCGAGTGAAGCCGGGTCGGCTCCTCCGTCAACAACGCGACGTCCGAGACGACGTCCACCACCTGCCCGACGTCTGCGGTGAGTCCCGTCTCCTCCCTGAACTCCCGCACCAGACACTCCTCGGGGGACTCTCCGAACTCCACGCCCCCACCGGGCAGCCACCACGTGCCACCAGCACCCGAGATCGACGAGGCCCGCACGAGGAGAACGTCCTCGCCCCGACGCGCGACGCCGTAGGCGGCCACCCGCTGGCGGTCCGCAGGCGTGGACATGGCGGCGATACTAGCTGCCATGCGCTCCTCCGGAGTGGGGTCGCGGCACTCGCTCCTCGACCTGCTGCCGGCCGGGACCGAGCTCACCGACGACGGCGTCCCCGTCGTCGGCGGCTGCCGTCTCGACGAGGTCGCCGCCGGGGCCGGGACCCCCGTGCTCGTGGTGGCGGAGGACGCGGTGCGGGCCCGGGCGCGGGAGTACGCCGACGGCCTGGCGGCGCGCTGGCCCACCAGCCGCGTCGTCTTCGGGTCGAAGGCCTTTTCGTGCACCGCCGTCCAGCGGCTGATGGTCGAGGAAGGGCTGGGCCTCGACGTCGCCGGCGGCGGCGAGATCCTCGGAGCGCTCAAGGCAGGTGTCGACCCGCGGCTGTTGATCCTGCACGGCAATGCCAAGCTCCCCGAGGAGATCGAGCTCGCGGTCGAGCACGGTCTCGGCCTCGTTGTCGTGGACGGTCCCGACGACGTCGACCGGCTGGAGGCGGCGGTGCCGGCGGGTCGCGAGGTCGACGTGCTCGTGAGGGTGATCCCCGGTGTCACGGCGCAGACCCACGACAGCGTGCTCACCGGCCACGACGACTCGAAGTTCGGACTTGCCCCCGCCGATGCCGAGGTCCTGATCAGCCGGATCGAGGGCTCCCGGACGCTGCGGATGCGCGGCCTCCACCTGCACGTCGGCTCCCAGATCCTCCAGACCGAGCCCTTCGCCGATGCCGTGGCGGCGGTCGCGCGGCTGGGCGAGTTCCCGGTCTACGACCTGGGCGGCGGCCTGGGCGCGCGCTACACCTGGGCCGACGAACCGCCCACCGTCGCGGCGTACCTCGACGTCCTGGTCGGGGCCGCGCGGGCACACCTGTCCGCGGACGCCGAGCTGATCGTCGAGCCCGGCCGCAGCATGGTGGCCGAGGCCGCATGCACGGTCTACAGCGTGGTGACGGTCAAGCGCGGCAGGCACACGTTCGTCGCCGTCGACGGCGGCATGGGCGACAATCTCGAGGTCGCGCTCTTCGACCAGCGCTTCGAGGCCGGCATCATCGGCCGGCTCGACACCGCCGAGGACGACGAGGTCTGTCAGCTCGTCGGCCGGCACTGCGATAGCGGCGACGTCCTGGTCCGCGACGTCGTGCTGTCGCGCCCGGCCGTCGGCGACGGGGTCGTCGTGCCGAGCACCGGCGCCTACTGCTTCACGATGGCCAACAACTACAACGGCAACCGGCGGCTTCCGGTCGTCTTCGCGCGCGACGGGTCGTGGCGCACCGTCGTACGACGGGAGACCTGGGAGGACCTGCTCGGCCGCGACGTGGACTGATTCGGTCAGGGCACGACGACGACCGGCACCGGTGAGTGCCGCACGATCTTCGAGGCGTTCGAGCCCAGGAAGATCCGCTCGATGACGCCGGCCTCCGACGACCCCAGCACCAGGACCTCGTCCCGGTCCCAGTCCAGCCGGTCGACGGCCGCGCCCCACGTGCGGCCGTGGGCGACGACGCTCTCGATCGAGCTGGGCGACTTGCCGGAGTCCTTGAGCGCCTTCAGCGCCTCGTCCTGCGCGGCCGCGGCCTGGCTGACCCAGCGGTCCAGCACCATGTCCTCGGCGTGCACGCCGACGCCGGCGGTGTAGACGGTGCGGCCGCGGACGGCGAAGGTGACCAGCCGCAGAGTGGCTCCGATCTGCGAGCAGATCTCGGCCGTCCGCTCCAAGGTCGAGCGAGACCGCTCGTCGCCGCGGAACGCGCACGTGACCCGGCGTACCCGCCCGTGGTCGCTGGCGACCCAGCCGTGCGTGGCGACGGCGACCGGGATGTGCGAGGAGTGCAGCAGCCAGTCGCCGGTGGCGCCCGGGTGCACCCGGCCGTAGCTCCCCGTGCTGCCGGAGCCGATGACGATCATCGAGGCGGCGATCTCGTCGGCCTGCTCGAGGAGCACGCTCGCCACCGAGCGGCCCGGCGTCCACCGCGCCACGGCGGCCACGTCGGGACAGTCCTCGGCCAGGATCGAGTTGGCCTCCGCCACTGCGGCCGCGCCCGACTGTTCCGCCCACTCCTCGAACTCGCGGTCGGTGTGGCCGGCCACCGGCGTGGGCCACACCGTCGGCACGACCGAGACGATCAGCAGGTCCGTGCCCAAGGACCTGGCCAGGGTCGCCCCGAGCTGGACTGACGACCAGTCGTCCTTCCCCGGCGCGAAGCCGACGACGAGCGTCATGTCAGACGTCCTCGGGGACCGGGACTCCCCCGTTGAGGCGGGAGTGGTGCCGGCTCCACAGGAAGTAGAACGCCATGACCACCGCGAGCCAGGTCCCGAAGATGACCCAGGTGATCGCGGCGAGGCCAGAGAGCACGTAGACGCAGGCCGCGACGGTGAGCACGGGCGTGACCGGGTAGCCCGGCACCTTGAACGGTCGCTCGAGGTCGGGCTGGGTCTGACGGAGCACGATCACCCCGATCGCGACCGTGGAGAACGCCACCAGCGTGCCGATCGAGACGGTGTCCCAGAGGTAGTCGGACGGCACGAAGCCGGCGATGATCGCGACCACGATGCCGACGACGATCGTGTTGAAGACCGGAGTCAGGGTGCGCGGGTTCACCTCGGCGAACTTGTCCGGGAGCATCCGGTCGCGGCCCATCGCGAACAGGATCCGGGTCTGCCCGTAGAGCGTGACGAGGGTGACCGAGAAGATCGAGATCACCGCGCCGGCCGCCAGGATCGTGCCCGGGGCGGCGCTGCCCGTGATGTTCTCGAGGATCACCGAGAGGCCGGCACTCTCCTGCTCCTTGCTGGAGAACTCCGCCAGCGGCTGCGCCCCGATGCCGGCGATCGCCACGAGCACGTAGATCGTGACCACGACGAACAGCGCGCCGATGATCGCGCGCGGCAGCGCCCGCTGCGGGTTGCGGACCTCCTCACCAGCGGTCGAGACCGCGTCGAGGCCGATGAAGGAGAAGAAGATCGTGCCGGCCGCCGCACTGATGCCCGCCGACCCTGAGGCCCAGAAGTTGTCGAACCGGTCGGCCTGGAACGCCGTGAACCCGATGATGATGAACAGGCACAGGACACTGAGCTTGATCAGCACCATGACCGTGTTGACCCGCGCCGACTCGCTGGCCCCCCGGATCAGCAGCAGCGTGCACAGGCCGACGAGCACGATCGCGGGCAGGTTCACCAGCCCGTTGGTGCCGTCGTAGGGGATGGGCGAGTAGGACAGCGACTCCGGGATGGTGAAGCCGACCGTCTTGTCGAGGAGCTCGTTGAAGTAGCCGCTCCACCCGACCGCGACCGCCGAGGCTGCCACGCCGTACTCCAGCAGGACGCAGGCAGCGATCACCATCGCCACGAGCTCGCCGAGGGCGTGGTAGGCGTAGGAGTACGTCGACCCGCTCACCGGGATCGCGCTGGCCATCTCGGCGTAGCACAGCGCCGAGAGGCCGGCGGCGAGGCCGGCGATCAGGAACGAGACGACCACCGCCGGGCCGGCGTCGGGCACCGCCTCCTGCAGCACGAAGAAGATGCCGGTGCCGACGGTGGCGCCGACGCCGAACATCGTGAGCTGGAAGGTGCCGAAGCTGCGCTCGAGGTCCGGGCCCTCGTGCGGGCCCTTCTTCGCGGCCATGGGCTTCTTGCGGGTCAGCTGCTCGCTGAGTGTGGCGGTCATCGTCCCTCCTGCCGCCCCCCTGCCGATTTGCGTGCAACCTAGCGTCTCGACATGGTGCAGGGACAGGGCCGACGACAGCCCGTGGACAGGCCGTCTAGGACGAGCGCGACTCGTAGACCAGGAGCGCGATCTGGACGCGGTTCTCCGAACCGGTCTTGGTGAGGATCCGCGACACGTATGTCTTCACCGTGGCCTCGCCCAGGAACAGCGACTCGGCGATGGCGGCGTTGGACAGCCCATCGGCCACCGCGTCGGCGACGGCACGCTCCCGGTCGGTGAGCTCGGCCAGGCGGCGCCGCGCGTCCTGGGTGCGGGAGTCGTCCCCCTCGCCGCCCAGCTGTCGCACCAGGCTCTCGGTGATCTTCGGCGAGAAGACCGACTCACCGCTCTCCACGACGTGGATCGCCCGGGTGAGCTCGTGCGGCGCGGTGTCCTTGAGCAAGTATCCACGCGCGCCGGCCGCCAGGGCGTCGACGACGTAGGAGTCGAGGTGGCACGGGCGGTCTGACCGTCAGGGACGACGAGGACCCGGCAGGCCCATCCACCTGCCGGGTCCCCTCGCGGCCGGATCGCTCAGAAGGCGATCGAGCCCGAGCACACCTCGCCGCTGTGCGTGGCGCGGAAGGTGATCTTGTCGGTGCCGGCGCGGTTGCTGATCTTGCGCTCGACACTGAACGAGCCGCTGCGACCGCCCGTCTTCGACGAGCCGGACGCCGCGACGGTGCCGTTGTCCTTGATCTTCCAGCGCCAGGACTGGCCGGATACGTTGCTGTCCACCTCGCCTTCGACCTCGAGGCGGCCGTCGTCGTTCTTCACCTTCAGCTTCCAGTGGGCGCCGTCGGTGCATGAGCCGGTCTTCACGACGCGGCCGCCACCACCCCCACCACCACTGCCACCGTGGTCGTCGCCGGCGGGGTCGTCGCCCCCGTGCGAGGCGTACGCCGGGGCGCCGAGCGCCATCACTGCGGACACGGACAGAGCGGCCAGGGCCGTCGCGATCTTCGTCATGTCCTCATCCTCCGAGGTCGAGGTGAGCCGACGATGAAGCCGCGGTGAGAGGGTTCTTAGCCGGAGTCAGGGGTGTCCCGGGCTGCTGGGCGGCCACGGACCGTCGAGCGCTGTGAAGGTGCTGCCCGGACCGCCGGATCACAGCACTTTCGGACTCTGTGACCCATCCGTGGGTGCCGCGCGCCTACCGGCCCCATCGGTGGGATTGCGGAGGGAAATCGGCACCTGGTGCCGGAGAGCCTCGGCAAAGCCGGGTCCGACGGATCTGCACCGCATCTCGGCGTCCTGGGTGTGCGGTGCAGATCGCAGAACAAGCCCCGGGCGGCCGCGCATGCGGGGCGGAGCTTGCTCCGCCGTTGCGCGCCCCACAGCGCGCCGCTCGGGACCCGCGGTCAAGGACGCCGCAGGCGCCGCGCAGCGGTGCCGAAGGCATCCTTGAGGGCGGGTTGCGGCGTGCTACGCGCGCGGCCGCCCACCCACGAATCAGTCAGAAGGCCCCTCTTCGCGACGCTCGACGCCAACCGACCCGACCAAACCGACCCGACCAAACGGACCCGACCACCAACCGGTGCACCGGGCTCTGCCGGGATCAGCGGCGGGACCAGGCCCGGACCCGGCCGGGCAGCTGGTCCTGGTCCGGGGACTCCGACTGCTCCCACACCCGGCGCCACTGGGCGACCTTCGGTCCGGACGGGTCGGGCGTGGCGCCGGCGGCGGCGCGGCGCCGCGCCTCCCACCACGTGCTCCGGTCCTCGTCGAGCAGCGAGGCGACCGCGGCCCGGATCCGCGGCGCGAAGTCGCGGACCGACTCACCCTCGAGAGGGGACAGCGGCTCGCCGAAGCGGATGGTCAGCTGCCGGCGTCCGGGGGACGGCCAGCCCTGGCCGCGCGGCATGGCCGCGAAGGTGCCCCGGTGGGCGACGGGGACGACGGGCACGCCGTGCTCGTGGGCGAGGAACGCGGCCCCCATCCGGAAGCTGCCCATCCAGCCGTCCTTGGAGCGGGTGCCCTCGGGAAAGATCACCAGCGACCAGCCGTCGGCAAGCACCTCGCCCGGCGTCGTCGCCATCGAGCCGCCGCGGCGGTCGATCGGGAAGGTGTTGAAGATCAGCGACGACCCGACCGCCCGCCACCAGGTGTCGAAGAAGTAGTCGGCCGCCGCCGCGACCGCCGTACGCCGCCGCCACTCGTCCGGGAGTGACAGCAGGATCAGCGGGGTGTCGAGGTGGGAGGCGTGGTTGGCGGCGAAGATGACCGGCCCCTCGATCCGGTCGAGGATGTCGAGCCCCTCCACCCGGGTGCGGACCTGGGAGCGGAACAGCGGCTCCAGCCCGGCCTTCTGCGCGACCTCACGGGCCACGATGGCCGGGCGCTTCCGGGACCAGTCCGACGGGAAGACCGTCTGCTTGGCCGGCAGCACGTAGGGCTCGGCCGACCGCGGCACGAGGGAGCGGCGTCCCCAGCGCCAGCCCCTGGCCATCTGGCGCAGGTCCGACCTGGTGTCACTGACGAAGCGCACGGGGCTGGTCACCTCACGTCCGCGAGCAGGTGCGGCGGGTTGTGCAGGTAGGTGATCGACGGCGAGGTGCCGACCGCCCCGGACGCCATCTCCATGGCGTCCTGGAGCGTCGACGCCGCGCGGAAGCCCATCCGTCCGGCGGCCCGCCGGTCCCCGCCGACCCAGATCACGTCGCCGACGTGGTCGAGCGCGTGGGCGATCCAGTACCACATGTAGAACGGGTGGACGCCGTGGTAGGCGTGCGAGGTCCGGTAGAGGTGGATGTACCACGGGTCCTGGGCGAACTGCTGCTCGAACTTCTCCCCCACGACCGCCGGGTTGGTCGACTCGGCGAGCACCTCCTCGTAGAAGTCGACGTACGACGGGTGGTGCAGCTGGTTGAACCCCTCGTTGAGCGGGTGGTAGAGGATCACCGCGCCGCCCTTCCGCACGACCGGCTGCCCGCGGTAGGAGTTGAAGTAGTAGCCGAGCCCCATGCAGGCGGCCAGGATCGGGTTCATCGAGCTGTTGACGTTGTAGGGGCCGAGGTAGGGCACCCCCATCACCAGCACGTCGGACTGCCCGCTGACCTCCACGGAGTGCTGGGCGTGCACCTTCTCGAGCGTCTTCTGGTGCACCGCCTCGACCTCGCCGGCGTTGACGCCGGTGAGCCCGTAGACCGACCGGAGGTCGTGGAACATCTTGTGCTTGAGCCTCGGCGGCGCGATCGACAGGCCGCGCCGCACCGCGAGCATCGAGGCCTGGTCCTTGACCGACCACTCCCACTCGCGCTTCTGCAGGAACCCGTAGGGCTGGGGGAAGACGTCGTTGTTGAGGGTGGTCTCGATCTGGAAGACCCTCACGGTGTCCTTGATGACCCGGCCCATCCGCCACGCCGAGTGATGCATCTCGGAGTGCTTGTGGTCCATGAACGACCGCGAGTGCACCATCGTCTTCGCGTTGTGGTGGTGCCGCAGCGACCGGTACGACGCGAGTCCGATGCCGACGGACTTGTGGCCGCCGTCCATGGCCACGAGGTTGACGTTGACGTAGACGAGGAGGTCGGACTCGGCGGCCCGCTTGCTGATCTCGATGTCCTCGCCCTTGTCGGTGGTGCCCAGGTGCGCGAGCTCGTCGCGGTCCTCCGCGTCGAAGTTGTAGAGGTCGCCCTGCGGGTAGAAGGAGCGGAAGACCCGCTCGCCGACGATGTGCTTGAGCTCCGCAGGGGTCATCCGGCGGTGGAGGGCGTTGGCCGCGATCAGCTTCACGTCGTCGACACCCGCGTCGGCGGCCATCGTCAGCACCGCCTCGATGATCCGGCCCCGGATGTCCGGCGCCCTCATCGTCGGGAGCGGGATCGACAGGTCGTCGAAGGCGATCGTCAGCCTCATCCCGGCCCTGAGCAGCGCCGGCAGCGGCTCGGAGTCGTGCGGGTTGAGCAGCGCGTGCTGGATCGCCTCGTCGACGTCGGGCACGGCCGGGAGCGACTCCGGCGGGTAGACCACCCGGGTGCCGAGCGGGAAGTTCTCCAGGCGGAACCCGAGCCCTTCGTGGACCACCATCGGCGGGGTGCGGTCGTCGACCTCCAGCACGAATCCTGGGCGACTCACTGTGTACTCCTCATTGGGAACTGCGGGGGTCGAACGCCACCTTGACCGTACCGAGCCGGCCGGCCGCATGCGCATGGTCGAGCGCCTCCCGCCAGCGGTGCAGCGGGTAGGACGCCACGGTCTTGGAGAGCTGGACGACGGGTTCGAGCTCGGCCAGCTCCATCGCGAGGTCGAAGGCGCCCCGGCCGCCCTCGCCGCTCGGGAGGGTCTCCTGCTGCGAGGAGGCGTAGGTGCCGACCACCTCGAGCTCCCGGAACCAGGCCGCGCTCAGGTCCGCCGCCGCCGGCATCCCGGAGAGCACCACACGGCCGCCGGCGCGGGTCGCGTTGAGCGCGGTCTCCAGCGACTGCTTGCTGCCGACGGCGTCGACCGCGACGTCCACGCCGCCGAGCAGGTACGGCGCGGAGAACTCGGGCTTGAGCTGGAACGCACCGGTGGTGCGGCGCACCCGGCGCAGCACCTCGTCCGGCAGCACGACCTCGGTGGCGCCGAACTCCAGGGCCAGCTCCCGCTGGTGACCGTGCTTGGCCACGACGACGATCTCGCCGGCGGGGGTGAGCTGGCGGAGCGCCAGCGTGGCGAAGAGCCCGACCGAGCCGGCGCCGGACACCAGCACCCGGCCGTTGGGCTTGACCCCGGCCCGCAGCGCCGTGTGCACCGCACAGGACAGCGGCTCCAGCAGCAGCGCCTGATCGTCGGACCAGCCCTCGGGGACCACGTGCATCTGGCTGCGGTGCGCGGTCAGCTGCTGGCCCCAGCCGCCGCCGGTGTCCCTGCAGAAGCCGGTCTGCAGCCCCGGTGACAGGTGGCCCACGGTGATCCGGGAGCAGCGGTTGGTGTGGCCGGCCACGCAGCTCTCGCAGGGCTCGACGCCGCGAGCGGCGCAGGTCAGCACCGGGTCGAGCACGACGCGGGTGCCGGCCGCCAGGTCGTCGCAGTCCTCGAGCAGCTCGGCCACCACCTCGTGGCCGGGCACGAACGGCAGCGAGACCACCGCCGAGAAGTAGAGCGAGGTCTGCCCGGACAGCGCGCCGAGATCGGAGCCGCAGATGCCGGACAGCCGCGACTTGAGCCTGGCCCAGCCGGGCCGGTCGACCACCGGCGCATCGAGGGTGACCAGCCGCAGCGGCGCGGCGAAGCCCGACAGGATGCCGGGCATGCGGGCGCCGACCGCCTTCCCGGCCACGGTGCGCGGCAGGGAGCGGAACATCTCCAGCGCGAGCATCATCGGGGGCTCACCTCACACTCCCGGCCGGGTCGAGGGTGCGCACCGAGCCGCTCGGGCTGGCCCAGTCGACGACATCCCAGTGCGAGCGGCGGGCGTGCCGATAGAGCGGCACGTCCGGGCGTACGGCGACCGGGTTGCCGACCGCCTCGAGCAGCGGCAGGTCCGAGTGGCTGTCGGCGTAGCCGTAGGACGCCGTCATGTCGAGGCCGTTCTCGGTGGCGTAGGAACGCATCCACGCCGCCCGCGACTCCCCCACCAGCGGCGACGAGGCGAGGAACCCGGTGCAGACGCCGCGGTCGTCGACGGCCAGGTCGGCGGCCTCGATGTGGTCGAACAGTGGGATCAGCGGCCGGGTCAGGGGCCGGATCGCGCCGGTGATCAGGACCGTGTGGTGACCGGCGGAGCGGTGCTCGCGGATCCGGCGTACGGCGTCCGGCGAGAGCCGGGACAGCACGTGGCTGGTCAGGTGTTCGTCGACCACCGCGTCGAGGTCGGCGAGGCGGGCGCCTTCGTACTCGCGATAGATCCCGCGCAGGAACTCGCTGCGCGAGCGCCGCTCGGCCTGGACCAGGTTGGGCACCTTCGACGCGATCCGGCCCAGCTCGGCCAGCCGTCCGCCGCTGTCGAGCTCCCGCAGCCGGACCCACAGGTAGGTCTCGATGACGTTGGAGGAGAGCAGCGTCCCGTCCATGTCGAAGAACGCCGCCACGCCGTTGCCGGACGAGCCGACGCTGCGCAGGCCGCCGGCGGCGGGCTTCTTGCGCAGCGCCCGGAGCTCGTCGAGGCGGCGCACGGGGGCGGTGACCGCGGGGCAGTGGACCTCGGCGAGGTAGTGGTTCCAGTCGATCACCGAGGTGTCGAAGGCGAAGGTCTCACGGTCCTCCGGCGACAGGGACTCGAAGAGCGCCATCGTCTGCTTGTCGGAGAAGCGGAGCTCGGCGGTGGCGTACTCCATGTAGAGGTCGAGGTAGCGGCGCAGGAACTCCAGCCGCCGGCCCTGCTGGTGCAGCTTGCGGGCCAGGTCCCGGGTCCGGTCGCTGCGCGGCGCATGGCCCACGACGTAGTCGGCGACCTTCCACGCCTTCTCGCTGGTCGAAAGCAGCCGCTCCACGGAGCGCGCTCCGGGGAACCGCCAGTCCGGCAGCCGGGCCGCTCCGCGGTCCCCGGCGGTGAACGGGTGCTCGTCGAAGTAGCTGCGGACCGTGTCGTAGAGGAACCGGAAGGTCAGCGGGTTGCGGTCGCCGGAGGAGACGTGGAAGTACTGCACGTCGCCCGGCTCCGGCGGGTTGGCCAGCACGGCGACGATCGCGCTGACCACGTGGTCGACCGGGACGATGTCGATGGTGGTGTCCCCGGCGGCCGGGAACTCCGGCAGCTCACCGCGGCCGTAGGCCAGGATCAGCGGCTCGGCCATCTTGAAGCCCTCGATCCAGCCCGGGTGCGGACGCTCCAGGGCGGACTCGATGATGCTGGGCCGCACGATCGACGCGCGGTGCGGCTGCGCCGAATCCTGGGGGCGCGCCCAGCGCTCCACGACGCGCTCGCCCATCGCCTTGGTGAAGGTGTAGCAGTCGGTCCAGCCGAGGCTGCGGGCCCGCTCGGTGCCGATCCGGACCAGCTCGTCCTTCACCCACTGCTTGCGCGCGGCCTCGGTCGCGCGGGCGGCGGTGAGCAGCCCGGCCCGGCCGTGCTCCTTCTCCGCCTTCTTCCGCTCCTTGCCCAGGATGTCGACGTCGCGCGAGCGGGCCTCGACCAGACGCCGCTGCCCCAGCCCCCACGCGAGCTCGGCGTCGAGGTCCACCTCGTGGTCGACCGGGCCCTCGAAGATGTGGCCCCGGCGCCTACCGGCGACGTACGCAGTGGAGATGTGGACGTAGTGGACGTCCCGCCCCGTCTCCGCCGTGACCTGGTCGATCCGGTCCAGCAGGTCCCGGGCGCCCACGACGTTGGTGGTGAAGCCCTCGTCGACCGGCGGGTCGAAGGACACGTCGCCGGCGCAGTGCACGACCGCGTCGACGTCCGACGGCAGCGCGGGCACGGCGGCGAGGTCGCCCTCGAGCACGCCCACCCGGTCCGCCATCAACGCCTCGACGCCGCCCGCGGCCTCGACGACCTCGGTGAAGACCGGTTTCTCGAGCAGCTTCGCGATGCGGTCGGCGCCGGTGATCGAGCCCTTGGGCCGGACCAGCACGGTGGTGCGGACGCCCGGCACCTCGCTCAGCATCAGGTGCAGCAGCGCCTCGCCCACGAAGCCGGTCACGCCGGTGAGCAGGACGTGCTGACCTGCCAGCCGGTCTGCGACCGATCCCTCCGCCGTCACGGTTGCGATCGTGCCATGTGCCTCGCGCCGCGGACGAGAGGGGTCGACCGGCTCGCCGGCGACGCCGGGCTCCTCAGGCCCGTCGCTCCTCGGCCTTCTTCTTCAGGAAGATCAACGGCAGCACGAAGACGCCGAGCAGGGACACGATCCAGACGATCACGGTGGCGGCGATCCACGTCACCCCGCCCTTGATGTCGAGTCCGTCGGAGACGAGCGAGGTGATGATCAGCCCGACCAGCGTGGCCACCAGCGCGACGCCACCGCGCAGCGCAGGGACGTTGACCGCCCACATCGTGAAGACCGGCTGGGCGATCGCGTAGACGACGGTGAAGATCACCACGGCAACCACGAACGCCGTGCCCGAGATCGTCACGTCGTCGAGGATCCAGGAGGCCACGATCAGGCCGAGCGCGTTGGACACCAGCTGGACGACGAAGCCGATCAGCATCCGGACCATGTCGGCACGCTATCGGATCGGGAGGTGCTTGAGCGCCTCCCGCCGCGACAGGCCGGAGAGCCGGTGGCCCAGCCGGGCCACCTCGGCGCTCACCCAGTCGGGGTCGGTGCGGGCGTGCTGGCGCAGCGCCCAGCCGATCGCCTTGCGGAGCCAGAACGAGCTGTCGTCGACGTTCGCCTCGATGGCGTGGCGGAGCAGGTCGAGGTCGGTCCGGTCCTTGTGGTTGAGCTGGCAGATCACCGCCGTACGCCGCAGCCAGAGGTCCGGGTCGGTGGACCAGGCCCGGATCGTCGGCGTCGCCTCGGCGCGATGACCGGCCAGCACGCCTCCCACCAGGTGGGAGGCCACCTCGTCGACGACGTCCCACCAGGCGCCGGTGACCACGAGGTGCCGCCACACTCTCAAGGAGTCGACGTCGAGCCAGGAGCGGGCGCGCCGGTGCCGGGCCACGCTGATCGCGGCGTACCACTCCTCACGGTGCCCGGCCTCGTCCCAGAGCACCCGGACCGTGCTCTCCCACACCTCGCGCGAGGCGGGGCGCCACTCGCCCAGCAGCGGCCGAAGCTCGGCCCGCAGCCGCGGCGCGGGCAGCCCGAAGTAGGGCATCGCCGACTTCATGTACGCCTGCTGCTGGGCCGCGACGCTGGGGTCGCCGGCCGCCGCGAGCGCCCCGCGGATGCCGCTGATCAGCTCCCGGTCCGCCACGACCGTCACCCTAGGCAGGCCCTGCGGTGGCCCGGCAGGCCATCCCGCTGGCTGAGGTGCGAGGCGCCCCAGCGCCGAGCCGTCACGGTGGCTGAGGTGCGAGGCGCCCCAGCGCCGAGCCTCGAAGCCCGGTGACCCGGTGCGGGGACCTACGCGGGTGCCATCGCCGTGGCGGTCTCGACAGGCTCGACCGGCGACGGGCCAGCACGGTGGCTGAGGTGCGAGGCGCCCCAGCGCCGAGCCTCGAAGCCCGGTGACCCGGTGCTGGGACTTCCGTCGGTGCCCTCGCTGCGGAGGTCTCGACAGGCTCGACCAGCGACGATCCAGCCGGTGCCTTCCCTGCGGAGGTCTCGACAGGCTCGACCAGCGACGATCCAGCCGGTGCCTTCCCTGCGGGGATCTCGACAGGCTCGACCAGCGACGGTCGAGCGGGTGCCTTCCCCTGCGGAGGTCTCGACAGGCTCGACCGGCGACGGGCCAGCGGGTGCCATCGCCGCGGAGGTCTCGACAGGCTCGACCAGCGGCATGGCCACCACGGTGGCTGAGGTGCGAGGCGCCCCAGCGCCGAGCCTCGAAGCCCTGGTGAGCTGGGGCTGGGACGTGCGCCGGTGCCTTCCCTGCGGAGGTCTCGACAGGCTCGACCAGCGACGATCCAGCGGGTGCCTTCCCTGCGGAGGTCTCGACAGGCTCGACCAGCGACGATCGAGCCGGTGCCTTCCCTGCGGGGGTCGCGACAAGCTCCACCGGCGACGGACCAGCAGGTGTCAGGCCTTGACGACCCGCACCACGTGGTCGACGACCTCGGCCACCGGCACGTCCTCGCGGACACCGGAGGCCCGGTCGCGCACCTCGATCGTGCCCTCGGCCAGGTTGCGTCCGACGACCACGATGGTCGGCACGCCGATCATCTCGGCGTCCTTGAACTTCACCCCGGGGCTGACCTTGGGCCGGTCGTCGTAGATCACCTCGACACCCGCCGACGAGAGCTCGGTGGCGATCCGGTCGGCGGCGGCGAAGACCTCCTCGTCCTTGCCGGTGGCGACCAGGTGCACGTCGGCGGGGGCGACGTCGCGCGGCCAGCACAGACCGAGCTCGTCGAGGGTCCCCTCCGCGATCGCGGCCACGGCACGCGACGGGCCGATGCCGTAGGAGCCCATGGTCACCGTGACCAGCTTGCCGTTCTCGTCGAGGACCTGGAGACCGAGTGCGTCGGCGTACTTGCGGCCGAGCTGGAAGATGTGGCCCATCTCGATGCCGCGGGCCGACTCGAGCACGCCGTCGCGGCCCTCGACCGCGCACACCGGGCAGGGGTCGCCGTCTCGGACCTCGGCGACCTCGATCGTGCCGTCGGGGTTGAAGTCACGGCCGGCCACGAGGTCGAGCACGTGCGAGCCCGTCACGTCCGCACCGGTGACCCAGCGGGTGCCCTCGACCACGCGCGGGTCGACCAGGTAGCGCACGCCCGCGGGCTTCTTCTCACCGAGCGCGCCCGGGCCGATGTAGCCCTTGGCCAGAGTCGGCCGGGCCGCGAAGTCGGCCTCGCCGAAGGGCTCGAAGACCACCCCTTCGCCAAGCTGCGCCTCGAGCCGCTTGGCGTCGACCTCCCGGTCGCCGGGCAGCCCGACCGCCAGCGCCTCGACGGCGCCGTCCGGGTGGCGGACCGAGAACACGACGTTCTTGAGCGTGTCCGCGGCCCCCCAGGGCCGGTCGTCGCGCGGGAACTTCTCGTTCAGATGGTCGACCAGGGTCTCGATCGTCGGCGTGTCCGGAGTCTGCTCCGCGTGCGCGGCGGGCGCATCGTCGTAGGGCACCGGCGCGGGCCGGGGCACCTCGACCGCCTCGACGTTGGCGGCGTAGTCGCACACGGTGCAGCGCACGTAGGTGTCCTCGCCGACCGCGGCCTTCGCCAGGAACTCCTCGGACTTCGAGCCGCCCATGGCCCCGCTCATCGCCTTGACGATGACGTACTCGAACCCGAGCCGGTCGAAGATCCGGATGTAGGCGTCCCGGTGCCGCTGGTAGGAGGCGTCGAGGCCGGCGTCGTCGACGTCGAAGGAGTAGCTGTCCTTCATCACGAACTCGCGGCCGCGGAGCAGCCCGGCGCGGGGCCGCGCCTCGTCGCGGTACTTGGTCTGGATCTGGTAGATCGAGAGCGGCAGGTCCTTGTACGACGAGTAGAGGTCCTTCACCACCAGGGTGAACATCTCCTCGTGGGTGGGGCCGAGCAGGTAGTCGGCATCCTTGCGGTCCTTCAGCCGGAAGATGCCGTCGCCGTACTCGGTCCAGCGGCCGCTGGCCTCATAGGGCTCGCGGGGCAGCAGCGCCGGGAACAGCAGCTCCTGGGCGCCGATCGCGTCCATCTCCTCGCGCACGATGTTCTCGATCTTGCGCAGCACCCGCAGCCCCAGCGGCAGCCAGGTGTAGATGCCCGGCGCCGCCCGGCGGATGTAGCCGGCGCGGACCAGGAGCTTGTGGCTCGGGACCTCGGCGTCCGCAGGGTCGTCACGCAGGGTGCGCACGAACAGGCTGGACATCCGCAATATCACTGTGGGGTCCCCACGTGAATGCGAGCGCAGCGAGCAGTCTCGTGGGGTTTGATCATGCCGAGAAGGGTACGGGCGGGCAGACGACCAGCTCGACGTGGATCTCGCCTGCAACTTATCTGCCAGCATGTGCGTCTTCCACGGTGACCGCACTAGAACCCGAAAGGACGCACCCATGCGCGCCCTCCTGCGACCACTCGTCGCCGTTGCCGCCGGCACCCTCACCGCCACGCTCGTCGCCGCTCCTGCCACCGCGAAGCCCACCGTCGTCCTGACCCCGGGCAGCCTGTCCCGCGGGCCGGACATCGCGGGGCCCCACCTCGACGGCAAGACCGTCGTCGACGGCACGGTCCGCGTGCGGATCAAGGCGCCGCAGGTGCGGCTGCTCGGCAAGTCCGGGTCGTCCTACGTCGTCGGCACCGCCAGCAAGCAGGGCGGCCACGGCCGGATCTACCGGGTCGCCACCGACGGCACCAGGACGCTCCTGACCAAGGCGCACCCGTACGAGACACTCCTCTCCGGCGACGGCGCCACCATCGTCAGCACCCGGCTCGACCGGCGGGCCCACGCCACGATCTCCGTCGTCGACGTCACGACCGCGACCCCGGTGGCCACCAAGAGGTTCAAGGGCTACTTCGGCGCGCTGGACGCCCAGGCCGATCGGGTCCTCATCGGCAGCGACACCAAGACGCTGATCTGGACGACCAGCACCGGCTCGGTCGTCACCGTCGTCAACGACGCCGGCTACACCGGTGACCTGTCCGCGGACGTGGTCGCCACCTTCACCAAGGACCCCTATGACGGCGGCTGCACCGTCGTGCGCCGGATCAGCACGGGCGCGCGGCTGTGGCGCTCGTGCACCGAAGCGGTGACGGCGTTCAGCACCGACGGCAGCCGGATCGCGACGACCGCGATCCTCTCCGACGGCCCCGGCCCGGGCCGGGTCGACGCCCGCACGATCAGCGGCAAGCACCTGGGCCGCTACCAGGTGCGCTCCGGCTGGTTCGGCGAGATCCGGTTCGAGACCCCGACCGCGCTGCTCCTGGACGTCAACGGCGCCCGCAAGGCGTTCACCGCGCGCTGTACCGGCACTGCCTGCGAGCGCGCCAGCGACCTCCGGCCGGCCGAGACGCTCAGGAGCTCCTGACCCGGGTCAGAACCCGTTCTCCAGCCCGCGACGCAGGACCTCGAGATTCTCGGCCACGGCCGCTTTGAGCCTCGATCCGGCCAGACCGGCCGCCAGGCCGAGGACACCGTGGGGTGAGAGCCGGACGTGGTTGACCAGGGTGGTGCCGCCGGTCACGGCTTCGAGCTCGTAGCTCAGAGTGCCGCTGAACGGGCCGAAGTCACCGGTGATCGCGAGCCGGCGCACGGGATCCCACGCCGTCACCTCGAACGACTCCTCGCTCGTGGTCGGGATCGATCGCACCTGCCGAAACTCCGATCCGAGGCCGACCGGCCCCGGCGTGACCTGCCGGGTCGACGTGATCGCGTAGTTCCACCTCGGCAGCTGGGTGAAGTCGGAGAGGAACGCGAAGACGTCGGCCGGCGTACGGCGAACCGTGACCTGGTTGGAGAACTCGACGTCGCGGCTCATCGGGAACGCCGCTGGCCGGCCGCTGCCCAGAGCCGCGCGGCAGCGGTGGGGTCGTGGGCGGGCAGGACCACGAGCCCGGGCAGGTTGCGGGCCAGCTCGCGCACCGCCTCGCTGCTGGCCGCGAGCCCGGAGCGCTCCCCCACCCCGGGCAGGACGCCGCGCTCCAGCAGCTCCGCGCCGTAGGTCAGGTCTCCGACCATCAGCAGCGGCGGCCCCGACCGGCGGCGTACGAGGAGCGAGGTGGACCCGGCCGTGTGCCCGGGCGTGGGCAGCAGCACCAGGGAACCGTCCCCGAAGATGTCGAGCGACCTGGTGAACGGCGCGACGCTCGCGTCCGCGGTCTCGTCCAGGTCGAACAGCTCCCACGCGCGGCCGGGCACGTCGATGTGCCGGCGCAGGAAGCCACGCGCCTCCGGGGCTCGGCCGGACAGCTCGGCCCACTCGCGCCGGGCCACGAGCAGGCGGGCCTGGCTCAGCGAGGACAGCCCCCCGATGTGGTCTTGGTGCAGGTGCGACACGATCGCGGTGTCCACGTCCGCGCCGGAGTAGCCGAGGGTCTCGAGCTGGGCGTCCAACGACTCCTCGGCCCCGATCCGGAACCTGGCGAGGCGGTCGTAGATCACGCCGGTCGGCCCGCTGGGGAAGTAGGCCCCGTCGGTGACCGACGCGCGGTCCTGACCGGTGTCGAACACGACCAGCCCGCGTTCGTGCTCGATCACGTAGACGTTGATGGGCCGGGGCGCCATCCACCGGCGCGAGGTCAGCAGCCACCAGTAGAGCGGCTTCCTGGTGCCCAGCGCGTGCTCGGGATGGATCTCTACCTGGCCCGTGCTCACCACCGAGACGGCACGGACCGGGTCACCGGCCTCACCGGGGTGGACGGAGGTCGCTGCGAAGTTCGTCATGCGTCCAGCCTCGACTGGACGACCGGCCGCGTCAGTGACTCAGGTAGCCGGCGGGCGTAGCAGAAGTCACACGCAACGCCCTCACCCGGCGGAGGACCAGCACTGCTCCTGGAGCGCCGCCGGGTCGAGCACCCTGATCCGCTCCGACCCCGTCGCGACCAGCCCCTCGAGCCTGAGGTCGCGCAGCACCCTGGCGACGACCTCGCGGCTCGACCCGACCGCCTCCGACAGCTCCTGCTGGGTGACCCGGGCGACGAGCTCCGCCCCCGGACGCTGCTGCGCGGAGGCCAGGTCGAGCAGGTGGGTGGCCACCCGCTGCCGCACCGACCCGAAGGCGTTGACCGCGGTCTGCTGCAGGGTCTCGTAGAGACGCCGGTTCAGCTCCTCGGCCAGCGCCCACGACACGCGCGCATCCCGCTTGGCGGCTGCCGTCAGGATCCGCCGGTCGATGCGGAACAGGCTGACGTCGTCGAGTGTCTGGACGCTGACGTCGGCCGGCCCGCCCACGACGGCGGCGATGCCGAGCACGTCGCCGGGGCGGGCGTACCGCACCGTCACCTGTCGGCCCTCGGGTGAGGTCATGTAGACCCGGAGCAGCCCGCGCAGCACCAGCATGGCCCTGGGCGCGTCACCGTCGCGGTAGATCGTGGTCCCGAGCGGGTAGTCGGCCCGGTCCCCACCGGCCAGCAGCTCGTCGAGCAGCTCCCGCGGCAACCCACCCAGGAAGCTGCGGTCCAGGACCTGCGCTGCCTCCTGGTCGGCCACGTGCTCATGATCCCAGTCGAAGCGTGCTCCTGACTGGTCCAGACGAGGGGCTGGACCAGAGAAGTCTGGGGTAACGCTTCGACCACCACGTCGGTGAGGATGGCTGTCTGTCCTGGACGTGGGGGGAACGCCATGACGACCGACTCGCAGCACCCGCACCTTGCGCAGCAGCATCCCGCTGCCGCCTACTACGCCGCGCCCGGCGGGCCCGTGCCCGGGCAGGCCAAGGACCTGACCGCGCTCGGCGTGCTGGCGTTCGTGCCGGCCGCGGTGGCGACGCTCTGCACCTGCGTGGCGGCCGTCGTGCTCGGCCGGGCGGCCCGGCTCCGGGCTCGCGACGGGCTCGACGCCTTCGACTGGAGCCTGGCCGTCTACTACGTCGCCACCGGTCTGGCACTGCTCGCTCTCGTCTCCGGCTTCGTCACCGGCTCGCTGTGGCTGCACCGGGCCCGCAAGAACGCCGAGGCGCTCGAGCCCGGCAGCCGCCACGCGCGTCGCGGGGGCTGGGCGTGGGGCGGCTGGGTGACTCCTGTCGTCGCGCTATGGTTCCCGTTCCAGGTCGTGCGGGACGTCCGCCGCGCCCTGTCCCCGCTGCAGAGCGCGGCGCTGATCGGGTTCTGGTGGTCGCTGTTCCTGGCCACCGAGATCGGCCTGCGGGCCTCGCTCGACCTCCAGGGCGATGCGCTGGCCCGGTTCGACAACGCGGACTTCGCCCGGCAGATGTCGGTCATCACGGCGGCGGTGATGGTCGCCGCGCTGGCCGGCTGGGGCCAGGTGCTGCGGGTGATCACCCTCGAGCAGCATGCGCGGATGTACGCGGGCCGGGACCCTAGAACATGACGGTCGAGAACCGGGCCGTCTCCCGGAAGCCCACCTTGGCGTAGGCACGCCGCGCGGCGAGGTTCCACTCGTTGACGTAGAGCGACACCGTCGGCGCGATCTCGCGGCGCACCAACTCCACCACGGCGGCCATGCCGGACCCGGCCAACCCCTCGCCGCGACGTTCCGGCGGCACGAACACACCCTGGATCTGGGCGGCGTACGGCGAGGCGCACGCGACCTCGGCCTTGAACACGAGCTTGCCGGCCTCGAACCGCGCGAACGACCACCCCCGGCTGATCAGCTGCTGCACCCGTGCGCGATAGAGGTCCGCGCCACCGCCGAGCTCGGGCGAGACGCCGACCTCCTCGGTGTACATCGCCACGCACGCGGGGTAGAGCAGGTCGAGATCGGCGCGGGTGGTCCGGCGTACGTCGGGGTGCGGTTCGACCAGCGGGGCGTGGTCGATCTGCAGGTGCGGCTGGTGCCAGCGCAGCTCGCGCGGCCGGCCCCACTGGTCGGCGACGGTGTTCCAGAAGACCTCGACCGCCTCGTGCGGGCCGACGATGGTGGTGACGCTGCGGGTCCCGGTCAGCGCCCGCTCGGCGAAGGCCCGCGCGTCGTCCGGCCGGGCCTCGACCGGGACCAGGTTGGCTCCGACGTGGCAGGCCGCGACCAGCTCGCCACCGTCGAACCGGCCCCACATCTCGCCACCCAGCCAGCGCGGCTCGAGATTGGTGGTCCGGGCCCGGTGGTCGGCGAACACGTTGACCACCGGGTCACGTCCGGTGAGCGCGAGGAAGGCGTCCAGGTCGGGCGTCCCGAGAGGACGCACGCCGTGACGCGTCGTCAGCATGCGGTCAGGGTAGTGCGCCACTCCCGCATGCACAGCGCGCGAAGCTCGCCTGGGTCAGCTGAGGGTGACGGACAGCGGGCCGAAGCTCGCGGGGGTCAACGGACCGTGACGGTCGCCCCGGAGCCGTCCACGGACTCCATGCCCTCGGCGATCCGCATGGCCTCCTCGATGAGCGTCTCCACGATCTGCGACTCGGGCACGGTCTTGATGACCTCACCCTTGACGAAGATCTGGCCCTTGCCGTTGCCGGAGGCGACGCCGAGGTCGGCCTCGCGGGCCTCGCCCGGGCCGTTGACGACGCAGCCCATCACCGCAACGCGGAGCGGCACCTCGAGCCCCTCGAGCCCGGCGGTCACCCGGTCGGCCAGTGTGTAGACGTCGACCTGGGCCCGGCCACACGACGGGCAGGAGACGATCTCGAGGCGGCGGGGCCGCAGGTTGAGCGACTCGAGGATCTGGAGGCCGACCTTGACCTCCTCCACCGGCGGCGCAGAGAGCGAGACCCGGATCGTGTCGCCAATGCCCTGGGAGAGCAGCGCGCCGAAGGCCGTGGCGGACTTGATCGTGCCCTGGAACGCCGGGCCGGCCTCGGTGACCCCGAGGTGCAGCGGCCAGTCGCCGCGCTCGGCCAGCATCTCGTAGGCGCGGACCATCACGACCGGGTCGTTGTGCTTGACCGAGATCTTGAAGTCGTGGAAGTCATGCTCCTCGAACAGGCTCGCCTCCCAGACCGCCGACTCGACGAGTGCCTCGGGCGTGGCCTTTCCGTACTTCTCCAGCAGCCGCTTGTCGAGCGAGCCGGCGTTGACGCCGATCCGGATCGAGGTGCCGTGGTCCTTGGCGGCGGCGGCGATCTCCTTGACCTGGTCGTCGAACTTGCGGATGTTGCCCGGGTTGACGCGCACCGCGGCGCAGCCGGCCTCGATGGCCGCGAAGACGTACTTCGGCTGGAAGTGGATGTCGGCGATGACCGGGATCTGGGAGTGCCGGGCGATCTCCGGCAGCGCGTCGGCGTCGTCCTGCGACGGGCAGGCCACCCGGACGATGTCGCAGCCCGTGGCGGTCAGCTCGGCGATCTGCTGGAGCGTCGAGTTGACGTCGGCGGTGAGAGTGGTCGTCATCGACTGCACCGAGACCGGGAAGTCGCTGCCCACGCCCACCTTGCCCACCTTGATCTGGCGGGTCTTGCGGCGCGGCGCGAGCACCGGAGGGGGCGCCGCCGGCATCCCCAGGTTGATCTCGGTCATGACTGCCAGAGTACGGCGCGCGGCGGCGGCGGCCCCAATCCGGTGAGTGTGACCTCAGCCGGTGATGTGGATCGGCACCACCAGGTCGCCGACGATCAGCACCAGGCTCATCGCCAGCATCGCCGTGGCCATCACGTAGGCGATCGGCAGCAGCTTGGCGGCGTCCACGAACCCGGGGTCGGGCCTGCCGCGCAGCCGGGCCGCGATGCGTCGCATCTCCTCCCACAGCGCGCTGGCGATGTGGCCACCGTCGAGCGGCAGCAGCGGGATGAAGTTGAACGCGCCGATGAAGAAGTTGAAGCCGGCGATCAGCATCAGCAGGAAGGTGACCTTGGCGTCGGTGGGGAGCCACGACACGGAGACGGTCTCACCGGCGATCCGGCTGCCGCCGACGATCGACACCGGGCTCTCCGGGTCGCGGTCCTGCATGCCGAGGATCGCCTCGCCCACGCCCCAGACGCGCTGGGGCAGCCGGATCATCGCCTCGACGGTCTGCTCGGCGGTGTCGCCCATCTGCACGACGGTGTAGAGCGGGCCGCCGGTGACGTAGTGGCTGGAGGGCGTGATGCCCATGAAGCCCACGTCGACCATCTTGGTCGAGTCGGGGTCGTCGGTCGCGGGCCGCGAGTCGATGACCGTGTGGACGGTCGCGCTGTGGGCGACGCCGTCGCGCAGGAACTCGACGACGGCCTCGTTGTCGTCGTTGGCGCGGATCAGCGCCTGGAGCTGGGGGTAGCTGGTGATCGCGGTCCCGTTGAACGAGGTGATCTCGTCGCCCCGCTGGAGCCCGGCCAGCGCCGCCGGGGACGGGGTGTCGCCCGGCTGGCAGGTGGTGCGGTGCTCCGTGGCCGGGATGATGCAGTCCTGCACCGAGCTGACGACCGGACGCCCGGAGTCGACGGCCGGGTCGTTGACGTTGCCGTAGGTCGAGAAGACGACCCAGAACAGGAAGAACGCGATCGCGATGTTCATCGACGGGCCGCCGGCCATCACGATGACCTTCTTCCACCACGCCATCCGGTAGAAGAGCCGCGGCTCGTCCTCGGGCTTGATCAGCTCCCACTCCGCTGCCCGGGCGTCGGAGATCAGCTGGGTGAACAGGCCGGTGTTGGACTTGCGGATCTTGGTGACGCGGTTGCCGTCCTCGTCGACGGTCACCGTCCCGAGCTGCTCGGCATCCGGCGGCAGCATCCCGACGATCTTGACGTAGCCGCCGAGCGGGATCGCCTTGACGCCGTACTCGGTCTCGCCGAGCCGGCGGCTCCAGACCGTGGGACCGAAGCCGATGAAGTACTGCGTGACCTTCCCGCCGAAGGCCTTGGCCGGGATCATGTGGCCGAGCTCGTGCAGACCGATCGAGACAAGGATCGCCACGAAGAAGATCACGATCCCGAAAATGTAGAGAAGGCTGCTCACCCTCTGTTCCCCCCTCGCTCCCCCACGATCGCACCGCCCTGAACGGCCTGATGCCGGGCCCACGCGTCCGCGGCGAGGACGTCCTCGACCGCCAACGACGCCCCAGGGGTCAAAGGTACGTCGTCGCGCGAAAGCACGGCTGCAACCGTCGGCACGATCTGCGTGAACGACAGCCTGCCCTCTCGGAAGGCCTGAACACATACCTCATTTGCGGCGTTGTAGATCGCGGGCGCGGTGCCACCCATGGTCGCGGCCCGCTTGGCCAGTGACACCGCGGGAAACGCCTCGTCGTCGAGGGGGAAGAACTCCCACGTCTCTGGTCTGGTCCAGTCGACCGGCGGGGCCGTGTCGGGCACCCGGTCGGGCCAGTTCAGCCCCAGCGAGATCGGGATCAGCATGGTCGGCGGGCTGGCCTGCACGAGCGTCGCACCGTCGACGAACTCCACCATCGAGTGCACCACCGAGGTCGGGTGGACGACGACCTCGATCCGGTCGATCGGTACGCCGAAGAGCAGGTGCGCCTCGATCACCTCGAGCCCCTTGTTGACCAGCGTGGCCGAGTTGATGGTCACCACCGGCCCCATGTCCCAGGTCGGGTGGGCGAGCGCCTCCGCGACGGTGACGTCGTGCAGCTCGTCGACCGTCCGGCCCCGGAACGGCCCGCCGCTGGCGGTCAGCACCAGTCGGCGCACCTCGTCCGGCCTACCGCTGCGCAGGCACTGGGCCAGCGCACTGTGCTCGGAGTCGACCGGGACGATCTGGCCGGGTTTGGCGCGCTCCACGACCAGCGGCCCCCCGACGATGAGGCTCTCCTTGTTGGCGAGCGCCAGGGTGTTGCCGGCGTCGAGCGCGGCCAGCGTGGGCCGGAGCCCGACCGCACCGGTGATGGCGTTGAGGACGACGTCGCAGGGCCGGCCGGCGGCCTCGGTCGAGGCGTCCTCGCCGAGGCCTGCGTAGAAGTCAGGGCATGCCGGCGCGAACTCCGCCACCTGCCGGTCGAACAGCTCGGGGTTGCTCCCGCCCGCGGTGAGCCCGACGACGCGGAACCGGTCGGGGTTGGCGCGCACGATGTCCAGCGCCTGGGTGCCGACCGAACCGGTCGACCCCAGCACGGTCACGGTGCGGGGTGAGCTCACCGGTCCAGTGTCTCAAGGCCACCGCGGGCAGGTGAGTTGACGCCGCTGGGCGTCGCGCCGACACTCGTCGCAAAGGACACTTGACGAGGGGCCGGGGATGCGGGCTGTCAGCGACGGGCAGGTCAGGACCGTGACCGGCATCAGCTCGGCGATCGGCGGCGTGGCATGGGTCGTTGCGTGTTTCGTCCACAACTCGCTCCCCCAAGGCTGCATCGATGAGCAGTGCGCCGACCGGACCATGCGGGGCTCCTCACCCGTGGCCACCACGCTGTTCGTCATGGCCGGGCTGATGCTCGCGATCAGCGGGATCGGTCTGCTGCTCCTCACCCACCAGCGCAGACCGGTCGGGCGGCTGGGTGCACTGGCCGCGACCACGGCAGCGCTCGGGCTGCTGCTGCTCGGCGCCGCTGCGGTCATGTCCGCCGTCGACAACGACTGGAACGGGATGCCCGGACTGGTCATCCCCGGCATCTTCCTGCTGGCCGTCGGCCTGGTCCTCGTCGCCTGGGTGGTGCTCCGGGCACGCGTCGTGCCCACGTCGCTGGCCGCTCTCCTGGTGGTCACCGCGCTGCTGCTGCCGTTCGCGAACGAGCAGACCTCCAGGATCCTGCTCGCGGTCCCCTTCGGGATCACGTGGCTGGTCCTTGGCCTCGTGCTCTTGCGCGACCCGGGTCGCCGCCGCAGCCGCCCACCCTCGCTCGCGATCGGAGAGTGACGAGCCACCCAGGTCACCGTCCCGGTGCGCGCCGACGAGGTGGCCGAGGGCACGGAGCGGTTCGAGGCCCGGATCGCCGACGGCGTGGGCCTGCGCCCGCGACGTGGGAAGACGACCATCGTCATCGAGGACGACGACGGCTAGTTTGGCGCCATGAACGGTGGCCCCTCACTTCCCCAGCAGCGCAACCTCGTCACCGAGATCCCGGGGCCGGAGTCCCGGGCCCGGCTCGACCGCAAGAAGGCGCACGTCGCCGACGGCGTGGGCACCACGCTGCCGATCTTCGTCGTCGCTGCGGGCGGCGGCGTGATGGTCGACGCGGACGGCAACTCGCTGATCGACCTGGGCTCCGGCATCGCCGTCACCGGCGTCGGCAACGCCGCGCCCGGCGTCGTCTCCAGAGTGCAGGAGCAGGTGGCGGCGTTCACCCACACCTGCTTCATGGTCACGCCCTACGACGGCTACGTGGACGTCTGCGAGCAAGTCGCCGAGCTGACGCCTGGTGACCACGCCAAGAAGTCGGCGCTGTTCAACTCCGGTGCCGAGGCGGTCGAGAACGCAGTGAAGATCGCACGCGTGGCGACAGGACGCGACGCGGTGGCCGTCTTCGACCACGCCTACCACGGACGCACCAACCTCACGATGGCGATGACGGCGAAGAACATGCCCTACAAGAACGGCTTCGGCCCGTTCGCCGGCGAGGTCTACCGGGTGCCGATGTCCTACCCGTTCCGCGACGGGCTGTCGGGCGAGAACGCCGCGGACCGCGCCATCGACGTGATGGAGAAGCAGATCGGCGCCGACAACCTGGCCTGCGTCGCGATCGAGCCGATCCAGGGCGAGGGCGGCTTCGTCGTGCCCGCACCCGGCTTCCTGCCCGCGCTGTCCGCGTGGGCCCAGGACAAAGGCGTGCTGTTCTTCGCCGACGAGATCCAGACCGGCTTCTGCCGCACCGGCGACTGGTTCGCCTGCGACGACGAGGGAGTCGTGCCGGACCTCATGTCGCTGGCCAAGGGCATCGCCGGCGGCCTGCCGCTGGCCGGGGTGACCGGCCGCGCCGAGGTCATGGACGCGGTGCACGTGGGCGGGCTCGGCGGCACCTACGGCGGCAACCCGGTGGCCTGTGCGGCCGGTCTCGGTGCGATCGAGGAGATGCGCACCCACGACCTGGCGACCCGAGCGCGCGAGCTCGGCGACAAGATCTCCGAGCGGCTGCACAAGCTCCAGGCCGACCACCCGGTGATCGGCGACGTCCGTGGCCGCGGTGCCATGCAGGCGATCGAGCTGACCACCCCCGGCACGGTCACGCCCGACGCGGCGCGGACCGGGGCGGTGTCGGCGTACTGCCACCAGCACGGCGTCGTCACCCTGACCTGCGGCACCTGGGGCAACGTGATCCGCTTCCTGCCGCCGCTAGCGATCTCCGACGAGCTGCTCGACGAGGCGTTCGACGTGCTCGCGGAGGCGTTCGCCGCCACCGCCTGAGCGAGGAGCTCGCCATGCCGCACCAACGTGCATCTCGTCGTGTGCTCGGCGTGGCGCTCGGGCTCGCACTCGTGGTGGCCACGGTGCTGTCACCAGGCTCGGCGTCAGCGGCGTCGGCCGGGGCAGCGGCGCAACCACAGGCGGCCGGCCTCCGCATCTCGGTGATGAGCCTCAACATCTTCTACGGCGGCGACGACCTCGACCTGGCCTCCGGCGACTGGTGCCCGGTGGCAGACGACTGTCCTGCCACGCTGCACAAGATCGTCCGCCTGATCAGGGCCAGCGGTGCCGACGTCGTCGGCGTGCAGGAGGCGGAGCGGAACACCGCGCGGCTGGCCAGGCTCCTCGGCTGGCACGCCGACCCCCGCGCCCACGTGGTCTCGCGGTTCCCGATCCTCCGGCCCGTCGGTGGTCAGGGCCTCTACACGTTCGTGGAGCCGGTGCCCGGCCGGATCGTGGCCGTGGCGAACACCCACCTGCCCTCGACGCCGTACGGCCCCTACAAGGTGCAGCGTGGCGCCTCGAGGGCCAAGGTGCTGGCTCTGGAGGAGCGGCTGCGGGTCGCAGCGCTGACCCAGGTGCTGCGCGTGCTGCCGAAGCTGGCCGCGCGCGGGATCCCGGTCTTCCTGACCGGCGACTTCAACAGCCCGTCGCACCTCGACTGGACGCCCGCGGTCGCCGCGGCTCGTCCGGACGTGCCGTACGCCGTGCGCTGGCCGGCCAGCGCGGCTCTGGCGGCCGCCGGCTTCGCGGACTCCTACCGCGTCGTCCACCCGGACCCACTGGCCGACCCGGGGTTCACCTGGACCCCGGGTAGCCCGGAGGGCCGCAGCCACGACGTCTTCGACCGGATCGACTGGGTGCTCGCCGCCGGTCCCGCCACCGCGGTGTCGAGCCTGCTCGTCGGCGAGAAGGGCAACCCCCAGGTGGACGTGGCGCTGCCGGGGAGGTACCCGAGCGACCACCGCGGCGTGGTCTCCACCTTCGAGATCACGCCGGCCGAAGCACCGCCGGCCGTCTCCCCCGCGGGCCGTCGCGTCGTGACCGGCGACGGGAGCCGGCTCCGGGTGCGGTTCCACGGCACGGGCGCCGCCGGCGAGGTGGTCGGGGTCGTCGCCCGGTCGCGGGGCGACCAGCTGCTGGTCGCACGGTCGACGGGCGGGCGTAGGTCCGGTGGGGTGTCGCTGTCCACCTCGCGGCTGGCCGCGGGCCGCTACGACGTCGTGTTGCGCGACACCCTCACGGGGCAGACCTTCGCCACCTCGCCCATCTGGGTCTACGGCAGCGACAGCCGGTCCCGGATGAAGACCGACGCCCGCTCCTACCGCGCCGGCCAGCCGATCCGGGTGTCCTGGGACCGGGCGCCGGGCGAGCACCTCGACTGGATCGGGCTCTACCGCTGCCGGCGTACCTGCGACGACCCCGGTGGCTACCTGGCCTACCGCTACACGCACACCCGGGTCGAGGGGGCGCTGACCCTCAGCGAGACCGCCGACCCCGGCGAGCAGGCGCCGGAGTGGCCGCTGCCCCCGGGGCAGTACGTCGCCCGGCTGCTGGTCGATGACAGCTACCGCGTGGTCGGGGAGACTCCCCGGTTCCGGGTGCTACCGGCCGGCTGACCGCCGCGTCGTCCGGTCGGCGAGACTGGCCCGCATGGCTGCCGACCGCGAGACCGTCGTGGTGGGTGGTGGCGCGATGGGCTCGGCCACCGCGTGGCACCTTGCGCGCCGTGGCCGCCAGGTCACGCTGGTCGAGCGGTTCGGCGCGCGGCACCGGATGGGGGCCTCGCACGGCAGGTCGCGCAACTTCAACATCACCTACGCCGACGCGACGTACCAGACGATGCTGCGGGAGGCGGCCGAGCTCTGGGCCGAGCTCGAGGACGAGAGTGGCGTCTCTGTCCTCGACGTCGTCGGCATCGTGAACCACGGAGCCGGGGTCGCCCCCGACCTCGCCGACCAGCTCGGCGCGCTCGGGGTCCGGGCCGCACTGCTGACCCCCGCCGAGGCGCAGGAGCGGTGGGCGGGGATCCGCTTCGACACCCGCGTGGTGCACTGCCCCGACGGGGGCCGGCTCGACGCGGAGGAGGCGGTCGCGACCCTGCAGTCCGAGGCGGCCCGCCACGGTGGCGAGGTCGTCCTCGACACCCGGGTCGAGTCGATCGAGGTCCGTCCGGACGGCCGTGTCGAGGTGGTGACCGGCCCCGAGACGTTCGTCGCGGACACCGTGGTCGTCACCGCCGGTGCGTGGACCGAGAAACTGCTCGGCGCCCGCGTCGCGCTCCCGCGGCTCGTTGTCACCCAGGAGCAGCCGGCCCACTTCGCCGTCTCGGACCCCGCCGCCGACTGGCCGAGCTACAACCACCTGCCCGAGCCACGGGACCCTCGCTACGGCTACTGGTACTCCCAGACCTACGGCACGCTCACCCCGGGCGAGGGCGTGAAGGCCGGATGGCACGCCGTCGGCCCGGTCACCGACCCGGACGCCCGCACCTTCGAGCCCGAGCCGGTGCAGCTCGCCGCGCTGCAGCGGTACGCCCGCGAGTGGCTCCCGGGCGTCGACGCAGACGCGATGACCCCGATCAGCTGCACCTACACCTCGACCTCCGACACTGACTTCGTCCTCGACCGGGTCGGTCCGATCGTGGTCGGGGCCGGCTTCTCGGGTCACGGGTTCAAGTTCGTCCCGACGGTGGGCCGCATCCTCGCCGACCTCGTCGCGGGCTCGGCACCGGCTCATGCGAGGTTCTCCGCCGCGCGGTCATGAGCCCTGCTGGCCGGCGACCCCTGCCGGCGAGGCCAGCGCGACCAGTGCGGGTGCGTCGAAGCTGACTCGGCCCTCGGCGTCACAGAACTCGTGGAGCCGCACCCGCGCGGCGACGCGAAGCTCCTCGAACTGCTGGTCGCCGATGAGTTCCCGGAGCGTCCAGGCCCGCACGTCCGTGGCCACCCAGTCGTCGATCGACGCGAACCGCGCCCGGCCCTCGAGCCGCCGGACCTCGACCTGGTCGAACGCCGCGCACATCTCGGTTCGGAGCTCGGACTCGGTTCCGATGCTGAAGGGCGCGGCCAGCGCTTCGGCCGGCTCCCGGCCGAGGAGGTCGGCGAGCAGCTCCGACAGGGCCGCGTAACCAGGGGTCTCGGACAACGCGGCCCAGGTCGCCACGCACACCCGGCCACCGGGGCGGGTCACGCGGGCCATCTCGCGCAGCGCGGTCTTCCGGTCGGCGAAGAACATCAACCCGAACTGGCAGAGCACCTTGTCGAAGCTCGCGTCGCTCATCGGCAGCGACTCCGCAGGGGCAGGCACCCACGTGACGTGGGGTTCTTCCCCGGCGGCGACCGCCAGCATCGCTTCGTTGAGGTCGAGGCCGGTCACGCTCCCGGTCGGCCCCACCCGGGCAGTCGCCGCGCGGGCCAGGACGCCGGTGCCACAGGCCACGTCGAGCACCCGGTCTCCGACACCGACACCCGCGAGCTCGAGGAGCTGTCCGGGCCACTGGTCGAAGAGTGCCGGTACGAAGAACCGCTCGTACAGCGCGGCCGCCTCGGCCGATATCTGACCCTTCGCTGCGTCGTTCACGAGGTCGTTCATGACGTCACTCTCGGCCCTTCCGCAGGTGCGCTGAAGTCCTGAATTCGAACTCGACGGACAGGTCGAGCCGCGGCATGGTGAGGGGGTGCGCACCTACGGTCAGTACTGTCCGATCGCGCGGGCGTCGGAGCTCCTGGCGGAGCGCTGGACACCACTGGTCATCCGGAACCTCATGTTCGGCGCGGACACGTTCTCCTCGATCGCGCGCGGCGTTCCCCAGATGTCCCGGTCGATGCTGGTGACGAGGCTCGACGAGCTGGCGCGGGCGGGGGTTGTCCGCGCCACCCTCAAGGACCACGGTCGCGGGCACCGCTACGCCCTCACCCCGGCGGGCCGGGATCTGGGCGCTGTCCTCTCCGCGTTCGCCGATTGGGGTGAGCGCTGGGTCGAGGTCTCCCCCGAGCACACCGACCCGGGGTTCGCCCTCTGGGCCTGGTGCCAGGTCCAGCTCGACCGCACCACGCTGCCGCCGGGCCGGGTGGTGGTCGCGTTCGTCTTCCCGGACCAGCCGCGTGGGAACCAGCGCTACTGGCTCCTGGTCGAGGACGGAGAGGCCGAGGTGTGCTACTCCGATCCGGGCGACGAGCCCGCGGTCACGGTCCGGGCGGAGTCGGCTGCCTTCGTGGAGTGGCACCGAGGCAGGCTCGCGTGGAGCCGAGCGCTGAGGACCGGGCGGGTCGAGGTGCTGGGCGACCGGGTCGTCGCCAGGCAGCTGCCGACGTGGAACCTTCGAGAACCTCGCCTCGAGATCCCGGCCTGATGCCCTTGGGCAGCCACCCCGGCGTCGCCGCCAACAGGTTCAGTCCACAGCTTTCCAGCACCTCTGGCATTCGAACACGTGTTCGAATAGACTCGGCCCACGATGACGTCCACGGCCGACCCGGTGACCAGCGCCGACCTGCTCGACGAGGTCCGCGCCACACACGCTGCGCGCGAGGCGGCCGACGCGCTCGTCCTGCAGCTCGCCGTGGAGTGGGCCGATGCGCACCCGGACCTCGAACACCCGGTCGACGATGATCCCGAGTCCGACTGGTGCGGGCTTCCTGGGATGCGGTGGGACGCCGGCGCGTCGTTCGCGGCGGCCAACCACCTCAGCACCACCGCCGGTGTCGCACTCATCCGCGATGCCCTGACGTTGCAGCACCGGCTCCCAACGGGTCTGGGCCCGGGTCGTCGCCGGTGAGGTCCCCGCCTGGCGCGCCCGCCGGATCGCCCAGGCCGTGGTCCACCAACCCCAGGATGTGGCCGCCTACCTCGACGAGGAGATCGCCCGCCGGGCCGAGACGGTCGGCCTGGTCACGCTCGACCGGATCCTCGACGAGGCCAAGCTCCGCCTCCATGCAGAGGAGCGCGAGCTCGAGCAGCTCGAGGCCCTCGACGCCCGCCACGTGCTGCTCGACGAGCGCTCGATGAACCACACCGGGATCGCCGACCTGGTCATCCGCGGCGACTGGGCCGACCTCAAGGCGTTCGAGGAGAAGGTCGCCGAGGTCGCGGCTGCCCTGGCCGACAACGGCTGCCCGGACTCCGTCGACGCGCGACGGTCGATGGCGGTCGGCGTCCTCGCAGACCCCGAGCGCGCTCTGGCCCTGGTCGCGGGTCGCCCCGCACCGAGTCCGAAGCGTCGCGTCGTACTCACCTACCATCTGACCGACGCCGCCCTCGTGGGCCTGGACCCCGTCGGCTTCGACGTCGACGGCCGGCCGCTGCTCGACCAGCTGGTCCGGCAGGGGTGTGCCCGCGACGACGTCAGCCTGGTCGTGCAGCCACTCCGCACCCTCGGCGCGTGCCGGGGCGGCGCCGAGCCGCACGAGGGCCACGCCGTCGAGGACTACCGCCCAAACGCGGCCGACCTGCTGGAGGTCGAGCTCCGCGACCGCACCTGTGTCCACCCCTACTGCACGCGTCCCGCTCGCCACTGCGACTGCGACCACGTCGTGCCCTTCGAACCCGACAGTCCCGAGCGCGGCCCGACCTGCCCGTGCAACCTCGCCCCGTTGTGCCGACATCACCATCGGCTCAAGACCCTGAGCGGCTGGCGCTACACCATCATCGAGCCGGGCATCTACCTCTGGTGCGACCCTCACGGCCAGCGGTTCCTGCGCACCCCCGACGGCACCCACGACGTCACCGACCGGTTGGCCTAGCACTGCAGCCTGCCCCGTGGCGCTCGAGGCCTCCATGGGCAACGCCATGAGGGGTCCACCTGACGAGACGCGTCGTGACCGAGCGCCTCGCCGGCTGCCCAGTCAACCGATGGACTGCCCCACGATCAGGGCCAGGACAAGGGTCGACACCCCGATGGTCACCGCTCGCAGAACCGTGCGGGCCGGCTGGGTGTAGCCGATCCGGGCGCCGACGTAGGACGTGATGACGAGTGCCACGGTGACCGCCACCAGGGTCGTGAGCACCCGCGTCTGCGAGGGGACCACCAGGCTGATCAGGATGGGCAGGGCCGCTCCGGCGGCGTACGCCAACCCGACGCCGATGGCCACCTGCACCGGCGGAAGCAGGTCCATTGTGGGGTCGCGAGCGACCGGCCCGGGCCGCCGTCGGCCGGTTGACCACTCGGCTCAGGTCAGCCGGACGCGTGGGTCCAGGTAGGCGTAGCAGAGGTCGACGAGGATGTTCGCGACCACGACGGCGGTCGAGGCGACCAGCACGATGCCGATGATCACCGGCAGGTCCTGCTGGGTGATCGCGGTGACCGCGGTCTTGCCGAGCCCCGGCAGGCTGAAGATCTGCTCGGTGATCACCACCCCGCCGACGAGCTGTCCGAGGTCGATGCCGAACTGCGTGACCACCGGGGTGAGCGCGCTGCGCAGGGCGTGGCGGTAGACGACCCGCCGCTCGCCGAGCCCCTTCGCCTCCGCGGTACGGATGTAGTCCTCGCCGAGCACGTCGAGCATGGACGCGCGCGAGAGCCGGGTGTACGTCGCCGCCGAGACCAGGGCGATCGTCAGCCACGGCAGGATCAGGTGCTGCACCCAAGGACCGACGCCCGCCGAGAGCGGCACGTAGCCGCCGGCCGGGAACCACGCGTGTCCGCTGAGGGTGAGCCGGTAGTAGAGGAAGTACAGCGCGCCGAGGCCGAGCACGAACGACGGCATCGAGTAGAAGATCAGGGAAGTGATCGTCAGCGAGCGGTCGCGGAGGCTGCGGGGGTGGGTAGCGGAGACGACGCCGTTGTAGACACCGAGCAGGAGCCAGATGATCGCGGCGCCGACCGCGAGTGAGAACGTGATCGGGAACGCCTCGCGGATGATCGTGGTCACCGGCTGCTGGTGGTAGTAGTCGTAGCCGAGGTTGCCGTGCAGTGCGTTGGTGAGGAAGTCGACGTACTGCCGCCACAGCGGCCGGTCCAGCCCCAGCCGGTGGTTGATCAGCGCGATCGTCTGCGGCGTCGCCTGTCGGCCGGCGAGGGTGCGGGCCACGTTGCTCGGAGCGACGAAGAACAGGACGAACACGGCCACGGTGATCAGCCACAGCACGAAGATCCCGCTGGCGATGCGCAGCGCGAGGAAGCGGATCACGGCCGGGCTCCCTGTCGGGTCCGGACCAGTCGGTCGATGCGCGGGTCGACGGCATCGCGGACGCCGTCACCGAGCAGGTTGAAGGCGATCGTCGTGATGAGGAGCGCGAGGCTGGGGAACAGCACGAACCACCAGGCGACGGTGTAGTAGTTCTGCGCCTCGCTGATCATCCCTCCCCAGTCGGCGGCCGGAGCGGGGAGGCCGAGCCCAAGGAAGGACAGCGTCGCCTGGACGACGATGACGACCGGGATGAGCAGCGTGGTGTAGACGATCACCGGTGCGAGCACGTTGGGCAGCACGTCGACGACCATGATCCGCAGGTCGCTCGCGCCGAGCGAGCGGGCGGCCTCGACGAACTCCCGCTCCTTGAGGAACAGCACCTGGCCGCGCACGATGCGGGCCATCGAGGCCCAGCTGAACATGCCGATCACCAGGACCGTGATGACCAGGCTGGGGCCGGCGACCGAGACCAGCGCGATCGCCACCAGCAGGAACGGGATCGAGAGCACGACGTCGACGAGCCGGGCGATGACCAGGTCGACGGCACCGCCGAGGAACCCCGCCAGCAGGCCCAGGGCCACGCCGACCACGACCGTGAGCATCGTCGCGAGGACGCCGACCCCGAGCGAGATCCGGGCGCCGTACGCGATCCGCACCAGGATGTCGCGACCGAGGTCGTCGGTGCCGAGCAGGAACGTCGAGCTCGGCGCCTTCGGCAGGCCGTCGGGGGTCAGCCCCTCCTGGTGGTACTGCATGTTCGGCGGGTGCCCGGTGACGTGAGCGACGAGCGGGGCGCACACCGCGAACAGCACCATCAGCACGATCACGACGAACGAGGAGATCGCCACCTTGTCCGAGCGCAGCCGTCGCCACGCGAGCGACCACGGCCCACGACCCACGACGTCACGAGGCCGCGGCTCGGCATGGGTCCGCGGGCTCTCCGTCAGCTCGATGCTCATGTCGTGCTCATGGCCCGTCGTTCTCGCTCACCGGGTGCAGGCACGCCGTGAGGTGGCCGGGCCCGTCGTCGAAGGCAGCCACGAGCGGAGGCGTGGTGACCTCGCAGTCCGTCTGCCGCCGGGGGCAGCGCGGGTGGAACGGACAGCCCGAGGGCGGGTTGACCGGCGAGGGCAGGTCGCCGGTGAGCACCACGGGGTCGCGGCTGTCGGCAGCGTCGGGGTCGGCGGGCGGTACGGCGGAGAGCAGGGCTCGGGTGTAGGGGTGGCGGCCGGCGGCGAACAGCTCCTCGACCGTGCCGGTCTCGACGATCCGCCCGAGGTACATGACCGCGATCCGGGTGCTGACGTGACGGACGACCGAGAGGTCGTGGCTGATGAAGAGGTAGGTCAGCCGGAACTCGCGCTGCAGGTCGAGGAGCAGGTTGATGACCTGGGCCTGGATCGACACGTCGAGGGCGGAGACCGGCTCGTCGCAGATGATGAGCTTCGGCCGCAGCGCGAGTGCGCGGGCGACCCCGATGCGCTGCCGCTGGCCGCCGCTGAAGTCGGCGGGGAACCTGTTGAAGTGCTCGGGGTTGAGCCCGACGACCTCCATCAGCTCCTGGACCTGCGCCCGCCGTGCCGCGCGGCCGGCCGCGTGGTGGATGGCCAGGCCGTCGCCGATGATCGAGCCGACGCGCCGGCGGGGGTTCAGCGAGCCGTAGGGGTCCTGGAAGATCACCTGCATGTCGCGCCGGAGCGGACGGAGCTGCCGCCCGGACAGGGTGCTGATGTCGTGGCCGTCGAACCTCACGGTCCCGCCCGTCAGGGGCTGCAGGCGTGCCACGCACCGCGCGAGCGTCGACTTGCCGCAGCCGGTTTCGCCGACGAGGCCCAGCGTCTCCCCCGGCTCGATCGAGAGCGAGACGTCGTCGACCGCGCGTACGGTCTGCGGGCTGCCCGTCCACCCGACCCGGCGTGCGTCGTAGGTCTTCGTCAGGTGCTCGGCCGCCAGCAGGGGCTCGCTCACGACGCCCTCGGCGCCTTCAGCTCATCGCGCAGCCGGCGCCGCTGCACGGTGTCGTGCGGTAGCCAGCAGGCGGAGAGGTGGCTCGGGTCGCTGTCCACCGGCTCCAGCTCGGGGACGTCGGTCCGGCAGGCGTCGAACGCGTAGCGGCACCGCGGGTGGAACGGGCAGCCGGCCGGGGGGTTGATCAGGCTCGGCGGCGTGCCGTTGATCGGCGTGAGGCGCCGCCCGCTCTGGGTGGGCAGCGAGTCGAAGAGCCCCTCGGTGTACGGGTGGTGCGGGCGGTAGAACACCTCGCGCCGGGCCGCCCGCTCCATCAGCCGGCCGGCGTACATCACCGCCACCCGGTCGGCCATCTCCGCGACGACGCCGAGGTCGTGGGTGATGAGGACGATGGCGGTGCCGAACTCGCGTTGGAGCCGCTTCATCACCTGCAGCACCTGGGCCTGCACGGTGACGTCGAGGGCGGTCGTCGGCTCGTCGGCGATCAGCAGGGTGGGGTTCAGTGCCATCGCCATCGCGATCATCACCCGTTGCCGCATGCCGCCGGAGAACTGGTGCGGGTAGTCGTCGACCCGCTCGGCGGGGCGGGGTATCCCGACCAGACCCAGCATCTCGACCGCCCGGCGGCGTGCTTGCGCCCGGGAGAGGGCCTGGTGGGCCCGGATCATCTCCTCGATCTGCCAGCCGACCCGGTAGGCCGGATGGAGGCTGGTCAGGGGGTCCTGGAAGATCATCCCGATCCCCGGCCCGCGCACCCGGCGCAGCTCCTCCCGGGTCGCCCGCAACAGGTCGCTGCCGTCGAAGACGGCCCGGCCGTGCACCTCGGCGCCGCGGGTGAGCCCGGTGATCGTCTGGGTGGCGACGCTCTTGCCGCTGCCGGACTCACCCACCAGCCCGAGGGTCTCGCCCCGGTCCACGTCGAAGGAGACCCCGCGCACCGCCTGGACGACGCCGTCGTCGGTCCGGAAGGAGACCCGGAGGTCCTCCACCGCGAGGAGTGCCATGGCCGCCCACTCAGCCGCCGTTGGTGCCGGGCGAGAGCCAGACGTTGGCCGGGTCGAAGTTCTGGATGGCCGGCACGTAGATCGCGTTGTGCACCTGGCTGGCGTGGTAGCTCGCCTGCTGCGGGTTGGTGATGGGGAAGATCGCCGCATCCTGCATGACCTGGCGGTCGGCCTGGCCCCACAGCGCGCCGGACTGGGTCGGGTCGGTGGCCGTCGACGCCTGCTGGATCAGGGCGTTGGTCTTCGCGCTGTCGTAGAACCCGTAGTTGCTGCCCGTCGGCGGGTAGGACGGCGGCCCGGAGAACAGCGGTGCGAAGAACGACAGCGCCGCGTCGCCGTACCAGTCCGCTCCCCAGCCGGCCAGCGAGAGGTCCCAGACCCCCGTGCGAGCGGCACTGGGCACCTGCAGGTACTTGGTGTAGAAGTCCGCGTCGGGCGAGGGCACACCCACCACGTGCACGCCGATCTTCGCCAGCTGCTGCTGAACGGTCTGGAAGACCTTGCTGCTCCCCTCGCTCGCGTTGCGGTAGAGGAACTTCAGGGTCAGCCCGTTGGGATAGCCGGCGTCGGCGAGCATCTGCTTCGCCTTGGCCTGGTCGGTCTGGTAGAGGTCGAAGTTGGTCGAGCCCTTGATGTCCGAGGGGAGGATGTGGGTCAGCGGCGGGTTCACCGTGGGGCCTCCGAGGACCTGGGTCATCTCGTCGCGGTTCAGCGCGTACTCGAGCGCCTGCCGGACCTCCACCTTCCCCAGCGCGCCGTTGTTGTTGGGCGAGACGGTGTTGAACACGATGTAGGGGTTGCTCGAGGCGGTCTCCCCGAGGTTGAAGTTCGGGTCCTTCCGGGCGATCAGCCCGGGCAGCTGGCTGGGCGGTGGCGCCTGGTCGAACTCCATGTCCGCGCTCGCGGTCCCGGTCTCCAGCTGCTGCTGGATCGAGTCCTGGCTGACGGTCTCGTCGACCACGACCTTGTCGACGTACGCCTTGCGGATCGGGTCGGTGGACGGGTTCCACGCGTTGTTGCGGGTGAAGACGATCTCCTTGGTCGGCTTCCACGACTCGACCTGGTAGGGGCCGTCGGAGATCTCGTGCTGACCGAGCGCCTGGCTGGCGGGCAGGTACTTGAGCACCTCCTCGGGGGCCGGGGAGAACGCCGGCAGGGTCAGCATGTCGACGAAGTACGTCGCGGGGTGGGTCAGGTGGAAGACCACCGTGGTGTCGTTCTTCGCCACGACGCCGGGCAGCGAGGTCTTGTTGATGTAGTCGGCGATCGCGCTCGGGGTCTGCGCAACCTTCGCGAACCCGTCGCAGAAGCTCTGGTAGCCCTGGATGAGGGTGGCGAAGTCCGGCGTGCCGCCGAACGGCTGCACCGGGTTGCAGGTGCGCTTGACGCCGCGCACTACGTCGGCGGCGGTCACCTGCCGCGCCGGTGTGGTGTTCCACATCGCGCCCTTGCGGATCGTGATGGTGTAGGTCATGCCGTCGGCGCTGACTCCGCCGTTCGAGGTCGTGGGCAGCCCGGTGGCGAGGTCCGGGACCGCGGTCGTGGTCTGGCCATCCACTGCGGGGAAGGTGAACAGCTGCCGGCTCCACAGCCGCAGCGCGAGGTAGCCGACGCTGTAGTAGGAGATGTTCGGGTCCATGTAGTCGACGTCGCCGGCGCCGAGCATGTTCAGCGTCCCGCCGCGGACGGGGGTCTCGCCGCTGGAGCCAGAGGTCCCGCTGTTGTTCGAGCTGCCACAGGCAGCGATCGCCATCATCAGTGCACACACGCCGACGAGCGACGCTCGACGGCCTCCGAATGTCCTCACGTCCGGCTCCCTCCACCGCGGTCCGGTCGACCGCGGCGCAGGCGAACCTAGGCACGGCGTGCAGCCCACCTCAACGGCTCGGGGCCAGTCGCCCGGCGACTGTCACACGACTGCAAGACGGGCCCGCCTGAACATGACGGAGAGGTGACGGATCGTCATGTGGGAGTGGGTCCGGACCGAGCAATACTGGACGTCGTGAGCAGGTCGGTGCTCCTGGTCGAGGACGACCCGCGAGTCCGCCGGGCGCTGCAGCTGGCGCTGCGCGACGAGGGGTACGTCGTCTCGCTCGCGGCCTCGGGGAACGAGGGGCTGGCGGCGCTCGGATCGGCGAGACCGGACGTGGTGCTGCTGGACCTGATGCTCCCCGACCTCGACGGCTTCGACGTCTGCCGCAGGATCCGGCACGTGAGCGAGGTCCCGGTGATCATGGTGACGGCGCGCACCGACACCCACGACGTCGTCGGCGGGCTCGAGGCCGGGGCCGACGACTACGTCACCAAGCCGCTGGTCGCCAAGGAGCTCTCGGCGCGCATCCGCGCGCTCCTGCGGCGCATCGACCCGGCCCGCACCCCCCGCCGCCTGCAGGCCGGCGACCTCGACATCCGGGTCGACGAGGGCGTCGTCCTGCGCGACGGTGTACCCGTGCACCTGACCCGCACGGAGTTCCGGTTGCTCGCCGAGCTCGCGCTCGCGCCGGGCGTCCGGTCCCGTGAGGAGCTGCTGGAGCGGGTGTGGGGCTACGGCTACTTCGGCGACGCGCGGCTGGTGGACGTGCACATCCGGCGGCTGCGCACGAAGGTCGAGCGCGACCCGGCCAACCCCACGCTGGTGGTGACCGCACGCGGGCTCGGCTACCGGCTTGCCCGATGACGCGCCGGCGCCGCCGGTCGTGGCGCCCGCAGCTGAGGCTGCGCAACCGGCTGGCGCTCGGCTTCGGCCTGATGGCGCTGCTGCTGTCCACGGTCATCGCGCTGTCGGTGTGGTCCCTCGCCGACCACTACATCCACCGCGACCACGTGCTCACCGCCCGCGCCGAGGCCGCCGACAACGCGGAGCTGATCGCGACCGAGATCGGCACCGGCGTCCATCCGAGCGACGCGCTGCTGGACCGGCTGCGCTACGCGCCGGGCACCGCGGCCGTGCTCCTCGACCGAGGACGCTGGTACCGCAACCACGAGGCCAGGGCCCTGCCCCTGCCACCCGATCTCGAGCAGGACGCCGGAGCCCACCCGCACAGCGCGCGCACCGTGACCGTGGCGGGCAGGCCGTACCTCGAGGTCGTCTCGGCTGCCCACTATCCCGGCCGGGTCTATGTCGAGCTGGAGCCACTCGAGGACCTGCAGAGCACCCTGACGCGGACCTGGCGGCTGCTGGTCGGGGCCACCATGGCGGCCACGGTGCTCGGCGCGGCGTTCGGGCTGTTCGCAAGCCGGCGGGTGCTGCGGCCACTGACCGACGTCACCGAGGCCGCGTCGGCCATCGCGCACGGGGACCTCACGGCTCGCCTCGACATGCGCGGTGACCCCGATCTCGACGACCTCGCCCGGTCCTTCAACCGGACGGCGAGCGAGCTCGAGGGGCGCGTGGTCGCCGACGCCAGGTTCGCCGGAGACGTGAGCCACGAGCTGCGGACCCCGCTCACGACCATGCTCAACTCGCTCGCCCTGCTCGAGAACCGCCGTGCGACGTTGCCGAGCGACGTGCGTGAGCCGCTCGACCTGCTCAGCGAGGACCTGCACCGGTTCCGGTCGCTGGTCACCGACCTGCTGGAGATCTCCCGCTTCGACGACGGGGCCGCCATGCTCGAGTCCGAACCGGTGCTCGTCGGCGAGCTCGTCGCCCGGGCCGCCGACTCCGCCGCCGGTCGTGGCGTCACCGCCGTTCTCCCGAGCGCCGAGGGGCTCGTTGCGCAGGTGGACAAGCGTCGTCTCCGTCTCGTCGTCACCAACCTCGTGCGCAACGCCGAGACGCACGGCCTCGGCTGCCGAGCGGTGACGGTCGGCGCCGAAGGGAGCACGGTGCGGATCGCGGTCGACGACGCGGGGCCGGGGGTGCCGCCGGACCGGCGGGAGCGGGTCTTCGACCGCTTCGCGCGCGACACCAGCGAGCGCAGCGGCACTGGGCTCGGGCTCGCCATCGCCTCACGCAACGTCCGGCTGCACGGCGGCACGATCACCGTCGGGGACTCACCGGACGGCGGTGCCAGGTTCGTCGTCGAGCTGCCCGTCGACGTCCGGCGTGCGGCGCAGCGACCGGTGCCGGCCTGAACGAGTTGCCGTGGGGGCTCTCACCGCGCCCCGGTCATCGCCTCCGTCGCGTTGCCCGAGAGCCGCTGGGCCAGGTAGATCGGGATCGCCGAGAACAGCACCAGCGCCGCCGCCACACAGTTGACGATCGGCGCCTGGTTGGGGCGGAAGAGGTTCTGGAAGATCCAGATCGGCAGCGTCTTGTCGGTCGCCGAGGCGGTGAACGTGGTCACCACGATCTCGTCGAAGGACAGCCCGAACGACAGCAGGGCGCCGGCGAGCAGGGCCGACCTGAGCATCGGCAGGGTGATCAGCCGGAAGGTGGTGAACGGCCCCGCGCCGAGGTCCATCGAGGCCTGCTCGAAGTTGCCGCCCAGCCGCGAGAACCGCGCCTGGACGTTGTTGAAGACCGTGACGATGCAGAACGTCGCGTGCGCGATCACGATCGTCCAGAGCGACAGCTCGATGCCGAGGATCGTGCGGAAGCCGTTCTGGAACGCGAGGCCGGTGACGATGCCGGGCAGTGCGATCGGCAGGATGATCAGCAACGAGACGACGTGGCGGCCGAAGAAGCGAGTACGCCGCAGCGCCATGCCAGCCAGGGTGCCGAGGACGAGCGCGACGACGGTGGCGGCCAGGGCGACGCGCACCGAGGTCCACAGGGCGTCGCGGGCGCCCTGAGAGTGCCAGGCCAGCTGCCACCAGTGCATGGTGTAGCCGGCCGGCGGCCACGCGTAGGTGCGGCTGGTGTTGAACGAGTTGAGCAGCACCAGCAGCAGCGGCACGTAGATGAAGACCAGCACGATCGCGGACGTCACCCACAACGCGGCCCGCAGGCCGGTCGGCAGCTTCATCGGCAGCACCCCGTCACAGCTGCTCCAGTGCGCCGGTGCGCCGAGCCGCGGCCAGGTAGATCAGCATGACCACGATCGGGATGGTGGCCACCGCGCACGCGAACGGCAGGTTGTTGGCCGCCCCCTGGTTGTCATAGACGACGTTGCCCAGCAGCTGGGTGGTGCCGCCGACGATCTTGACCGCGATGTAGTCGCCCATTGTCAGCGAGAAGGTGAAGATCGAGCCGGCCACGAACGCCGGGAACACCATGGGCAGCACGACCCGGCGCAGCGTGGTCCAGGAGCCCGCCCCCAGGTCGGCCGACGCCTCGAACAGCGAGTCCGGCACCCGCTCGAGGCCGGCGTACAGCGGCAGGATCATGTACGGCAGCCAGAGGTAGGCCAGCGTCATCGCGGTGGCGGGCAGTCCGTAGCCCGGCGTGCCGAGCCCGAACGGCGCCGCGATCGACTCCACGAGGCCGTTGGAGGAGAGCATGCCGCGCCAGGCGTAGGCCTTGACGAGGTAGGAAGCCCACAGCGGCATCAGGACTGCGATGACGAGCACGCGCTGCCAGCGCGGGGTGGCGACCTTCGCCATGAACAGCGCGATCGGGAACGCCAGCAGGGCGTCGACGACGGTGACCAGAGCGGCCAGGCCGATCGTGCGGAAGGTGATGGTCCGGTAGACCGGGATCGTGAACAGGTCGTGGAAGTTCTCCGTCGTCCAGACCCGCTCGATGTTGCCGGTGAAGTCGTTCTGGGTCCACAGCGAGGTGATGAGCAGCGCCGCCAGGGCCGCCAGGTAGGCCACCCCGAGCCACAGCATCGGTGGCGTCAGGAGGAGGCCCACCCGGAGACCCGGACGGCGCGTGAACACGGACAGGTGTCTGGTCCCTTCTAGTCCTTGATCGCTAGTCCTTGATCGCTAGCCCTTGATCTCGGTCCACGCCTGGGTCCAGTCGCCGTAGTCGGCGCACTTCACGTCGGTGCGGCCGTCCAGGCACTGCTCGATCGGCGTGGTCCAGTAGTGGATCTGCGCGGCGTAGGCCGCGTCGGTGGCGTGGTAGGTGTCGCAGAACGTCTTGTCCGACGTCAGGTCGCACGCCTTGGGGTTGGCCGGCGCCTCACCGAAGTACTCCGCCACCGCGGCCTGCGCCTCGGGGCTGGCGATGTAGTCCATCCACGCGTAGCCGCAGTTGGGGTTCTTCGCCTTGGAGCTGATCATCCAGGTGTCGGACCAGCCGGTGGAGCCCTCGTCGGGCAGGAAGGCCTCGACGTGCGCCCCGTCGCTCTGCGCCAGCGACGCGATGACCTGCCAGGTCGTGCCGATCACCGAGTCGCCCTTCTCGAAGGCCTCGGTCTCCTTGAGGTAGTCCGACCAGTACTCCGACACGTTCTCCTTCTGCTTCTTCAGCACGTCCACGGCGGCGGCCAGCTGGTCGTCGTCGAGCGCGTAGGGGTCCTTGATGCCGAGGTCGGGCTGGGTGTTCATCAGGTAGAGCGCCGCGTCCGCGATGTAGATCGGCGAGTCGTAGGCCGTCACCTTGCCCTTGTACGTCGACGCGTCGTCGAACACCGCTGACCACGAGGTCGGCGCCGGGCTCACGACGTCGGTGTTGTACATCAGCAGGTTGGCGCCCCAGCCGTGCGGGATGCCGTACATCTGCCCGTCCACCGAGTTGAAGGCCTGGTCCTTGAGGAACGAGGACTCGTCGGCGTAGTTCTTCACCAGGTCGGTGTTGACCGGGGCCACGTCGCCGGCGGCGATGAGCCGGAGCGTCGCGTCACCGGAGGCCGAGACCACGTCGTACTCGCCGGTCTTCATCAGCTGGACGGCCTCGTCAGAGGTGCCGAAGTACTTCACGTTCGCCTGGCAGCCGCTCTGCTGCTCGAACGGCGTGACCCAGTCGACCGACGCGTCCGTCGAGCCGTCCTCGGCGTACCCCGGCCAGGCCAGGATGTTGACCTGGCCCTCCATCTCGCCCAGCGTCTGCTGCATCGGGATGTCCGGCGGGGTGAAGCCCTCCGAGCCCGGGGCAGCATCGCTCCCGTTGTCGCCACCGTCCGAGTCGGTGCCACAGGCGGCCACTCCCAGCAGCAGTACGGCGCTGGCCAGGCCCAGGAGGCCTGTGCTGGTCCGTCTCTTCATGATTCCTCCTCATCAGGTGGTGGCCCGGCCTTGTCAGGAGCGGCCAGTGCCACCAGGTGGTCGCGTCGCCACGACAGCGCGACACGTTGCTGGCGCCGCTCGAGGGCGGCGTCGATGGAGACATCGGAGTTCTGGTGCGAGACGGTCAGCGTCGCGCCGGCGTCGAGGTCGACGATCGAGTGCGTGCTGGCGCCGAGGTAGACGACCTCCCGGACCACGCCGGGCGCCACACAGGTCGACCCGTCCGCGGGCGGGGCGGCCGACTCCGCATGCATGTGCAGCTTCTCGGGCCGGACCACGAAGGTGCCCTCCTGCCCGAGGAGCCGGCGGGCGACCTCCCCGTCGATCAGGTTCGAGGTGCCGACGAAGCCGGCGACGAACGTTGAGGCCGGCTTCTCGTAGAGCTCGACCGGCGTCGCCAGCTGCTGGATGCGGCCCTCGTTGAAGACCGCGATGCGGTCGCTCATCGTGAGCGCTTCCTCCTGGTCGTGGGTGACGAAGACGAAGGTGATGCCGACCTCGCGCTGGATCTCCTTCAGCTCGACCTGCATCTCGCGGCGCAGCTTGAGGTCCAGCGCGCCGAGCGGCTCGTCGAGGAGCAGCACCTTCGGGCGGTTGACCAGCGCCCTGGCCAGGGCCACGCGTTGCCGCTGCCCGCCGGAGAGCTGGTGCGGCCGCCGGCCGGCGTACCCCTCCAGCCGGACGGTCGCCAGCGCCTGCTCGGCCCGCTGCCGCCGCTCCGACCTCGCCACCTTCTTGACCCGCAGGCCGTACTCGACGTTCTCCTGCACGCTCATGTGCGGGAAGATCGCGTAGTCCTGGAAGACCGTGTTGACGTCCCGGTCGTAGGGCGCCTTGGTCGTCACGTCCTCGCCGCCGAGCCGGATGGTGCCCTCGGTGGGTGGCTCGAAGCCGGCGATCAGGCGCAGCACCGTGGTCTTGCCCGAACCCGACGGACCGAGCATCGAGAAGAACTCGCCGTCCTCGATGTCGAGGTCGAGCCCGTCGACAGCGCGCACCTGGTCGTAGTGCTTGCTCAGCCCCCGCACCGAGATCGCAGGCGTTCCGCCATCCGCCATGCAGGGAAAACTAGTGAACCGGGCACCACCAGTTCCAGCATCGGATCGCCACAACCACAACGATTTCGCAACACCGGGAGGGTCGAAGGTGCGGGATCCGTGCCCATAGTGGCCGCCGGCGGCGGCCCCTACGGGGCCAGCTCCTTGGTCCCCCAGGGGCTGCCGTACTCCGTCAGCAGCTCCAGGAACGGCACCGCGTCGAAGGCCTCCGGGCCGAGCACGCCGGCGCCCGACCACGTGCCGTTCGCCAGCAGCTCGAGCGCGACCACCGGGTTGATCGCGGTCTGCCAGACCACGCACTGATGGCCGTACTCGCGCATGGTCCACTCGTTGTCGACGACGTGGTAGAGGTAGGTCGACCGCGGGCCGGTCGGGGTCCCGTCGGCGTCCTTCCCCGTGCCGGTCACCCACAGGCCGGCGCAGGTCCTGCCCTTCATCCGCGGACCGACCGTGGCCGGGTCGGGCAGCACGGCGGCGACCACGTCCCTCGGCGCCACCTCACAGAACCCTTCGCTGGCCTTGACCCGCACCTTCTCGGTCGAGTCGAGGCCGAGGGTGTGCAGCACCTTGAGGATGTTGATCATCTCGTCGCCGAGGCCGTACTTGAACGTCGCGCGCCGGCACTCCACCCAGCGCGGCATGAGGAGGACCTCCTCGTGCTCGACGTTGACGCACTCGACGGGGCCGATCCCCTCGGGGAAGTCGAAGACCTCGGGCTCGCTGAACGGCGCGGTGGTGTGCCAGGCACCGTCCTCCCAGACGACCGGTGGGTTGAGGCACTCCTCGATCGTGGTCCACATCGAGAACGACGGCGCGAAGATCTCGTTGCCGTCGTCGTCGGTCACGACCAGGTTGGCGCCGTCGCGGGTGCCGAGCTCGTCGATCTCGGAGAACAGGTGGTCGGCGGCGTACCGCGCGAAGACGTCGGACAGCCCGGGCTCGACGCCGATGCCGACCAGCGCCAGGCGACCCGCCTGCTCCCACTCGCCGGCGACCGCGAACTGGTCGTCGCCGAGCTTGACGCCGGTCTTCTCGTACGGCGCCTCAGGGTGCGGCTTCGAGAGCGACATCGCCATGTCGAGGTAGTCCGCTCCGGCCGCGAACGCGCCGTTGAAGATCGGCATGTTGAAGACGGGGTCGACGGCGTTCATCACGTGGGTGATGCCGTGCTCGCGGCACAGCGCGGTGACCGCGTCCGCGGACGAGGCGTCGACCTGCGCCGCGAGGTACCGGCTGTCCGCGGCCGCGCCCTTCTCGGCCCGCGCGAGGTCGTAGTCGGCGACCACGATCGTCTCGAAGAAGTCGCGCCGGGCCGCGATGGCCGTGAACGCCCCGCCGACGCCGCCGGCGCCGACCAGCAGGATCCTCATTCAGCTTCCTTCCTTCTGCACCGACGCTGGGACTCCCGCACCCGCCCATCGAGCTTGTCGAGATGACCGCAGGGTCGGCTCCCAGGCCACGCGGCGGGGGTCTCGACAGGCTCGACCGGCGGTACTCAGGTTCGCGCCCGAGCAGTCACTCCCCGATGTAGGACATCACGTGCTTGATGCGCGTGTAGTCCTCGAGGCCGTACATCGAGAGGTCCTTGCCGTAGCCCGAGTGCTTGAAGCCGCCGTGCGGCATCTCGGAGACGAACGGGATGTGGGTGTTGATCCACACGACGCCGAAGTCGAGCTTGCGGCTCATCCGCAGCGCCCGGGCATGGTCCTTGGTCCAGACGCTGGAGGCCAGGCCGTACTCGACGCCGTTCGCCCAGCGGAGGGCCTCGCCCTCGTCGGTGAACCTCTGCACGGTCATCACCGGCCCGAAGATCTCGGTCTGGATCTGCTCGTCGTCCTGCTGAAGGCCGGAGAGGACGGTCGGCTCGTAGAAGTAGCCGACCGAGCCGTGCCGGGTGCCGCCGGTCTCCACGGTGGCGTGGTCGGGCAGCCGGTCGACCATGCCGGAGACCCGGTCGTACTGGCTCTGGTTGTTGAGCGGTCCGTAGTAGGTGTCCTCGCTGTCCGGCGCACCCGTCGGCATGCCCTTCGCGGCCTCGGTGAGCGCGGCTACGAACTCGTCGTGTACGCCCGGCCCGGCGAGCACCCGCGTGGCCGCGGTGCAGTCCTGGCCGGCGTTGAAGAGCCCGGCACCGGCGATCCCCTCGGCCGCCTTCTCGATGTCGGCGTCGTCGAAGACGATCACCGGCGCCTTGCCGCCGAGCTCGAGGTGGACCCGTTTGAGGTCGTGGGAGGCCGACTCGGCGACCTCCATGCCGGCCCGGACCGATCCGGTGATCGCGACCATCTGCGGGGTCTTGTGGGAGACCAGCGCGCGGCCGGTGTCGCGGTCACCGGTGACGACGTTGAGCACGCCCGGCGGCAGGAACTCCTGGCAGATCTCGGCCAGCAGGGTCGAGCTCGCGGGTGTGGTGTCGCTGGGCTTGAGGACGATCGCGTTGCCGCCGGCCAGCGCCGGGGCGATCTTCCAGATCATCATCATCAGCGGGTAGTTCCAGGGCGTCACCTGGCCGACGACGCCGACCGGCTCGCGCCGGATCCACGAGGTGTGGTCGGCCATGTACTCACCGGCGGAGCGGCCCTCGAGCACCCGCGCGGCGCCGGCGAAGAAGCGGAAGTGGTCGGAGGCGTAGGGCATCTCCTCCGACATGGTCAGGTGCAGCGGCTTGCCGGTGTCCTTGCACTCGACCTCGTTGATCTCGTCCTTGCGGGCGTCGATCGCCTCGGCGATCCTCAGCATCGCGGTGGCGCGGTCCTGCGGTGTGGAGTCGCGCCACGACTCGAACGCCGCGGCCGCGGCGGCGTACGCGCGGTCGACGTCCTCGGCGCCCGACATCGGCGCGGTGGCATACACCTCCCCCGTGGTCGGGTCGATCACGTCGTAGGTCTCCCCCGATGCGGAGTCCACGAGCTTGCCGTTGATGACGTTCTGGAAGCGCTGGTCGGCCATGGACGCAAGGCTAGGGAGCCGACGACGGAATCGGTAGGGGCGGGTTCCATCCAGTGCGGAATCAGTCGTGGACGGCCCCCGCTGCCCCGGCCCCGCCCTCGGCGGCGGTGCTCTGGCAACCACTGTCCACGGGGACAGGCGTTGCCAGTCCACCGCCACCCGGGCGGGCGGCCGGGCTCACCCGTGGACGACGGCCCCGTCGATCCAGGTGGACACGACCCGCGCAGCTCCGATCTCCTCGGCCGGGCCCGCGAACGGGTCCCGGTCGAGCACCACCAGGTCGGCGACCGCGCCCTCCCGGAGGACGCCGGCCCCGTCATGGAGGTCGCGCTGGTTGGCCCAGGCGCTGCCGGAGGTGTACGCCGCGAACGCGGTCTCGAGGTCGAGGGCCTGCTCGGGCAGGAACGGCTCGGTGCCCGCGCGGCCGGTGTCGCCGTACGCCGTCCGGGTGACCGCGGTGTGGATCGCGGCCAGCGGGTCGGGCGTGGAGACCGGCCAGTCGCTCCCCGCCACCAGCCGGCCGCCGGCGCGGTGGATGGCACCGAAGGGGTACTGCCAGCCGGTCCGCTCCTCGCCGAGGAACGGGATGGTCAGCTCGACCATCTGCTCGTCGTAGCACGCCCAGAGCGCCTGCATGTTCGCCGCGACGCCGAGCTCCGCGAACCGCGGGACGTCGTCGGGGTGGACCAGCTGCAGGTGGGCGATCTGGTGGCGCCGTCCGGGGTCCGTGCCCACCATCGCGTCGAGGGTCTCACGCACCGCGCGGTCGCCGATGTTGTGCACGTGCACCTGGAAGCCGGCCGCGTCGAGCGCCCGGACCGCGTCCTTGAGCGCATCCGCGTCGACGAACGAGTGGCCGCGGTTGTCGGTGGCGTGACCGCAGCGGTCGAGATAGGGCTCGAGCAGGGCGGCGGTGCCGTTCTCGGCCACTCCGTCCTGCATCACCTTGACCGTGGTGGCGTGGAACCGCCCGCGGGTCAGCGCGGCGCGGCGGCCGACCAGGTCGTCGACCTGCTCGACGCCCTGGCGGCGGTCCCACCAGAGCGCTCCGACGACGTGGGACCGGAGCTCGCCGGACTCGGCCGCGGCCACGTAGGTCGAGGCCGGGTCGTCCATCCCGGAGTAGGAGCCGACGATCGCGTCCTGCCAGCTGGTGACCCCGAGCGAGTGCAGGTAGGCCTGCCCCGCCAGCAGCGCGGCGCGGTAGTCGGCGCCGGTGGTCCGGGGCAGGTGCCGGCTCACGAGCGCGGTGGCGCCCTCGTGCAGCGTGCCGGTGGGGTTCCCGTCCGCGTCTCGCTCGATCCGGCCGTCGGGCGGGTCGGGGGTGTCCCGCGTGACCCCGGCGATCTCGAGCGCCCGGGAGCTGACCCAGGCGCCGTGGTGGTCGCGGTTGGGCAGGAACACCGGGCGGTCCGGCACCACGGAGTCGAGGTCGGCGGCCAGCGGCGTGCCGCCGGGGAACGCCGGCATCGACCAGCCGCCGCCCAGGACCCACTCGACGTCGGGACGGCTGTCGGCGTACGCCCGGATCGCGGCGAGGTACTCCTCCCTGGTGTCCAGCTCGGCCAGGTCGCAGCGCAGCCGCTCCAACCCGCCCTGGATCGGGTGCACGTGGGCGTCGGTGAACCCGGGCGACACGAAGGCCGCGTCGACGACCTCGTCGCCGCTCAGGTCGCTGCCGACCGCGACCACCCGGCCACGGTCGACGAGCACGTCGGCGCGGCCGAGGTAGCGGTACCCGTCGAAGACGGTGCCGCCGCGGAAGAGGACGCTCACCTGCCCTCCAGCAGCGGACCCGCCGGGTCGTGGGTGATGCCGACCTTCGTCGCGGCCAGCCCGGAGAGCGCCTCGAGGCAGACCCGGTTGGCCAGGAACGCGGTGATCTCCGCGTGGTCGTAGGGCGGCGAGACCTCGACCACGTCGACGCCGGCGACGGGCAGCTCGCGGCAGATCCGGCGCACCGCGTCGAGCAGCTCGCGCGCGGACAGGCCACCGGGCTCCGGGGTGCCGGTGCCGGGCGCATGGCCAGGGTCGCAGACATCGATGTCGACGGAGAGGAACACCGCGTCGCAGTCGTCGAGCGCGATCTCGAACGCCTCGTCGAGGCAGGCGGTCAGGCCGCGCTTGACGATCTCGGTCATCTCGAAGGAGCGCATGTCCTGCTCGGCCATCCAGCCGAGCGTCTCGGGCTCGGGCCAGTAGCCGCGCAGCCCGATCTGCAGGAACCGGTCGCCCCGCAGCGCCCCGGACTCGATCAGCCGGCGCATCGGCTGGCCGTGGCCCCACAGCGAGCCGAAGGTGATGTCGCCGGTGTCGGCGTGCGCGTCGAAGTGGATCATCGACACCCGGCCGAAGCCGAGGTGCCGGGCCACGCCGGTCGCGTCCGGGTAGGCGATCGAGTGGTCGCCACCCAGCACCAGTGGGATCGTGCCCTGGCTGGCCACCGCGTAGACGGCGTCCTCGAGCGCCTTCAGCGACCGCTCGATCTCGCCCGGCGGCATCTCGACGTCGCCGGCGTCGACCACCCTGAGGTCCTGCAGCGCGTCGACCCGGAGCGCGAGGTGCGGCCGCGACCCGTCGTGCGGGAGGTAGTCGGTCTGCCGGATCGCCTGCGGGCCGAACCGGGTGCCGGGCCGGTGCGAGGTGCCGCCGTCGAACGGCGCCCCGACGACCACGACGTCGGCCGCCGCGAGCGCGTCGGTGTCGGCCAGGTCGACCGCGTCGACGCCGAGGAAGGTGAAGTCGGGGCCGAACTGCTGGCCGTAGCGGGTCATGGGAGTAGGTGTACCAGTCCCGGGAGCGACGCCAGCCGCCTGCGCTGGACGCCACCCACCGCTCGTCGAGCCTGTCGAGCCGCGCTGGACGCCGCCCACCGCTCGTCGAGCCTGTCGAGACGCCCGCAGCCCGCGCTCGGAGCCGCACACCGCTCGTCGAGCCTGTCGAGACGCCCGCAGCCCGCGCTCGGAGCCGCCCACCGCTCGTCGAACCTGTCGAGACGCCCGCAGCCCGCGCTCGGACCGCACACCGCTCATCGAGCCTGTCGAGACGCCCGCAGCCCGCGCTCGGACCGCACCACCGACAGGCTCGATCAACCAGACGCCAGCCGGTGCCGACGTCGACCGGCGACCTCGACAGGTTGGACAAGTGCCGGCCTCGACGCGGGACAGCCCCTCGATTTCGTGGCGGTTGTCCATATCGGCGACGGAATCAGTCGTTTCGAAGTGGAGTTTCGTCGCACGCCGGAGCATCATGGGCACATGGCCATGGACCCCGCCCAGCTGCAGCGCGCAGCCAAGGACCACCTCTGGATGCACTTCACCCGGCACTCGTCCTACGCCGACGCGGACGTCCCCGTGATCGTGCGCGGCGAGGGCCCCTACATCTATGACTCCAACGGCAAGCGGTACCTCGACGCGCTGGCCGGGTTGTTCGTGAGCCAGCTCGGCCACGGCCGCACGGAGCTGGCCGAAGCCGCCGCCAAGCAGGCGCAGGAGCTGGCCTTCATGCCGCTCTGGTCCTACGCCCACCCGCCGGCCATCGAGCTGGCCGAGCGCGTCGCCGGCTACGCCCCCGGCAACCTCAACCGGGTCTTCTTCACCAGCGGCGGCGGTGAGGCGGTCGAGACCGCTTGGAAGCTCGCCAAGAACTACTTCAAGCTCATCGGCAAGCCGATGAAGCACAAGGTGCTCTCCCGCACGATCGCCTACCACGGCACCACCCAGGGCGCCCTGTCGATCACCGGGCTGCCGCTGCTCAAGCAGCAGTTCGAGCCGTTGGTGCCCTCGACGTTCCGGGTGCCCAACACCAACTACTACCGCGCCGAGGAGCACGGTGCGCCCAAGGGGCTGAGCCTGGAGGAGTTCGGCCGCTGGGCCGCCGACCAGGTCGCGGTCCAGATCGAGAACGAAGGCCCCGACACCGTGGCCGCGGTCTTCATGGAGCCGGTGCAGAACGCCGGCGGCTGCTTCCCGCCGCCTCCCGGCTACTTCCAGCGGGTCCGCGAGATCTGCGACGAGTACGACGTGCTGATGGTCTCCGACGAGGTGATCTGCGCCTTCGGCCGGCTCGGCCACATGTTCGGCGCCGAGCGCTACGGCTACGAACCCGACATGATCACCTGCGCCAAGGGCATCACCTCCGGCTACGCGCCGCTCGGCGCGATGATCGCCAGCGACAAGCTGATGGAGCCGTTCCTGCACCAGACGCAGTGGAAGTCCTCCGCGCACATCGAGCCGGGCACGCGCGCCGAGCACGGCGCTGGCGCGATGTTCGCGCACGGCTACACCTTCGGCGGCCACCCGGTCTCGACCGCGGTCGCGCTGGCCAACCTCGACATCTTCGAGAACGAGAAGGTGCTCGACAACGTCCGGGGCAACCAGGACGCGTTCCGGGCCACCCTCGAGCGGCTCACCGACCTGCCGATCGTCGGCGACGTTCGCGGCGACGGGTACTTCTACGGCATCGAGCTGGTCAAGGACAAGGCGACCAAGGAGACCTTCACCGACGAGGAGTGCGAGCGACTGCTCTACGGCTTCGTCTCCAAGCAGCTCTACGCCGAGGGCCTCTACTGCCGCGCCGACGACCGGGGCGACCCGGTCGTCCAGATCTCGCCGCCCCTGATCTGCACCCAGGAGCACTTCGACGAGATCGAGCACATCCTGCGGATCGTGCTCGACAAGGCCGGCACGCTGCTCTGACCGAGCGTCGGGAGGCCCTACGGTGTCCCGCGTGAGCAGCCCCGTCGTCCTGCGCTGGACCCCCGAGTTCCACGAGCTGGTGGACGCCTTCGAGGCGCGTCGCTACGCCCTGGGGTTCCGGCGCCGCGCGTGGCTGGTGGCGTGGCTGTGTCTGGTCGTGGCCGTCGTGCTGATGCTCTACACGCTGCTGATCCCGGCGATGGTGCTGGTCCTCGGCGGCCTGGTCGTCGCCATGCCGGCCACCGGGCGGGTGCTGGCCCGGCGCACCCTGCTCGGGCGGTGGCGGGCCGACCCCTCCCTCGCCGCGCCCGCCGAGGCCTCCGTCTCCGGCACCGGGCTCACCCGCCGCACGCAGGACGACGAGACCAGCTGGGAGTGGTCGGCGTTCCCGGTGTGGATCGAGACCCCGGAGCTGTTCGTGCTGAGCCAGAGCGCGCAGCGCTACGGCGCGTTCATCACCCTGCCCAAGCGCGGGGCCGAGGACAGCGAGGACCTGGCGGCGGTGCGCGACCTGATGCTCGCGGGCATGGGCGTCGGGCTGCGGTGGCCCCGCAGCGACCGCTGGGACGAGTGAGCAGCAGACTCCTAGAGCACCTTGGTGCCGTACATCTCCCCCAGCGGGTCGGCCAGCAGCTCCAGCCGGGCACCGTCAGGGTCGCGGAAGTAGATCGACTTCTCGCTCTCGACGAGGTACTCCACACCCGCGTCGTCCAGCTTCGCGCGCAGGTGGTCCCACTTCTCCTTGGTCACCGAGATGGCCAAGTGGTGCAGGCCGCCGAGGACCTCGGCGTAGGGGCCGAGGTCCAGCCCGGGCAGGTCGAAGAACGCGAGCAGGTTGCCTTCCCCGATGTCGAAGAAGAAGTGGTTGGACCCCTTGTAGTCGCGGTTCTCGAAGATCTCGGTCAGCGGGAACTCCAGGAGGCCCTGATAGAACTCGACCGTCCGGCGCACGTCGGAGCAGATGAGCGCGAAGTGGTGCAGTCCGCGCGCGCTGCTCTCCGGCCGGTCCGGGGCCTCCTGCAGGAAGTCCTCCTTGATCCGCTCCCGCTCGGCGTTGATTGCCTCGAGGTCGATCGACGTCATGGATGCCCTCTCGTCAGATCCGGAAGAAACCGTCGAGGAAAGCGTGCCCCAGGTCGCGGTCGCCGTGCACGGTGCCCGCGTTCGTCCGTCCGTACGCCGTCAGCACGAAGCTCGCCGGGTCGAACTCGATCACCGTTGGTACGTCCGCGATGCTGCCGAGCTCACCGGCGCTGGTCACCAGGCCATCCGGCCCGACGGTGATGTGGGTGTCGCCGGCGTTCTCGCCGGAGGTGATCCGCACTCCGAGCTCCATCGGCCTGGTGTCCGGCGCGACCTTGGCCGTGGCCGTCCAGAGCACGAAGCACAGCGGTACGAGCAGGTCTGCCGAGCGGCCCTCCAGCGCGTGCGGCTTGCCGCTCCCCTCGCGGATGTCCCAGCTGTGCACGGCGTAGTCGACGAGCTGGAAGACCGGGTAGAAGAACGCCGGGAGCGGGCCCATGTACTTGTGCGGCACCGGGAGGCTCCAGTCCTCCTCGGTCAATGCGTCCTCGATGCCCAGCATCTTGTCGAGGGCCACGTGCAGCCGCTCGAGCGCCGCCTCGCGGTCCAGCGAGCGGAACGCCTGCGCACCCCGGTCGACGTGGACGGCCATGTCGACCAGTGGCACCAGCGGCGGCGGGTCGCCGTCACCCCGGGCAGCGTCGAAGCCGACGAAGTAGGTCTCGGTGGTGTCGATGAGGTGTCCGACGACGTCGCGCACCTGCCAGTGGCCGGCGCCGGTCGGCGCCATCCACACCTCGGGGTCGGCGGTCAGCTCGACCATCCCCGCCGACTCCCGGCGGACCGCCTCCAGCAGGTTGTCCTTGCTCTCGTAGCTCATGAAGTTCCAGGCAGCACCCATGTCACCCCTCCTGTCGACAGGTAGTTGCCGCGACAACCACATTCCTCCGCGTCCGGGAGGGTGTCAACGCCCTTCCTAGACTCACCGGCGTGACCGACGACGTGCGCTGGCTGACCGCCGACGAGCAGCGGGCCTGGCGGGCCTGGCTGGACGCGCACGCCTGGCTCTCGGCCCGGCTCAACCGCGAGCTGCAGACCGGATCGGGGCTGTCCCTCTCCGACTACGACGTGCTGGTGCACCTCACCGACGTCCCCGAGGGCCGGCTGCGCGCCTTCGAGCTGGGCCAGGGGCTGCAGTGGGAGAAGAGCCGGGTCTCCCGGCAGGTCTCGCGGATGGCCGAGCGTGGCCTCGTCGCCCGGGAGGCCGCGCCCGAGGACGGCCGCGGCGCCTACGTCGTCCTCACCGAGTCCGGCCGCCGGGCCATCGAGGAGGCGGCCCCGGCGCACGTCGAGCTGGTGCGCCGGCTGCTGTTCGACGGGCTCACCCCCGCGCAGGTGCAGACGCTCGAGGAGGTCGCCGGCTCCGTCGTCCGCCGGCTCGGCAAGTCCTGACCGCTTGCGATGGCCGGCGGTGCTCTCCGGCCCGACGTCCCGCGCCGGCGGTCAGGACCCGGTGCGCGCATAGACGTGCACGCCGTCCGGCAGGACGTAGACGAGCATCGGCGTCGACGAGCCGGGCGCCACGACGAGGTGCGCCGGTGAGCCCGGGTCGGCCTCGCTGAACGGGTTCGGCAGCCGGTCGACCGCGGAGGCGACACCGGCCAGGGTCACCGAGACACCTCCGACCAGCTGCACGGACTCGTGGTCGTCCCCGTAGCCGAGCAGGAACAGGTGGAGGACGTCGTCGGCGCCCACCCGCGCCTCGAGCCCGACGTGCGCGACCGCGCCCGAGGTGGTCCGGGTCGGGAGGACGGTCGAGCCGACACGGATGGAGCCATGGTCGAAGTCGTCCTCGAGCGTGAAGTGGCTCCCGGACGGGGTCCGGTACGCCGCGACCGCCTTCATCGCACCGCTCCGGGGGTTGACCGACACCAGCCGGTGCTTCCCGACGTAGCCGTAGAGCCGCTTGCCGTCGTCATAGGTGAGCGAGGCGGGGCGACGACCCGCGACGCGGATCTCGTCGAGCCGGTCGTCGCGCAGCCGGAGCAAGGAGGTGCCCGACGGCGTCAGCCGCTGTGCCACCAGCCACCCGTTGGCGAGCACGTGTGGGAGCTGCCACTGGAAGTACCGTCCGCCGACGAGGAGCCGCTGCGGGATCCGGACCTGACCCAGGTAGCGGCCCGTGCGCGAGTAGTGCGCCAGCCGCTGCTTGGCGGCGTCGAGGAACCACCAGGAGCCGTCGGGTCCCGGCGCGCCGTACTCCGGGCCGATCCGGAGGGTCCCCGAGTCCCCGCCACGCGAGGTGCCGAGCAGCCGCTTCTTGCGTCCGTACCCGACATGGAACACCTCGTGCCAGGTCGCGGGCAGCGACGACGAAGCCGCCGGCACCACGAGCGTCTGCACAGCCGCCGGTGCGGGGGCCGGAGCGAGCCCGGCCAGCCCGGCCACGAGGACCCCGACCAGCCCGGCGCGCATCAGGCGAGCGCCCGGGCCCGTCGCCTGGAGTTCAGCTCGCCGCCGACCACGATCACCACCGCGATCACGAACATCACCGTGCCGACCACGTTGACCTGCATCGGCACGCCGCGCTGGGCAACGCCCCAGACGTACATGGGGAACGTCGTCGTCTGGCCGGCGTTGAGGTTGGTGACGATGAAGTCGTCGAACGACAGCGAGAACGACAGCAGCGCGGCGCCGAGGATGCCCGGGAAGACCAGCGGGAAGGTGACCCGCCAGAACGTCTGCTGCGGTGTGGCGTAGAGGTCCATCGCGGCCTGCTCGAGGTTGTCGTCCATGCCGGCCAGCCGGGACCGGACGGTGACGATCACGAACGACAGGCAGAACATGATGTGCGCGATCAGGATGGTCCCGAAGCCGAGCTGGCCGCCGAAGCCGGCGCCCACGAACAGTGCCAGCAGAGAGGCGCCCATGACGATCTCGGGGGCCGCCATCGGCAGGAAGATGACCACGTTCATCGACGACCGGCCACGGAAGTCGTGGCGGACCAGGGCGAAGGCGGCCAGGGTCCCGAGCACGGTGGCGCCGAGCGTCGCGAGCAGCCCGATCCCGATGCTGAGCCTCACCGCCGAGCACATGTCGGGGTCCTCGCACGGGTTGAGCCAGTTGTGCAGCGTGAACCCGTCGAACTGGTAGATGAGCCGGCTGTTCGGGTCGTTGAAGCTCATCAGGATCACCACGAAGATCGGGATGAACGTGTAGACGAGCACCAGGATCCCGAGGATCAGGATCAGGTTCTTGCGGACCCAGGTCACAAGAGCTCCTCCGTCCCGGCCCGGCGCACGTAGAAGAGCACCATCGCGACGATGAGGAGCATCAGGATCATCGAGAGCGCCCCGGCGATCGGGTAGTTGTTGGCGTCGGTGAACAGGCTCTGGATGACCGACCCGACCATCCGCTGGTTCGGGCTGCCGAGGAGCTGGGCGTTGATGTAGTCACCGGCCGCCGGGATGAAGGTCAGCAGGGTCCCCGAGACCACGCCCGGCAGCGAGAGTGGCCAGGTGACCTTGCGGAAGCCCGTGATCGGGTTGGCGTAGAGGTCGCTCGCGGCCTCGATGAGCCGGTGGTCGATCTTGTCGATGCTGGCGAACAGCGGGAGCACCATGAACGGAAGGAAGTTGTAGGTCAGCCCCGCGATCACCGCGACCGGGGTGGCCAGCAGCCGGCCGTCCGGGCCGAGGATGTGGACCGCCTGGAGGGAGTTCACGATGAACCCGTTGTCGCCGAGGATCAGCTTCCACGCGAGGGTGCGCACCAGGAAGCTGGTGAAGAACGGCGCGATGACGAGCACCAGCATCAGGTTCTTCCACCGGCCCGCCTTGAACGCGATCGCGTAGGCCAGCACGTAGCCGAGCACCAGGCAGAACAACGTCGCGATGCCGGCGTACACCAGCGAGCGCACCAGCGGCTGCCAGTAGTCCTGCAGCGCGTGCCAGTAGTTCGCGAAGTGGTAGGTCATGTCGTACCCCTTGGCGTCGGAGCCGCTGGGGTCGAACAGGCTGGTGGCGACCAGCGAGTAGAACGGGATGACGAAGAAGACGCCGAGCCAGATGGCCGCCGGGAGCAGCAGGATGTAGCCGGTCCACCCGCGGCGCCTGCCGGTGTCGGGGTCCATCACGGCAAGCGGCGCGACGGCCGCCGAGCTAGCCATCCGAGTCGATCTTCTGGGCGCCGGCGGAGGCGTCCTGGGAGGCGTCGAGGAGGAAGGCGTACTCCGGCCGCCACGAGAGCTCGACGCGCTCACCTTCCTCGAAGAGGCGGTGCCGGCCGGTGTTCTGCGAGAACACCTGCAGCTCCTGCCCCCAGGGCATCCGCACGAGGTACTGGGTGCTGACGCCCACGAAGCTGACGTCGGTGACCACGCCGCCGGGCACGGTGTTGCCCGGGGCGTCGAGCGACTCGCCCTCCTCGCCGATCAGCACCTTCTCGGGCCGGATGCCGATCCAGCCCTTGTCGCCCTGCGTGTGCGTGCGGTCAGCGCGGACCGACACGTCGATCCCGTGCATGTCGACGGTGACCACGTCGGCGGCACGGCTCTTGATGGTCCCGTCGATGAGGTTGGACTGGCCCAGGAAGTTGGCCACGAAGGTCGACCGCGGGTTCTCGTAGAGCTCGGCCGGTGCACCCATCTGCTCGATCAGGCCGGCGTTCATGACCGCGACCGTGTCGGCCATGGTCATGGCCTCCTCCTGGTCGTGGGTGACGTGGATGAAGGTGAGCCCGACCTCGTCCTGGATCCGCTTCAGCTCGATCTGCATCGACCGCCTCAGCTTGAGGTCCAGGGCGCCCAGGGGCTCGTCGAGGAGGAGCACCTCGGGCCGGTTGATCAGAGCCCGGGCCAGCGCGACGCGCTGCTGCTGGCCGCCGGAGAGCTGGACCGGCTTCTTGCGGACCTGGCTGCCCAGCTCGACGAGGTCGAGCATCTCGCGGACCTGCGCGTCGACGTCGCCCTTCTTGCGGCGGCGCAGGCCGAAGGCGACGTTCTCGTAGATGTCGAGGTGCGGGAAGAGCGCGTAGCTCTGGAACACGGTGTTGACCGGCCGCTGGTAGGGCTTGGCGTAGGTGATGTCCTGGCCGGCCAGCGTGATCGTGCCGGAGGTCGGCGACTCCAGGCCGGCGACCATCCTCAGCGTCGTGGTCTTGCCGCAGCCGGACGGGCCGAGCAGCGCGAAGAAGGAGCCGCGGGGAACGTCGAGGTCGAGCGAGCGCACCGCACGGAACGCCCCGAAGTCCTTCTCGAGCTGTCGCAGCGCCAGCCCGTCGTAGGTCGACGCGTCGGCCGGCGCGTCGCTGTCGGAGGACCCCGATGACGGAGCCTCAGCCACCTGTGACATCCGCGAAATCTCCTTCGTACTGGGTGATCTGCTTCTCGTCGAGCGCCATGAACGACATGGTCTTCGCGAGCGTCTCCTCGTCGGGGAAGATCAGCGGGTTCTCGACGAGGTCGGGGTCGATCTTCTCCATCTCCTCGCGGGCTCCCTCGACGGGACAGATGTAGTTGACCCACGCGGCGAGCTTCGCGGCGACGTCCGGCTGGTAGTAGTAGTTCATCCAGGCCTCGGCGTTCGCCTGGTGCTCGGCGAGGTTCGGCACCATCATGTTGTCGCTCCAGAGCATCAGCCCCTCCTCCGGAGTGACGAACTTGATGTCCGGGTTGTCGACCTGGGCCTGGATGACGTCGCCGGACCAGGCCTCGCAGGCCGCGATGTTGCCGGCCGCGAGGTCCTGGATGTACTCGTTGCCGGTGAAGGCACGCACCTGGCCGGCGCTCACCACCGACTGCAGCTTGTCGATCGCGTTGTGCCACTCGTCGTCGGTGAACTTCTCCGGGTCGGCGCCGACGACCTTGAGCATGAACCCCATCGTGTCGCGCATCTCGGTGAGCAGGGTGATCCGGCCCTTGAGGTCGGGACGGGTGATCAGCTCCTCGAAGCTCTTCACCTCGCCCGTCTCCTTGGCGTTGTAGGCGATGGCGGTCATGCCGCTCTGCCAAGGCACGTGGCGCTCGAGGTCCGGATCCCAGGGCCGGTTCTGCAGCGGCTTGATCAGGTTCGCGTGGCAGTTGGGGATCTTGCTGGCGTCGAGCTTCTGGATCCAGCCCAGGTCGATCATCCGGGCTGCCATCCAGTCGGTCATGATGATCATGTCCCGGTTGATCGGCTGGCAGGCGCCGAGCTGGTTCTTGACCTTGGCGTAGAACTCGGAGTTGTCGTTGATGTCCGGGGTGTAGTCGACGCTGATCCCGGTGGTCTGCTGGAAGACCGTCGCCGTCGATGTGTTCTTGCGCCGGGGGTCGATGTAGGCCGGCCAGTTGCTGATGACGACCTTCTTGTCCTTGGCCGAGATGTCGGTGCCGACACACTCGGCCGAGTCGACGGTCGCGCCGTCCACACCGAAGAACGGCAGCTTCAGCGCGGCCAGGCTCACGCCGACGAAGGCCACCGCACCCCCGCCCCTGATCACGCCGCGACGGGTCAGTCCGCGCGCCACGGGCTCCGGCACCAGCCGGTCCGGAGGCGGGCCGGATGTCATGCGCTCACTCCCCACACTCCGCGGATCGTGTCACGCCGAAGGCCTGCCAACAAGGGATCCAGTGCCGATGAAACTTTCCTGCAACGAAATCCCTCGTGCCGGGCCCGTCAGAACGCGGTGGGACGATAGGTTGGCGCGCCATGAGGAGTAAGGGCACGCGACCCCACCAGCCCCTCGACGACGTCTCCAAGGCGATCATCAGCCAGCTCCAACAGGATGGTCGGAGATCCTACGCCGCGATCGGCAAGGTCGTGGGGCTCTCCGAGGCCGCGGTCCGCCAGCGGGTCCAGCGGCTCACCGACTCCGGGGTGATGCAGGTGGTGGCCGTCACCGACCCCATGGAGCTCGGCTTCGCGCGCCAGGCCATGGTCGGCGTCCGGGTGACCGGCTCGATCGAGCCGGTGGCCGACGCGATCGCCGCCCTCGACGAGGTCGACTACGTGGTCGTGACCGCCGGCTCCTACGACCTGCTCGCAGAGGTGGTGGCCGAGAGCGACGAGCACCTGCTCGAGATCATCAGCGACCACATCCGCTCGATCGACGGCGTGCTGTCGACCGAGACCTTCATGTACCTCCACCTCCGCAAGCAGACGTATTCCTGGGGAGTGCGTTGACCGGGCTGGGACGCAATGGACTACCAGCACCTCTCCCTCTGGCACGAGACCACACCGACCGACTGGGCGGCTCGGCCGGCCCTTGAGGGCGAGCTGGATGCCGACGTGGCGATCGTCGGCGCGGGGTTCACCGGGCTGTGGACGGCCTACTACCTCACGCAGGCCGAGCCGTCGCTCCGCGTGGTCGTGGTCGAGGCCGAGGTGGCCGGCTTCGGTGCGTCCGGACGCAACGGCGGCTGGTGCTCGGCGCTGTTCCCGGCGGCGCTCGGGGAGGCGCAGGACGCCGCCATGCGGGCCAGCGTCGACGAGGTCCGGCGGGTGAGCGCGGCCGAGGGCATCGACTGCCACTTCGCCAAGGGCGGGACGATCGTGCTGGCCCGCAGCGCCGCGCAGCTCGCGCGGGCCAGGAGGGAGTACGGCGACGCGGTGCTCTCGCCCGCCGAGGCGGCCCAGCGGCTCCGGGCCACCCGGACCCTCGGCGCGACCTTCACCCCCGACTGCGCGGCCATCCACCCGGGCCGGCTCGTCCGCGGCCTGGCCGACGTGGTCGTCGCCCGCGGGGTGGTCCTCCACGAGCGGACCCCCGCCACGTCGATCGAGCTGGGACTGGTCCGGACGGCCCGGGGCGCCGTGCGGGCGCCGTACGTCGTGCGCGCCACGGAGGGGTTCACGCCTCGCCTCCCGAGGCTGGCCCGGGCGGTGGTGCCGGTCTACTCGCTGATCATCGCCTCCGAGCCGCTCCCCCCTTCGGTGTGGGACGAGATCGGGCTGGCGCAGCGCGAGACGTTCTCCGACCATCGACACCTGATCATCTACGGGCAGCGGACCGCGGACGACCGGCTGGTCTTCGGTGGCCGCGGGGCGCCCTACCACCTCGGCTCCCGCATCGCGCCCGCCTTCGACCGGGACCCGCGGGTGTTCGCCGCGCTGCACGCGACGCTGCTGGACCTGTTCCCGGTACTCGCCGGGACCCGGTTCACCCATGCGTGGGGCGGCCCGCTGGGGATCCCGCGCGACTGGTGCGCGTCGGTCGGGCTGGACCGGTCCACCGGGCTGGCCTGGGCGGGCGGCTACGTCGGCGACGGCGTCTCCACCACCAACCTTGCCGGCCGCACGCTCGCGGACCTGGTCCTCGAGCGCGACTCGGAGCTGACGGGCCTGCCCTGGGTCGGGCACGAGTCCCCGCGCTGGGAGCCCGAGCCGCTCCGCTGGCTGGGCATCAACGCGGGGCTGCGGGCCATGACGCTCGCCGACGCCGAGGAGCGGCTGACCCGGAGGCCGTCGGTGATCGGGAAGGTGATGGCACCACTGGTCGGCGGACACTCGGCGTAGGAGCATGGGCGGGTGGAGAAGAGAGCCCTCGTCCGCCGGCCCGGCCCCCGCCTCGAGGAGGGGCTGCTGACCCACCTCGAGCGCGTGCCGGTCGACGTCGAGAAGGCCCGGCACCAGTGGCTCGGGTACGTCGCGGCGTTCCAGGCCGAGGGGTGGGAGCTCTTCGAGGTCGACCAGGCCGACGACTGCCCGGACGCGGTCTTCGTGGAGGACACCGCGGTCGTCTACGGCGACCTCGCGGTCATCACCCGGCCCGGCGCCCACGAGCGCAGGCCCGAGACCGACGGCACCGAGAAGGCGCTGTCCGGCCTCGGCTACCGGATCGCCCGCATCGAGGAGCCCGGCACGCTCGACGGCGGCGACGTGCTCAAGCACGGCGGCACCGTCTGGGTCGGCCTCGGCGGCCGCACCAACCGGGCCGGCCTCGACCAGCTCTCGGCCCACCTCACCCCGCTCGGCGCCAGCGTGGTCGGCGTCCCGGTCACCAGGGTGCTGCACCTCAAGTCCGCCGTCACCGCGCTGCCCGACGGGACGGTCATCGGCTTCGACCCGCTCGTCGACGACCCGACGGTCTTCCCGGCCTACCTCTCGGTCCCCGAGGAGCCCGGCGCCCATGTCGTCCTGCTCGACGGCAACACCCTGCTGATGTCGACCTCGGCGCCACGCACCCAGGAGGTCTTCGAGTCCCACGGCCTGCGGGTGGTGGCCGTGGACATGAGCGAGTTCGAGAAGCTCGAGGGCTGCGTGACCTGTCTTTCCATCCGGATGCGCGGATAGGTCAAACGATGCGCGCGCGAAGGCCTCTGTACAGGTGTGAACGACCGCGACGGTGACTTCACCAGGGCGTCACCGCAACGACACGTGAGCCCGCGGCTGGCGGGCCACTGCGCCACAAGTCGTCAGGACTACGAAGTTCTGTGTGGTTCCAGGACCCCGAGGCTGCGGACGTTGGTGACGGGCAAGGTCGTGGATCCTGCGGAGCAGTCAGAAGGGCATGGCGATGAACGGCGAGGCGTACTCGCTGTCACTCGCCAGCTGTTCCTCTGCGGTGCTCACCGAAGTCCGAGTCTGCTCGGCGTGGATCATCATGCCCAGGAGGCCGACGTCTCCGGCGGTGGCGATGCCCGTTACCTCGCGATGGGACAGGACCCACGACACAGCCGCGGTGATACGTGGCTGGTCGTGGTACGGCTCGTACCACGTGGCGTGTGAATGCGCGGCACGTTCGGGCCAGTTGCGACGGGAGACGGTCTTGATGGTCATCAGCCCGGCGTCCTGGCGCTGGACCTCGTCGACGAGCGTCTCGTAGGCGGCCCGGTATGACTCGTCGCGCCACAACACGGGGTTCAGCGGCGTGAGAACCGTTGCGAACGGGTAGCGCCGCAGCGCCTGGAGGTGGGTTGCCGGGGCCTGATGGCCGTGGCCTGTGATGCCCACCGCCCCGACGAGGCCCTCTTCCTGCGCGCGTACCGCGGCCGCGAGCGCGCCGTCGGGGCGGGTCGCTGTCTCGAGCTCGTCCATGTCACCGATCGCGTGGAGCTGCAACAGGTCGACGTGGTCGGTCTGCAGGCGCTGCAACGACTCATTGATCTGCTGCCAGGCCGACTCACTGTCCCGGTGGCCCGTCTTCGTCGCGAGGAAGATCCGGTCGCGGATCTGCGACATCCACGGTCCCAGCCGGAGCTCGGCGTCCCCGTAACCGGCCGCCACGTCGAAGTGGTTGATGCCGGCAGCGAGGGCCTCTTCAACAGAGCGGTCCGCCTCGTCCTGTGACACGGCGGCCAAGGCCGCCGCACCGTAGATGAGAACCGAACTGTGGTGCTCGAGGCGTCCCAGTCGTCGCTTCTCCACATAGACCACCTTCGGCCTGAACCCAGCGGCAAGCAAGCCTGACCGCACCCCCGATCGCAGGTCGGGGCGACCCATCACATCGAGGTCACCTGCGCGGCAGTCAGGCGCGAGTGCCCAACGATCGGATCGCGGCAGATCCGGGCACATTGACCGCCCCGTCTCACTCAGCAAGCCCGGGCTGCCGCCTTGCTCTGGCATGCACGAACGTGGTCGTCTGCGCCGGCCGCGACAGTTGCGTAGCAGGTGGGGACCGAGGGACCCCGGCCTAGCCCTTGGCGGAGAAGTCCCCACCGAAGAACCCGCACTGGTTGGTGGTGATGCTGCCGGTGGCCCGGTGCTCGGTCCAGAACTTGCCCTCGATGCTCACATACCTGCCGCCGGAGACACTGAACCGGCCGTTGTCCTTGATCGTCACGTTGCGGCGGGTGAACCTCTCCTTCTCCCCGTCGCAGTCAACGACGATGACGATCTTGGCGATCTTGTGGGTGTTGGAGCCAACCTTGATCGTGATCGTGCCCGAATCGCTTCCGGCGTCGATGCTCGAGTCCTTGTACGTGGTCCACTTGGTCGGCAGCGCGGCGGCGGCCGGACCGGATGGCAGGGCGAGTGTCACCGGCAAGGCGACCGCGGCGGCGAGAGCGGACAGCGCAACTCGTGGTCGGGACATTCGATGGGTCCTTCCTCGGTGCGAACGGCGGTTATGAGTCATTCCGGTGCAGCGCCCGGATCCTGCCGGGCCGATTCTCCCCGAAGGGGACCGACGAGCCTAAGGACTGGCTCCCCGCCGAACACAGGCGAGGCTGGTGGCCGCGCGGTCATCGGTCGAAGGGGACGGATCTCGGCTGATCCGGATGTCCGACAGGCGGCGAAAGGACGCTGCCTGCGACCGCTGACCGCGCACAGTGACAGGAGCGGCGCAGCGTTTGAGAGCATCAGTCATGGATTCGGACAGTTGGACGATTGTCGAACTCCTCGACGAGTTGGAGCGCTTCGAACGAGCTGCCACTGCTGCGGGACTGGCGGAGTCCTCGGTCCGCACCTACGTCGACAGATCGCGAATCTTCGTGAGATGGCTGGCCGGCGAATATCAGTTTCAAGGTCCGCGGTAGCCCTTAGAGTCTTGGCGTGCCCGGCAACGGAGCGGACCCGCTGAAGCGATGCGAACTTCATGACATGCAGAACTGCGGTATCTGCAACCCTCTGCTGGAGCAGTACGCGCGTGGTCGACGGCTAGCTGTGCCTAACGGCACCTATGTCAGCGTGCGCGGCGGAAAGGGCGTCTA
>NZ_DASUFR010000132.1:0-3004 GCF_036274455.1 Nocardioides sp. | reverse complement strand
GCTTCTTGATGACCGAACCCACGAACTGACCTTTCGACGGAAGGCTGACGTGGCCCGTCGAAAGCCACCTCAGCGCCCCGCGGTTGGGCCCGCAGGACCGGGCAAGCCTATCCGTCGTACGTCAACGCGCCGAACCCGCGAGCGGGTTCGGCGGCGTGAGATGTGCCTCGCAGTGCTCCCGGTCGGTCAGCCGGCGCTGTAGAAGCTCTTGCGGAGGTACTCGTTGACGTCCTCCTCGACCACCCGGAACGAGCGTCCGACGCGCACAGCGGGCAGCTCACCGTTGTGGACCAGGCGGTAGACCGTCATCTTCGAGACGCGCATCATCGCCGCGACCTCGGCCACGGTGAGGAACTTCGCGTCCGACATGTCCCCAGAGCCAGCCATCGTGCACCGTCTTTCTGTGTGCAGCACGTCGTCGGCTTCCCCACCGACGATCCCCATGCCGCTCTAGGGAGAATAGTGGTTCCTGTGACTCGTGGGGAAGCGGTTCGGAAAAGTGCAGAGTGTGGTCTGGCGTGTCGGCTTGCGCCCGAGCCGCCGCACGTCCTCGTCCCGCGCTGGTCCAGACCAGTGAGCGGGGCCCGTGCCGGCGCACCTCACGGGTAGGGATCGAGGCCGTGCAGCGGGAAGACCGCGGTCCGGGTGGCGTTGACCTCGCGGTCCAGCCAGGCGCCCGGGTCGTAGCCCTCGCGCCAGTCGGCATAGGCCGGCTCCCGGCCGTCGGTCATCCGCAGTGGGGCCTGCGCGCCCACCTTCTCCCGGACGTGGGCCCGCCAGGCCTCGGGCGTCGAGAGGGCCGGGTCCAGCGGCGTACCGGACACGATGGCGAGCAGGTGGGTCCAGGCCCGGGGGACCACGTCGACCAGCGCGTAGCCACCGCCCCCGGTGGCCACCCACCGGCCGCCGGCCACCTCGTGGGCCAGCTCGTGGAGGGCGAGGTACGCCGACCGCTGGCCGTCCACGCTGAGCATCAGGTCCGCGAGCGGGTCCGCGGCGTGCGAGTCGCAGCCGTGCTGGGTCACCAGGACGTCGGGGCCGAACTCGCGCACCAGGTCCGGCACGACCGCGTGGAACGCGCGCAGCCAGCCCGCGTCAGAGGTGCCGGGGGGCAGGGCGACGTTGACCGCGCTGCCCTCGGCGCCCTCGCCACCCACGTCCGCGCTGAAGCCGGTGCCGGGGAAGAGGAGCCGGCCGGTCTCGTGCAGGGAGATCGTCAGCACCCGCGGGTCGTCCCAGAAGATCGCCTCCACGCCGTCTCCGTGGTGGACGTCGACGTCGACGTACGCCACCTGCTCGGCACCGTTGGCGAGGAGCCACCGGATGCCGATCGCCACGTCGTTGTAGACGCAGAAGCCGCTGGCCCGGCCCGGCATGGCGTGGTGCAGCCCACCGGTGATGTTCGCGGCGTGCAGCGACTCGCCGCTGCCGACCTGGCGGAACGCCTCGAGGCTGGCGCCCACGACGTGCGCCGCGGCCTCGTGCATGCCGAGGAAGACCGGGTTGTCCTCGCTGCCCAGCCCGACCTGGAGCTCGGCGGCACCGGTGCGCCCGGCGCGTTGGACCGCCTCGATCAGCGCGGCGTCGTGGACGGTGGCGATCTGGTCCTCGGTGGCCATCGGCGCCGGGACGACGCGCAGCCCTCGACCCGTGACACCGAGCTCATGGGCCAGCTGCATGGTCAGGTCGACGCGGATCGGCGCCATCGGATGCTGCGGGCCGAAGTCGTAGTCGGTGAGCGTCGGGTCGAAGACCACCGTGCTCGGGCCCGCGCACTCGGTGGCCCCTTCCATGGCTGCGACGGTATCCTGAGCCCGTGCTGACGACGTCCCGCATCCAGTGGTGGCCCGCCTGACGGCGGCCACCCCACCAGCACACCCATCCCTTCCGGCCGCCCACGGGCGGCCGTTGTGGTCTCAACGTCGTCCGTGGGCCCTCATCCCTCAGGAGCTCACCATGACCACCCAGACGACCACCCAGACGACCACCCGGACGACCACCCAGACTCGCAGCCTCTCCCTCCTCACCCCCTCGGGACGGCTCACGCTCGGCAGCTACCTCGGCGCCCTGCGCCCGATGACCCAGCGGCAGGACGACGCCTTCTACGGCATCTCCGACCTGCACGCGATGACCACCGAGCACGACCCGCGGCTGCTTCGGGAGTACGCCGACGAGACCGCGATCCTCTTCCTCGCCGTCGGCCTCGACCGGGCGACGCTGTTCCGGCAGAGCCACGTGCCCGCGCACGCCCAGCTCGCCTACCTGCTCGAGTGCGTCGCCACGACCGGTGAGCTGAACCGGATGATCCAGTTCAAGGAGAAGGGCCGCGGTGTCGACTCGACCCGGGTCTCACTGTTCACCTATCCGGCGCTGATGGCCGCGGACATCCTGCTCTACCGGCCGGCCCAGGTCCCGGTGGGCGCCGACCAGAAGCAGCACGTCGAGCTGACCCGCGACCTGGCGATGCGGTTCAACCGCCGCTACGGCGAGGTGTTCACCGTCCCCGAGGTGGTCACCGCCTCCGACGCCACGGCCCGGGTGATGGACCTGCTCCACCCCGACCGCAAGATGTCGAAGTCAGCGGACGAGGCCGGATCGATCTACCTGCTCGACCCGGCGGACGTCGTACGGAAGAAGGTGGCGCGTGCGGTCACCGACTCCGACACCGGTCCCGACGCCGTCCGCCGCTCGCCGGACAAGCCGGGCGTCACCAACCTGCTGGACATCCTCGAGGCCCTCGGCGGCTCGGCCGAGGGGATCGACACCTACGGCGCCCTGAAACGTGCCGTGACCGACGCCGTGGTGGCGACCCTGGAGCCGATCCAGAAGCGGTACGCCGACCTCGCCGCCGACGCGGTGCACGTGACCCAGGTCTACGCCGACGGCGCCGCCCGCTGCCGCGAGGTCACCGCTCCGGTCCTCGCCGCCGCCACGACCGCCATCGGCCTCTGACGGACCCCCTGCCGGGATAGTCCGTGACGAAATGGTCGTTCGAACACCGTTC
>NZ_DASUFR010000131.1:0-29357 GCF_036274455.1 Nocardioides sp. | reverse complement strand
CCGCGCGGTGACCTACCGGCTCGAGCGGGTCAGGTCGCTGACCGGGTTCGACCCGCTGGACCCGGCCCATCGCTTCACCCTGCAGGCGGCCGCGCTCGGAGCCAAGCTGCTCGGCTGGCCCGACCAACCACTACCCCACCCGGAGGCTGCTTCCTAGACACGGCCCAGCCAACCGCGACAGCGGCGGTCCGGCGGCCGCGCGGCGCCGTTGGCGGCTGCAGGCAGTCTCCGACCGGGTTGTTCGCCGTTCCAGGCACTGGTCGCCCCGCAGCGGCTCGGCCACACTCAGGGTCAACCCGAGGCCCCTCGGAATGCCCAGCCACGTCGTACCGGCATCCTGGTCGTGCCTGCGCCTCGCCACAGAGGGAGCCTGCCCATGAGCCGATCGCCCGCTCGTTCGACCGAGCACGGCTCGATGTCGACGCGGGACGACCCGGCTCTCGAGACGGACGTGGGAATGGAGCCGGGTCCAGATCGGACGTCGACGCCGGCGCAGCGATCGGAGGCCGCGCGGTCCGTGGCGTGGGACCTTGTCGACGAGTGGGGTGCACAGTCGTTCCCGGCAAGCGACCCGCCGGCGAACTGGTGAGTGCCTGAAGGCCGCTCTGGCTCCCTCGCCCGAGACCCACCGAATGCGGGATCCAGGCTCAAGCCTCTGGCGTGGCGGACGTTCGGCCCTGCCGGTCTGAGGGTGACTCGTTGGATCGTGAAGGCATTGACCCTCGGGGCTCCGCTTCATCAACACCGTCGGCTTGGTCAGCTTCTGCTTCATCGGACCGGTCCACGGCCCTGATGAGGATCGAGGAGGAACGATGCCCACCGCGGCCGCATCGACAGAGACGCTGCTCGAAGTGTTCACCCGCTACAACCAAGACCTGTGGCCGGCACACCTCGTGGCCTACGCCCTGGGCGCAGCTCTGGTCACACTGCTCGTGTTGCGACCGAGGGCCACCCGAGCAATCACCTCGATCCTGGCCGTCCTCTGGATCTGGCTCGGCGTCGTCTTCCAAGGCATGTACGCCACGGACCTCGATGCCGTGCTGGGAGCCGCCTATGCAGTGCTGTTCGTGGGACAGGGCGTCTTGTTCATCATTGCCGGTCGCAGGGGGCAGGTGACGTTCGAGCCGGACGCGCCGAGGGTCAGGTGGTGGGGCGGTTGGGCGGCGTTGAGCTATGCCCTGCTGGTCTATCCGGTCGTGGGCATCGCCCTGGGCCACGGCTGGCCCGAGTCACCGCTGTTCGGGATGGCGCCGTGCCCGACGACGATCGCCACTTTCGGGATCCTGCTGCTGACCTCACCTCCAGCGCCCCGGCACCTGCTGGTGGTCCCGCTGATCTGGGCACTCCTCGCACCGCCCGCTGCAGTGGGTCGCGGGGTCTGGGAGGACCTGGGACTCCTGGTCGTCGGTATCGCCGCAGCAGCGCTGCTGCTGCGCCGTCGTCCACCTCGGCGAGGGGTGTCGCGAGGTGAATCGGCACGGATGGAGGCGATCGTCAGATGAGTACCGCCTCGCATTCGACGCCGGTTGCTGCTGTCGACCACCACGAGCGAACTCAGCGGTGGCGTCACTGGGCTGCGGCACACCCGGTTGCGGCTTACGCGATCCTCGCCTATGCGCTGTCGTGGACCCTGTGGGTTCCTGCCGTTGCCGGCGGCGGCGGAGTTCTGGTCCTGATCCTCTTCTTCGCGGGCGCGCTCGGACCCGCTGGCGCGGCACTGATCGTCACCAAGGCCATCGGGGCACCGGTTCACGTCTGGGCGAGGCAGATCGTGAAGTGGAGGGTCCCGGTCAGGTACTACGTCTATGCCCTCGGCCTCCCCGCGTTGCTGTTCGCCGTCGTGAACGTCGAGCTGGCGCTGGCCGGCCAGAACCTCGACCTCTCTCTCATCGGCGACCGGCTGCCTGCCTACCTGGGCACGTTCCTGCTGGTAGTGACGATCGGCGGGGGCCTCGAGGAGCCGGGCTGGCGTGGGTTCGCGTTGCCGCGGCTGCAGGCGCAGCACACTCCGGTGAAGGCGACGCTGATCCTCGGGTTGATCTGGGGCGGCTGGCACCTGCCCCTCTACGGGTTGGGCGCGGTCGGACCGATCGCCTTCGTCTTCTTCTACACCTGGCTCTGCAACCGCACCGGCAGCGTGCTGCTCTGCATCCTGTTGCATGCGAGCTTCACACCCGCCCTGGACCACCTGGTCCTGCGCGAGGACAGCCTCGGCGTCGACCTCGCCATCCTCACGACCCTCGTAGCAGCCGCCGTGGCTCTCGTGGCACTGACCAAAGGTCGTCTCGGCTACGACCCGAGCACCGCGCCCGCCGACCTCGATCAAGAAAGGAAGGAGACCAACCGTGCATGAGCTGAGGATCCACGGGATCACCCAGCGTCATGCGGCCGTCGCTACGGCAGCGCGGCGACAGCCTTCTCGATGACGTCGACGAGCTCGCAGGGCGCGGTCAGCATGGCGTCGTGGCCCGTGTCGACAGCGAAGGTCCTCAGGCCGTGGTCCTCGGCCCATTGCCGGAACGGGACGGGTCCGGGTCGTCCGACGATGGCCGCAGCAGGCACAGAATCGACGGCCCCGGTCAGGCGGGTGGGGTCCGAGAACGTGCGCAGCGGGTGGTCGGAGACCAGGGATCCCAACAGGCGGGCAGTCTCGACGCCCTCGATGCCGAAGGCCGCCGGCGGCGGGGGAGGTACCCGCCAGCCGTCGCCGGCGTCCCGCGCTGACCGACTCATGGCCGGCATGAACCATTCGGGCGCGACCGACGCCATCGACTGCCCGTCGTCGAGGATCCAGCCCTCGACGAGGACGAGACCGCGAGCGGCGGCGGGGTGCTGGTCGAGGGCCTGGCGAGCCACGACGGCGCCGTAGCTGTGGGCCACGACGACCAGGTCCGGGCTGCCCTGTGTCCCCAGTGCGCTGACGACGTCCGCGACATGGGTGTCGAGTCCGACAGTGGCGGTCAGCTCGTCGCTACGAAGTCCCAGGCCGGTCAACGTAGGAGTCGTGACGCTGTGGCCACGTACATCGAGGATGGCGGTGACCTGCTCCCAGCACCTGGCGTCGTGCCAGGCGCCGTGGATCAACATGAGGTGCATGTGTGTTCTCCGAGTACCGGTGGTCGAGTGCGGGATCGAGTATTGCGCGGCCCGGGGCTACGCCGAGGGCGGCCATCCGGTCCTGGGCGACAACGACCTGGCAGAGCTGCTCGACGGGGCGGACGCCGCCCACGCTCCCGTAGCTCACGAAGCCGGCCACCTTGTCGTTCCACTCCCGGTGCAGGAGGTCGATGGCGTTCTTCAGCGCCGCCGGCATGCCGTGGTTGCACTCAGGAGTGACGAAGACGAGACCGTCGTAGCTCGCGACCTCGGCGGCCCACGCGCGGGTGTGGGGGGTCCCGGGCGTCGAGATCGCTCGGCGCGTCGGCTACGCCTCGTCGTACGCCTTCGCCAACGCCTTCAGGCGCACACACGGCGTATCCCCGGTCGCTACCGCTCGCGCACCCGGGACCCGCACGTCGAGCGGCGTCCCGGCCGCGCGAGCCGAAGGCGGCGGACTCGTGCCGCGCGGCCACGCCCAGCGGTAGCGCCCTGGGCCGGCCCGGCTGGTCTGGCACCAACCGACGCACTGCGCCCGTGATGAAAGAGTGCAGGGTGTGAAACCGCTGTGCCGGGCGCTCGTCGTGCTCGGCACGGTCCTGATCGTGGTCGGCGCGGTGGCAGGTGTGCTGAGTCGAGAGGTGCTGGACGGGGACCGGTTCGCGGCGAACGCCGACGCCGTCCGCTCCGATCCGTACGTCGCCCGGCAGCTCGGCACCCTGGTGACCGATCGGATCCTCGCGGCGCAGCCGGACCTGACCGCAGTACGGCCGTTGCTCGAGTCGACGGCGACCGGGGTCATCGCCAGCCCCACACTGGCGCCGGTCGTCCGGGTCGGCACGACGCCGTTGCACTCCGCGCTGGTCGGCGGTGGCGGGAACCCGGTCGTGCTGCGCCTGGCAGACGTGGCCGCCGTCGTGGTCGGCGTCGCGTCTGCGCTGGCGCCACAGCTGGCCTGGTCGGTCCCCCCGGACCTGGACGTGCGGCTCTCCGACCTCGGCGCGGGTGTCGAGGTGAGACGAGCGGTCGACTCCGCCCACCTCGTGCGCTGGCTGGCGTGGCTCTGCCCGCTGCTCGGCCTGGCGGTGCTCGCCGGCGCCGGCGCGATCGGGGCGGAGCGGTCGGGCCGCGGACGCGTGCGCGGTGCCGCCGCGACGGCGGGTGCGGGAGTGGTGTGGTCCGGGCTGACGCTGGCGGGGCTGCTCGTCGTCGTGGACCTGCTGGTCCGCCGCGCGGACCGGGACACCCTCTCCGGCGCCGTACAGCACGCGGCGTGGGCGCAGCTGGACAACGTGTTCTGGCTGACGGCCGGACTGCTTGTCGTCAGCGGGTACCTCGCGGTGCTCGCGTCCCGGCCGGACCTGTCCCTCTCGGCCGTGCGGCCCCGGGAGGCTGCCAGGGCCGTCTGGGCCGGGCTGACCGATGTCGGCACCAGCCGGGGCGAGCGGCTCCTCCGCGCCGTGGTGCTCGCGCTGCTCGGAGTCCTCATGCTCGCCGACCCTGTCGGCGTGCTGACCGCCCTCGTCGTCGTCGCGGGTGCCGGCGCCGTCTCGCTCGGGATCCTCGGGGTGCTGCTGGTGGTGGGCGAGGGGATGGGCTCGTTGGCCATGCACTGGCGTCAGGTCGTCGGAGTGGTCGCCGCTGCCGCGTTCACGGTCGTCGTGGTCGCCGGCGTGCTGCCACCCGCGACGAGTGTCCCGGGCTACCCGAACCGAGGAGACGACGCGACGTGCAACGGCCGGGCCGACCTGTGCGACCGGAGGTACGACGCGGTCGCGTACCCGGCCACTCACAACGCGATGGCGGCCGCGAGCGAGCCGGGGTGGTTCTTCGCCGAGCAGCCCGACGGCATCCTCGCGCAGCTCGACAACGGCATCCGGGTCCTGCTCATCGACAGCTGGTACGGGCAGCACACCCGGCGACCGGGGATCATCGCGAACACCGACGAGAGCCGGGCCAGCGCCCTTGCCGAGGCGGAGCAGTCCTTCGGTGCGGCGGCGGTCCGGAGTGCGCTGCGGGTTCGCGGTGCTCTGAACCTCGAGCCGCGCGGACCGGTGGACAGCTACCTCTGCCACGGGTTGTGCGAGCTCGGCTCCAGCGCATGGCTGCCGCTGATGCGTGAGGTGCGCACCTGGCTGGACGCGCACCCCCGGGAGGTCGTCACCATCTTCATCCAGGACACCGTCAGCCCGGGCGACACCGCCGAGGTGTTCGAGCGCGCCGGCCTGTTGCCGTCGGTGTACACACCGATGCCGGGCCAGCCGTGGCCCACCCTGCGGCAGATGATCGAGTCGGGCAAGCGGCTCGTCGTACTCATGGAGAACCACGGGGGAGGGGCGGCGTACCCCTGGCTGATCGACGGCTTCCAGGTCGTCCAGGACACGCCGTTCCTCTTCCGCGACGCCTCGCAGTTCAGCTGCGCCGCGAACCGGGGAGCTCAGCACGCTCCGTTGTTCCTGCTCAACCACTGGATCACCAACAAGGCGCGTGAGGTGAGCAACGCGGCCCTGGTGAATGCCCGCGACGTCCTCGAGCCTCGCGTGCGGCAGTGCCGCGAGGAGCGTGGCCTGCTGCCGAACTTCGTCGCGGTCGACTTCTACGACCAGGGCGACCTGTTCGGAGTGGTCGACGACCTCAACGACGGCGACTGACACCGGCGCGGAGCACGCCAGCCCGGGAGTGGTCGGACCGACCGGAGCGTGTCGGGTCGCGGCCCGGGTATGTCTTGACAGTGGAGGTATCTTCTGCGCAGAATACAACTCTAAGCAAAACTACCGCCATGAGGCGCCTGACCAGGAGGTCAGCCATGTCTGTGTTCACCATCGTTCGTCCGCTCCGTCGAGTCGGTCAGGTGCCGACCGGGATCAAGGGTGCGACCGCGTGGTTGCGGCCGTTGGGGCCCGGCGAGACCGAGCCGCTGCAGGCGGTGTTCGACGCCATGTCGCTGGAGTCGCGGTACGCGCGGTACCTCCAGGGCATGTCCGTGCTGACGCCGGCCATGATGCGCATCCTGACCGCGGTCGACGGCGTCGACCACGTGGCGTGGCTGGCCACCGTCGACGGCCGGCCGGCGGGCATCGCTCGCTACGTCACGGTGGTTCCAGGCACCGCCGACGTCGCGTTCGAGGTGGCCGACGAGTTCCACGGGCTCGGCCTGGGCGCCGCGCTGCTCGACGCCGTCACGACCGTTGCCGAAGCGTCGGGGGTCCGGAACCTCCAGGCGTTGGTGCTCGGCTCCAACCACCGGTCACGGAGGCTGCTCGCCAAGGTGGGCCTCGAGCTGGTCCGGCAGAGCGACGGGTCGCTCGAGGCCGACGGTCCCTTCCACCTGCTCGAGCGGCCGCGCGTCGACCGGGCGAAGGTCCTCCGGCTCGCGTTCGCTGCCCAGCCTCTGGCCGCCTGAGAGGGCCTTCTGAGCGGCCCGGGTCAGGCCCGCCGGACCAGCTCGTTGACGAGGGTCCGGCGCAGCCAGTCGGCGTACTGCTCGTGGTCCCAGCCGCGGATCGAGCGCAGCAGCAGGTAGACCTCGATGCTGCCGACGGCCCAGGCGGTGTCGGTGGCCTCCCCGGGCGGGAGCCGGAGGCGGGCCTGGTCAACCATGCCGATCATCGCCGCGAACGTCTCGTTGCGGCGCCGGTGGGCGGCCTCCAGGTTGGCGGCACCGGTGGGGTCGACAGCGGCTGCCTCGCGGTAGGCGACCCAGACCGGCGCCAGCCGCTGCATGGTCTCGGCGATGAGGGCGGCGATCACCTCGACCTGACGTTCGGCGGTCGGCTGCTCGGCCACCGCCGTGAACGTCGACCGGTCGGCCAGCAGCACCTCCTCGTCGTCGCCGGCGACGGCCAGGTCGACGACCAGGTGCATGAGGGCGGCCTTGCTCTTCCCGGCGTTGTAGACCGACTGGAGGGCGACCCCGGCCTCCTTCGCGATGTCGGCGACGGTCGTGGCGACGTAGCCACGGGTCACGAACAGGTCGCGAGCGGCCTCGACCACCCGGCGCTGGGTGGCGCGGCGCTCCTCCTCCGCGCGCTCGCGGCGTCGGGTGGCGTCGTAGCTGCGTGGTTGTCGGCTCATGGCTTGACTCTAGAGCATTAATCTGTTTAGAATCAAAATCTAATGTAATCAATCGCAAGGAAGTGTCGTCATGACCATCACCACCGGGCACGCAGTCCACACAGTTCCGAGCCTCACCGGGATCAGCCACGTGGGGCTCACCGTCCGCGACGTCGCGACCAGCGAGGCTTGGTACGCCGACGTGCTGGGCCTGGTCCGCGTCTTCGTCGAGCCACACAGCACGGGGGAGGGGTACGCCGTGGTCATGACCCGTCCGGGCACCGCGCTCTACCTCGGCCTCGACCACCACCCTGAGGCGGACCTGCAGGTGTTCAGCGAGTGCCGGACCGGCCTCGACCACCTGGCGCTGACCGTCGAGAGCCGCGCGGACCTCGACCGGTGGGCCGAGCGCCTCGAGGCCCGGGGCATCGAGCACGGGCCGATCACCGAGGTCGACGAGCCGGCGCCGCACGCCCAGATGACCTTCCGCGACCCCGACGGCATCGCCATCGAGGTCTTCTGGATGGGGGGTCACTGAGATGTTGACGCACCAAGGGCTTCCGACCCGCGCCGGCACCCGCCCGCGCACCACGAGCACGTTCCCGCACTCCCAGCTCGACCAGCAGCCGGACGACGAGCGGCACCTCGACGCCATCCTGGCCGAGGCGGCCAGCTGGCCGTCGGTGCGCCGGACACAGTCGGACATCTCGGTGGAGGGTGCCCGGGCCTTGTCGCTCGATCCCTCCGCGGCCCGCGGACCCGCCGAGGCGTTCATGGTCGGCCACGAGTTCTGCCATGTCCACGCCGGTGGCGACCTCAGCCTGCACGCCATGCTCCCCGTCGCGCTGGCGGAGGAGGCGGCCCGCGCCGGTTGGGCCGAACCGCACTTCCTGGTGCACACCGGACAGGCGCCGGCGACCGTGGTCCTGCTCTACGCGCCCCGTGACGACCACGAGTACGAGGTAGTGCTGGGCCTGGTGCGAGCGTCATACGACTTCGCGTGCGGCTCAGCACCTCGATCAGGGTCCACCCGATGACGATCGCGGCCGCGGCTCGACGTGTTCAGGACCGGACGGTTGGGCGCGGCGATGGGGCGAGCACGGTGCGCAAGACGTGCGAACACATGGCCACGAACACGATCACCCAGGTTGCGAGCGCCACCCAGAGCACCACTCGTCCCACTCCCTCGACGAGTGGCAGGTGGTCGGCGCGACCCAGGTAGATCCCGGCGACGGCGTACATGCCGAGGGGGAAGACGATGCTCCACAAGGTCGCCTCGTAGATGAGGGGCACGCGGCAGTGGACATGGCGCCACCAGCCGGCGGCAATCAGCACCGGGATGAGCCAGGTCGCGAAGGCCCAGAAGACGACGGCCAGGCCGGCGACCAGGTCGCGGGTGACGGCGACCATCGGCGCATCGGCCATCTCCACGATGCGGGCACCCGCGAGCACGGTGATTGCGAGAGCACCCATCGAGACCCAGTACGGCGGGGTCAGCTCCAGCGGGCCGAGCTCATAGAGCATCAGGCGGAGGGAGACGATCAGCCCCGCAGCACAGTAGAGGGCCACACCCACCGACCACGACATGACCGCCAGCACAGCGAGGCCGCGGCGGGACTGGTCGAAGACGGGCTCGATCGTGGCGGCGGCGACCGCGACCGACTGGCTGGCCACCACCCAGATGAACCACGTCCCGTTGGCGCTCCGCACGACGGGGCGCTCCTCGCGCCCGAGCACCGCCGTCCACGGGACGACGTAGCCGAGGACCAACCAGGCGAGACCGGACGCGACGAGCAGCCCGGCGGTCACCGAGGGGTGCCCCGCGAGTCCGAGACGGACCCCCAGGACGTTGGTGCCGGCCACGAACGTGAAGAAGCCGAAGGCCCGACCTGGGTCCATGAAATCGCTGACCATGGCGGTGCGGTGGAGCGTCAGACGCGCGACCGTGAGGACGAGGAGGACCACGAATGCGCCTGCGCACAGGGCGAGCAGCGCGTCCGACACCAGGACATGGCCCTCGAGGTGGGTGCCGACGGAGATGATGCCGGTCGCCATGACCAGGGCGAAGTAGCCGGGGGTGAGCCCCTCGACCGCCCTGCCCAGCCGGGCTCCGAACCCATCAGCCACCGTCGGAGTCTCCCATCCGCTGCCGGCCAACGCTTCGCATCGGCTGCGCGGTGCGCGCGGTCGGTTGTCCTGCCGCCAAGGGAATGTTCGCATCGCCGCCATTGCGCTTGCGCCCCATGACACAAGCCCCGACGCGGCGTACCGTTGCCGCCGCTGAGAATCAGCCGTATCGGCCACGGGATTGCCGCCACATCGTCCCGCGAGACAGTCGCGTCTTTGCCGAAGTTGCTCCGAACGCTCCGCAGAAGGAACCTCCATGACGACCCCCGCCACCATCCACAGATTGAGCGACACCGGCAGCACGATCACGCCGGCCGCCAATGACATCCGCGGCCGCGCCGTCAAGGACAAGGACGGTGAAACGATCGGGAAGGTGCACGACCTACTCATCGACGATGAGGAGCGCAAGGTTCGTTTCCTGCTCGTCGAGCACCATGGGTTCCTCGGCTTCGGACATTCCAGTTCCTTCATCCCCGTCGACGCCATCACCGAGATCGGGGAGCACGAGGTAGTCATCAGTCACAGCCGGGAACACGTCGCCGCTGCGCCGACCTACGACCCGGAGCTGATCGCTGACACCAAGTTCCACGGCAGGATCTACAGCCACTACGGCTGCAACCCCTTCTGGGACGACGGCTACCTCTACCCGGCGAATCTCCCCACGATGTTGGCTCCTCACTGAGAGGTGGTGGACGACCAGCTGCAGGATGGCTCGGCCACCGGGAGCGAGGAGACGTCCCGGTGGCGGAGACCGACATGGCTGCTGGCCGCGGGGCTCGTCGCCGTGGTCCTGGTCGTCGTGGTGGTCGTCGTGGTCCGACAGCTCGGGGATGAGCACGAGTGCAACGGCACCGCGGGGCTGTGCGACCTCCGGCTCGACCAGGTCGCGCTGGCGACCACGCACAACTCGATGAACGCCGCGGCGGACGGCTTCGACGAGCCCAGCCAGGAGAGCGGGATGGAACAGCAGCTCGCGGACGGCGTACGCGGGTTCCTCATCGACGCCTTCCTCGGGTCGGTCCGGCCACTGGGCGACGACGACGTCGTCTACACCGACCTGCCCCGGCGCGAGCTCGCCAGGGCCCTGAGCCTCCTCGGGCCGGAGGCGGCGGAGCGAGCGCAGATGCTCCGTCAGAGGATCGGGCCGCCGGCCGCGACCGCCCCGCGCGAGGTCTACCTGTGCCACCGCCTCTGCGAGCTCGGCGCCGTGCCGTTCAGCGACGTCGTCGCGACGCTGCGCCGGTTCCTCGAGACACACCCGAGCGACGTGCTGGTGATCGTCGTCCAGGACGAGCTGCCCGCCGAGGACCTGGTGCCGGTGCTCACCGACGGGGGGCTCGAGCCCTACCTCGCCACCATCGACCCCACGCAGCCGATGCCGACGCTGGGGTCGATGGTCGACTCGGGTCGCCGGGTGCTGATCGGCCTCGAGAACGGCGACCTCGGTCCGCAGATCCCCAACGTGTACGACGACGGGCTGCTCCAGGAGGTGCCCTACGACTACGCCTCCCCGGAGGAGCTGGAGAGCCCCGACTCGTGCCGTCCGAACCGCGGCCAGCCCGATGCGCCGCTGTTCGCCCTCAACCACTGGGTCACCCCACCGTCGGAGGAGGCGGCGGCCGAGGTGAACTCCGTGGAGTTCCTGCAGAACCGGGTGGACCGCTGTGCGCAGGAGCGCGGGCAGCCGGTCAACCTCGTGGCAGTCGACTTCTACGAGACCGGCGACCTGATGGGCGTGGTCAACGAGCTCAACCGCCGGGCTCCCGACAGCGGCTGACCGCGAGCGGGGGTCAGGGCCGGGCGAGCACGTCGGAAGGTCTCGATCACCGCATTCGTGGATCGTGGGTGGGATCGGCGTATCTCCGTGGGCAGCCGTGGTCGACGGCGTCGGGCCGCAGCTCGTAGTGCCAGGGCTCGTCGTCGTAGACCTGGCACAGCCCGTACGCCGCGCCGAACCTCGACAGCCACGCCGTGGCCTCGGTGGGGCCGAGGTCGACGGCGTCCCCCGAGACGTGGGCAGAGGTGGTGGGGGTCGCGACCCATCGGGCGGCCTCCGCAGCCGAGCCGTACTTCGACACCGCCTCCCGGAGCAGCTGGTCCTGGTACTCGGGTGAACGCCAGCCACTGTTGACCTCGAGCTCCACGCCGTCCCGGGCGGCATCCGTCGCGGCCCGCTGGAGCGCCGCGAGCAGGCCGGGATCGAGCCTGGCGACGGCGGGCACCTGGTCGTCGAAGACCGTCGTGCCGTCGGGGACGACACCGTCGGCCGCGCTGACCGGACCGTGGTGTCCTCCGCGCGGGACCTCGCCGTACGACGTGGCCGAGGAGGACGACGACTGGTGGGCGACGACTGCGATGGCGACCGTGACGAGCAGGGCCAGGACGCCGATGGCGAGCCTCGAAGGCCGTGAGGCTCCCAGCCGACCCGGTGCTGCATGGTCCATGCCGTCGAGTGAAGGCACCGCGGTGTTGCCGGAGCGTCTGCGGTTCTGGATATGCCGGCGAAATGTCCCCGCTCGTACCATCGACGCGATGCGCGTGCTGATCGTCGAGGACGAGCCCTACATGGCAGAGGCCATCCGCGACGGGCTCCGGCTGGAAGCCATAGCCGCGGACATCGCCGATGACGGCGACGCCGCGCTCGAGCTGCTCGGCGTCAACGCCTACGACATCGCCGTCCTCGACCGCGACATCCCGGGGCCTTCCGGCGACGAGGTCGCGCAGCGCATCGTCGCCTCCGGCAGCGGCATGCCGATCCTCATGCTCACCGCCGCCGACCGGCTCGACGACAAGGCCACCGGGTTCGAGCTCGGTGCCGACGACTACCTCACCAAGCCCTTCGAGCTCAAGGAGCTCGTCCTCAGGCTCCGGGCGCTGGACCGCAGGCGCGCCCACCACCGGCCGCCGGTGCGCGAGATCGCCGGGTTGCGGGTCGACCCGTTCCGCCGCGAGGTCTACCGCGACGGCCGCTACGTCGCGCTCACCCGCAAGCAGTTCGCCGTGCTCGAGGTCCTCGTCGGCGCCGAGGGTGGCGTCGTCAGCGCCGAGCAGCTCCTGGAACGGGCGTGGGACGAGAACGCCGACCCGTTCACCAACGCCGTGCGCATCACCGTGTCGGCCCTTCGCAAGCGGCTCGGCGAGCCCTGGCTGATCGCCACGGTGCCCGGAGTCGGCTATCGCATCGACACGGGACCTGTCGCCGGATCGGACGCTGCCGGCGGGGGAGACGGGCGTGGCTAGGGCGCCGGGGCCGAGCGTCCGGCTCAAGCTCACCCTCAGCTACGCCGGCTTCCTCATGGTTGCGGGCACCGGGCTGCTCGCGACCGTGTGGGTGTTCCTCCTTCGCTATGTGCCCGATCATTCGGCGTTCGGCCCGGGCCCGTTCAGCCCTACCCGCTCCGACCTCGTGGACGCCTTCGCGCCGAAGGCGGCGCTCATGCTCGCCTTCCTGCTGGTCTTCGGCCTCGTCGGCGGGTGGATCCTGGCCGGCGCGATGCTGGCGCCGTTGGCCCGGATCACCGACGCCACCCGGCTGGCCGCGGGCGGGTCGCTCTCGCACCGGATCCGGCTGGAGGGCCCCAACGACGAGTTCCGCGAGCTCGCCGACGCCTTCGACTCGATGATCGCGCGGCTCGAGGCGCTCGTCGACGAGCAGCGGAGGTTCGCAGCCAACGCCTCCCACGAGCTGCGTACGCCGCTGGCGATCACGCAGACGCTGCTCGACGTCGCCCGCCACGACCCGGACCGGGACACCGGCGAGCTCCTCGATCGGCTCCACTACATCAACACGCGGGCGATCGACCTCACCGAGGCACTGCTCCTGCTCAGCCGCGTCGACCAGCGGTCGTTCGTCGGGGAGTACGTCGACCTGTCCCTCATGGCCGAGGAGTCCACCGAGACGCTCCTCGCCCTGGCGGAGGAGCGCGGTGTCACCATCGAGACCTGCGGCGACGCGGCCCCCACCATCGGCTCGCACGCACTCCTGCAGCAGCTGACGACGAACCTCGTGCACAACGCGGTCGTGCACAACGTGGCGGGCGAGGGGAGCGTCTGGGTCACGACCAGGGCGCACCCCGGGAGCGTCGAGCTCACCGTGGAGAACACCGGCGAGAGGCTGTCCCCACAGCTGGTCAGCACGCTCGTCGAGCCGTTCCAGCGCGGCACCGGACGCGTCCGCAGCGACCACGCGGGCGTCGGTCTCGGCCTCGCCATCGCCAGGAGCATCACCGCCGCGCACGACGGGACCCTCACGCTCACGCCCCGGCCTGACGGCGGGCTGAGAGTCACGGTCCGGCTGCCGGCCGCGCCCGCGCCCGAGTGACGGGGTCACTCGCAGGCGAGCCCCCGCCACTGCGGCAGCCCCACGACGAGGGCCAGCCAGGCGTCGCCGTAGTAGCCAGGGGTGCCTTGCGCCGCCTCGGCGGCGCCGCGGAACAGGTCCTGCGCGCCCGCCGTGTCCCCGGCTGCCTCGGCGGCTGCCGCGGCCGCGAGGAGGGCGACCGGCTGGGGGTTCGGGTCCCGCACCTCCCCGTCGGTCCCGAGGGCCTGGGCGTTGGAGCGCTCGTCCTGCTGGAGGACCGACCACCATCGGGCGGCCAGGTCGCGCGCGTCCTGCGTGCACGCGTGCGCGAACCACAGGGGTACGCGTTGGGCGTCGGGACCGTACTGTGCGGCGCCTGCGCTGCCCGACGCGTCGGCCACGGGCACGAGTCGCGAGCCCTCGAGCCGGGCCCAGTCGGGCGGCAGCAGCCGGCCGTCGTCGGTGACCTGGCCGACCAGCGCGACCGAGGAGTCCGCCAGCTCTGACCACGTGTCGTCGCCGGTGATCCGGGCGAGCTCCTCGAACTCGCTCGGCATCAGGTACGACGGGTTGACGATGCCGGTCGAGACGGCCCAGGGGCCGGCAGCCAGCACCGGCCTCCCGTCCGCGTCGGTCAGGACCTCGTGCTCAAGCACCGCCCGGGCGAGCGCCAGGCCGTCGTCGTGGAGGCTGTCGCCGTCCGGCCCGTCGTAGGTCAGGAGCGCGAAGGCGGTGAGGACGTCGGCGTCCGCAGCGGGATCGGCGCCGACGACCGTGCCGTCCTGCGATGCGTGGAAGGAGAGCAGCCCGTCGTCGCGGCCGAGGTGCTCCTTGGTCCACGTCCAGATCGTCGGCACGAGCTCGTCGCGGTCGTCCAGCTCGGCGACGAGCATGGCGTAGGCCTGCCCCTCGCTCACGATGTCGTTGCCCTGGTCACGCCGCAGGACCCGACCGTCGGCGATCACGTAGGTGTCGAGGAAGTGGTCGGCAGCTGTGCCGGACGACGAGGACGGGGAGTCCTCCGACCCTCGGGAGGCTCCTGGGTCGTCGCTCGCGCAGGCGGCGAGCAGCGCCAGCACCAGGGCGCCCACCACCTCATGTCTCACGGCGTGGGCGAAGCAGCCGTTGCGGCCGGTGCGGTCGAGGCCGGAGCAGCAGCACTGGACGTCGGTGCGCTGGAGGGGGACGCGCTGGTGGGCGGCGCGCTCGAGGTCGGCGCGCTCGAGGTCGGCGCGCTCGACGTGGGTGGGCTCGAGGTGGCGGGGCTCGAGCTCGGTGCGCTGGAGGTCGGTGCGCTGGAGCTCGGTGCGCCCGACGAGGGTGCGCCCGAGGTGGGACCGGGCGTCGGCCCCTCGGACGGGCCGTTCGAGGGGCCCTGGCTCGGCTGGTTGGACGGGGACGCCGGGCCGCGGTCATGCGTGGCTTCCTGGTGGGGCCGCAGCTGCGGAGGGGACACCTCGTGGCTCCCGGTCCCCAAGAGGGCGAACACGCCCGCGACCAGCGCTCCCACCAGGACGACGCCGGTCCCGGTCGCCGTGGCGGAGCGGGAGAAGTAGCTCCGCCGGGCCTCCGTCGCGCGCCGCCGTGCCATCTCCGGCGGGAGCGCGGCCCGCTGCGCGAGCAGGCTGTGCCACGGCGCGGCGGCGTAGGCGACGGTGGGGACGACGAGCAGGGCGGCCGTGAGCGCACCGGAGAAGGTCGTCACGTGGACCAGGCCGATCCCGATGCCCACCAAGCCGAGCAGCGCGAGCACGACCTCGGCCTTGTTGGCGGTCAGCGCCCGCCAGACGCTCGTCTCCTCGGTCGTCTTCGGGGTCCGCAGGAACTCGGCCTTCTTGGCGAACAACGCCTGGACCGATGCGCGCGCGACGACGAGCGAGGTCGACTGCCAGATGAGGAAGGCCCCGACGGCGTCGTGCCACGACGCGCCGGTGCCCCGGCGGATCAGCGCGACCGCGCGAACGAACCCGAGCACCACCAGGAGCGGGATCGCGGCCAGGAGGAACGCCGAGAGCTTGCGGAAGAGCAGGCCGCCGCCGAGCGCGATGTTGAGGGCGCCGCCCAGCAGGAAGAAGAAGAACACCAGGCCGAGCAGGTCGCCGTACCACTGCAGCGCGCCCGACAGGTAGGCCCAGCGCTGCCCGCCGGTGAGCCGGTTGTCCTTGCCCTTCTTGCCGCCGAGCACGCCGGGCAGCATCGAGCGCCAGTGCACCCGCAGGATCTGGATGCCGCCGAAGCACCAGCGGAAGCGCTGCCCCTTCAGTGCCTCGAAGGTCAGCGGCATCACGCCGTGCCCGAAGGAGGTGTCCACGTGGAGGCCCGACCACCCGTCGCGCAGCAGCCGCAGGGACAGCTCTGCGTCCTCGGTGATGCACCACTCGTCCCAGCCGCCGACGCTCTCCAGGGCCGACCGCCGGATCAGCCCCATGGTGCCGGCGAAGATCGCGCCGTCCCTCTCGTTGCGAGACGGCTGGGAGACGGAGAAGAAGTACTTGTAGGAGTAGTAGAGGCGCCGGTGGAACGTGGCGAACTCCCAGTCCCGGTAGTCCTGCGGTGACTGGACGAAGCCGAGATCCGGGTCGGCGAACAAAGGCGCGCAGCGGCTGAGGAAGTCCGGGCTGATCTGGTAGTCGGAGTCGACGATGCCGATCACCTCGGCCCGCGGGTCGGTCAGCTCACGCAGCGCGTAGTTGAGCGCCCCCGACTTGTAGCCGGGCCAGTCCTCCAGGTGCGCGAAGGTCACGCCGTGCTCGGCGCACCACTGCTCGACCGGGCGCCACAGCGCCTCGTCCGTCGTGTTGTCGTCGATGGCCACGACCTCGAAGGCGGGGTACTCGATCGCGAGCAGCGACTGCAGCGTCTCGATCACCATCTCGGGAGGTTCTTCGTGCGCGGGGACGTGGAAGCTGACGAACGGCTGCGCCTGCGGTATGGCGCCCGTCTCCATCCCCGTCCGGCTCCTGCGCCGCCAGTGCTCGCTGCCCAGCGCGTCGCACAGCTCCCAGAGATAGGCGGCACCCAGCAGCCCGGCGAAGACCTCCAGCACCCAGAGGAGCAGTGCACCCAGCAGGCCGGCCCAGCCCAGCGGGCTCTGGAACGTCCAGTTCAGCATGAACGCCAGGTAGACGACGTAGAGCAAGGTGTTGCTCGCCCAGCAGAGGTGGGCGCGGGCGTTCCACCGGCGGGTAAGCGGGAGCCAGGCCAGGCTGGCGACCACCGTCCCCACGAAGGCGGCGTTGGCGGCGGACTGATCCTCGGTCAGGAACAGTGCTGCGGCCCAGGACGAGGCCGCGAGGATCGCGGTGCCGACCACGGCGAAGAACAGCCGTCGGCTCCAGGGCAGCGCCCGGCCGGTCGAGCGCCGTACGGACACGCCGAACAGCGCGATCGTGGAGAGGACAGCAGCCGTCAGCGCGCCCACCAGTAGCGCGGGCAGCACGAACCCCCCTCTCACCCGTCCCCGTCACGCGATGCACGTGGCAGTACCCCGCGGACCGACGGGTCATGCACCCCTGTTGATCAGTGCATCGTTGATCAGTCCTCGTTGATCAGTGCATCCCCAGGTCGGTGGCGGCGAGCACCACCTCCTCCGCGATCCGCTCGGGAACGGCCTCCTCGGCGATCGCGACGACGACGGCCCACGCCGGCTCGTCGCTGCCGCGGCGCGGCACCAGCGCGGCGGTGCAGGACACGCCGTCGCGGAACTCGCCGTGCTCACTCACCGGTGCGTCGGCACGAACCCACCCCAGCTCGGTCTCGAGCTGCTCTGGATCGGTGCAGGTCCGGCTGGTGAAGGGGCGCAGCTCGTGGGTGGCGAGGAAGCGGTGGCGCTCTCTTGGGGACATCGCGAGCAGCAGCGCCTTGCCCAGCGCCGTCGCGTGTGCGGAGACGTCGAGCCCCACCTCGAACTCCTCGAGGTACGGCGAGCCGGCGGCCTCGGCCACCTCGACCACGGTGACCCGCTCGTCCTGCAGGAGGCCGAGGTAGGAGCTCAGCCCGACCCGGTCGGAGAGCTGGCGCAGCACCGTTGCGGCCGCCGGCGGTCGCTCCAGGGAGGTGAGGAGGTCGTGGAACCGGCGCGCCACGGCCTCGCCGATGACGTAGGTCCCGTTGGGGAGCCGGACCAGGTAGCCCTCGTAGGCCAGCGTGCGCACGAGGTGGTAGCTGGTCGAGATGTTCAGGTCGCACTTGCGGGCGATCGCCTTCACAGGGAGACCGGGCTCGCGCCCGACCACCTCCAGCACGCGGACGGCGCGGCCCACGCTCTGCACGAAGTCGTCGGGTCGATCGTCGTGCGGAACCTCCCGCCCGGGCTCCATGCCGGCCATCGTAGGCCGTTTCACCATGCGAAATCTGGGGGTGTTTCCGGCCGCCCGGCCCGGGTCGAGACTGGCGAGGTGATCGACCCATCGGTCCGTGAGGTGCTCAGCGACGTCTACGACCCGTGCTGCCGCGACAAGGGGATCTCGGTGGTGGACATGGGGCTGCTGCACCGCGCCGAGATCGACGACGGGGCGGCCCGGGTCGAGCTGATGCTCACCTCGGGGTGGTGCCCGTTCGCGGCGGCGGTCCTGGGCGACATCGAGACGGCCGTCCGCACGCTGCCGGGAGTCGAGACCGCGACCGTCGAGCTGGTGTGGCACGAGGCGTGGTCGCCCGAGCGGCTCTCCGAGAGTGCCCGCGCCAAGCTGCGCTTCCTCCCCGACCCCGCCACGGTGGCCGACCCCGCGGCGTACGCCGCTTCCATCTCTTCACCACGTCCACGAAGGAGCTCTCGATGATCGGTGACGCGCTGGTGTTCGACGGGGTCGCGCACCCCTTCAACTTCGAGGCAGACAACGCCCGTGGCCCGGCCGGGCAGATGTTCTCCAACCATCTCTACGCATTCCACACGGTGCTCACCCCGCAGGGGCTGCCCCTGATGTCGGCGGAGGAGTTCCTGCACAAGTGGAGCGTCGAGGAGATCCACGAGATGGTCTTCAACAACTCCGACACCGACATGCTCGTGGCGATGCCGCTGCCGCTCACCGACCTCTACAAGGACGGGCTCTCGCCGTGGACCGAGTGCGCGAAGCTCGCCCAGCTCGACCCCGACCGCACGGTCATGTGGGGGACCGTCAACCCGCTGGAGGGCAAGGCCGCGCTCGACGACGTGACCAGGCAGGTCGAGGAGTACGGCGCCCGGGCGTTCAAGTTCTACAACGTGCGCTACGAGGACGGCGGCCAGGTGCCATGGCGCATGGACGACCCGCGGGTCGCGTTCCCGGTCTTCGAGAGGATCCAGGAGCTCGGCGTGAACCTGATCGGCGTCCACAAGGGCGTGCCGCTCGGCCCGCAGATGATCGAGCACACCCAGACCTGGGACATGGACGGCGCGGCCGGCGCCTTCCCCGACATCAACTTCGTGATCTACCACGTCGGCCTGCCGTTCATCGACGAGACCTGCTGGCAGCTGATCCGCTACCCGAACCTCTACGCCTCGCTCGCCGCCTCGATCAACTTCGTGGTCCGCGCCCCCAGGCTGTTCGCCGAGCTGCTCGGCAAGCTGCTCTTCTGGTGCGGCGAGGACAAGATCGTCTACGGCAGCGAGGCGCCGATCTGGCAGCCGCAGTGGGCACTGGAAGCGTTCTGGAACTTCGAGCTGCCGCAGGACCTCGTCGACGGCTACGGCTACCCGCAGCTGACCGAGCAGGCCAAGCGGAAGATCCTCGGCGAGAACCTGCTGCGCCTGCACGGCATGGACGTCGAGCAGACCCGGGCCCGGCTCGCCGGCTGAGCACGCCCCGGCAAGGCACGGCCCCGGTTGGGCCGCACTCACTTTGGCTCCTCTGGCACGCGGGACCGGACAAGTCTCGGGCGGTGTGACCAGAGACCGCGCGCGTACTTCAACCTCGACTGGATCACGCTGTTGGTGACGTTCTTGATCGCCGTGGTCGGTGCGATCTACTTCCTCGCGGCGCGGCCCGACCGCGGCGTACGCCACCACCTGCACGACGAGCTGGAGAAGAGCGGCGCCGAGCGACACGGGTGAGCTCTGCTGTCGCGGTCACATCCTGGCGGCGTGGCCCGACTGTCCCGTGCGGTCGCGTCGGTTCTTCCAGCTCAGGTCGATCACGACGCTGAGCACGACGATGACGACCATGGCGACGAGCGTGCCGGGCTCGTTGACCAGCGTGGTCACCGTGAACGAGGCCAGGACCACCACGGTGCAGAGGTCGGCCACGATGAGCAGCCATGCCTGGGCGCCGGTCTCGTGGCGGATCCGGAAGTGCCCGGCCGTCACGAGGGTGAAGACGATCAGGGCGACGGCGCTGCCGATGGAGGCGATGGCGTTGAGGTCGAAGAAGACGGCGAGGACGATGGCCGCGACCGCCGTGACGAGGATGCCGACGGGCGCCTTGCCCCCGACGCGGCGGCCCATCACCGGTGGGAACTGCCCGGCCGCCGTCATCTCCTCGCAGAGCCCCGCCGCGGGGTAGAGCCCGGAGTTGGTGGCACCCGCGGTGGCGAAGAGCGCGGTGACGCTCATCAGCCAGTAGCCCGCGGAGCCGAGCACGGGCTCGGCGGCGACGGCCAGTGCGGTGCCGCCGGAGTCGACCACCTCCTTGACCGTGAGGGTCCCGAACACGCCGATCGCGACCGCGACGTAGACGATGCTGGCGATCGCGAGAGCGAGGTAGACCGCGCGGGGAAGCTCGCGCTCCGGGTCCGCGAGGTCCTTCGCGGTGAAGGTGATGACGCCGAAGCCGAGGAAGGCGAAGAACGTGAGCGCGACGCTGGAGACGATGTCGCCGAACGAGGGATAGCCGGAGAACGCCAGCAGGTCGGGGTTGAGGTTGCTCAGGGTGGCGACGGCGAAGACGGTCAGGATGCCCACCACGACGACCACGACGACCGTCTGGGCCCGGGCGACGGTCTGGGACCCCAGGATGTTGAGCGCCGCCATCACCACGATGACCAGGACGGCGAACGGCTTGACCCAGTCGTCGTTGTCGGCCACCGCCGCGCTCGCGTAGCTGCCGAACGACGCCGCCACCATCGCGGTGATGATGGCGTTGACCGCGAACAGCATCCACGCGATCACGCCGGTGAAGTGCCCCTGGCCCCAGCCGCGCACGACGTACTCGAGGAACCCGCCTGCCGACGGGAAGCGGGCGCCGAGCTTGGCGAAGGAGTAGCCCTGGAGCGCGGCGACGAGTCCGGCCAGCAGGAACGAGATCCACACCGCCGAGCCGGCGACCTCACCCGCGGCGCCGAGGAGGGCGAAGATGCCGGCGCCCACCATCGCCCCGACGCCGATGAACGACGCCTGGCGGATCGAGAGGGTCCGCGCGGGTGAATCGGGGTGCTCCGCCACGACCGGAGTCTGCATCGGTCCCACCTGACCGCGGCTCGCCCGCGGCGGGTGAGGCGCTCGTCGCCCGCGGCTCAGCCGCTGGGGCTGGTCGCGAGCTCCTGGCAGGCCGGGGCGTCCTGGAACGCCTTCTCCAGCTCGTCGGCCCCCTGCAGCCCGCGGATTCCGTCGACCGTGGTGCTGATGTCGGCGAGCATGGTGGCGATCGCGGTGGTGACGGTGGAGACCTGGGCCAGCAGCCCCTGGACGCTGCCGGCGGCCTGGTCGGTGGCGTCGGTGATGACGGCCCGCTGCTCCTCGAGCCGACCGGAGAGCGACGACAGCTGGGCCTGTGCTTGATCGCCGGCCTCGGTGTCCGGCGTGCCGAGCTTGCCGAGGTTGGTCACCAGGGTCTCGGTCGCGCCGGCGAGGTCGTCGAGGGCACCGCGCAGCGCGTCGGCGTCGAGGTTGGTGGTGTCGGTCAGGGCGGCCTGCGCGTCGCCGACCGCGTCCAGCCAGTTCGAGGCGGTGGCGCAGACACTGCTCGCCCAGGCCTCGGTCTTCGTCGGCTGGTCCGCGTCGTCATCGGACGAGCCGCACGCCGCGGTCAGGGCCCACGTGATGGCTATGCAGGCGAAGAGTGCCGGCCGGCGGTTGAGCGAGGTCGTCGTCATGGTTGTCCTCCCGGGTCGGGTGCGAGCGCGGACTCCAGCCGCGCGATCGCGTCGTCGACGTCCTGCGGCCAGGTCTCCCGCGGTACGCCGGAGGTGGTCGCCTCCATCCGCGACCGGGCGTCGCGCACGGCGTCCCTCAGCCTGCTTGCCCGGCCGCCGTCCGTCCCCTGCTTCGCCGACGACGCCAGCACCGTCAGCTGGTCCTCGGCCTCGACGACGCGGGGCCGCGCCACCTGCCAGCCTCCTGCGACCTGGTCGAGCGAACCGGTGTCGCGCAGCTGCGGCAGCAGCTCGCGGGCCAGCCAGGCCACCTCGGCCTCCGCCGCCCCGAGCCGTGCCTGCCACGTGCGGCGCCGGGCGGAGCGTGCGAGGAGGACCCAGGCGAGGACCCCGGCTGCCGCGACCACGGCGGCGAGCAGCCACCAGACCCAGCTCGGCGCACCTTCATCGCCTGACTCGTCCGCGGCGGACTCCTCCTCGTGGTCGGCCGACTCGGTCGCCGTGGGCGTCGAGGTCGGCTCCTCGGTGGCCGGCTCGGTGGCTGGCACGGTGGCCGGCTCGGTGGCCGGCTCGGTGGCCGGCTCGGTGGCCGGCTCGGTGGGCTCCTCGGTGGGCTCCTCGGTGGGCGCCGTCGTCGGCTCCGGTGACGGCTCGTCGGTGGGCTGCTGGGTGGGCCGATCGCTCGGCTCCTGGGTCGACGACGCGGTCGGCTCCTGGGTCGTCGGCTCCTCGGTCGGCTCCTGGGTCGTCGGCTGCCCGGTCGGCTGCCCGGTGGACTCCTCGGTGCGGGTGGGGGTCCGCGTCGGGGTCGGCAGCGTCCGGGTCGGCGAGATCGACGGAAGGCGCGTGGGCAGGCTCCCGCCACCGCCGCCGTCGTCCCCGCAGCCGGCACCCAGCCCCAGCAGGGCGCACACGAGGCCGGCGACTGCGACGCGTGCCGCCATCGGTGCACCTCCGGTCCGGGACCTCGCCGATGCTCGTGGCTGGAAGGCCGCCTGCCCTCACCACGTGCGGGTGATTCGAGCCTCCCGGCATCACTCAGGGTGGGAGGCCGGGCCAGACGCACAGCGTCGGAAGAACCCTCCCCCGACGCTGTCAGCGCTGTCGTGTCCAACCATGGCGCTGACCGCTCTTGTGCGCACTCTCTCACCGGTCGCAGGTGGTCAGGTCTCGTGACTCATGACTCTGTCTGATGGCCGCTCTCAACGCGATGCTGGACCTGACTGAAGGAGTCTGCGATGGACCGCTGGGAGTACACGACCGCCGATCTCACGAAGGTGGAGAAGGACATCGGTGAACTGAACAGGCTGGGTGCCGAAGGCTGGGAAGCAGTCGGAATGGTGTCGACCTGGGGAGCAGGGGGCTTCCGATTCGTGCACCCCATCGCTCTGCTCAAGCGCCGCGTGGCGGCCAGCTGACCAAAGACCTGGCCGCGGGGGCGGAGCCCGTCCGCCACCGATCCTGCGAGGATGACACGGTGGACGCGGCAGCGGTCAAGTACGTGATCACGTCGCCGCTGTCACTCGCCAGGATCATGTGGTGGTACGGCGAGGACGGCCTCTGGACTCCAGTGCTCCTCCTCGAACCGGCCGTGGTGGCCGATCTCGCGCCGCGCTTCGCCGAGCTCCGCGGTGCTCCCGGGGTGCTTGAGCTGCTGTGGCCAGGAGCGCCACTGGCGGACGCTCACCTGGTGCTTGGCACCATCGAGCACCTCGAGGGCCGACCTCGGCCGGCGGCGCGCCGGCATCGACGCGGTGGACCGATGCCGGAGCAGCTCCATGTCAACGAGGACGAGCGGTGGCACGATCCGGCCCTGGCCGAGGTGTTCCGGCTGGTCCGGGAGCGCACGGGGTCGCCGCACGAAGAGCCGGAGCCCTGGCAGCTGCCGAGGCTGCGCGGACGGTATGCCTCAGGCTGAGGCATACCGCTGACGGGAGGCCGCCCCCGCCCGCCGTCGCGCCGCGTCAGGCGAGGCGGTGCACTGGCCGGCGATCGCCATTCGGGCACGCTGGCGGCGTTGGCGTCGCTCGATGGGCGGCCAAGCACGTCGTCGCTCCGCCGCCTTGCCATCGCAGCCGCTCGCGACGCCGCGAATCGGTGGATCCAGGCTGTCTCAGTCAGAGCGCGGCGAGCTTGGCGCGGGTCGGTGCGTACGGCGTCACGTGCAGCCGCATCCCCGCCTCGGCCGGCGTGCGGTTGGCCTTGCGGTGGTTGCACCCCGCGCACGCGGCCACGGTGTTCAGCCACTCCGACCCACCGCCGCGACTCACCGGCAGCACGTGGTCGACGGTCGTGCCGCGACGGCCGCAGTAGGCACAGGTCCGACGGTCGCGCGCGAGCACGCCCGAGCGCGACCAGCCCGCGGGGCGGTGCAGCCAGTGCGCGGCGACGTACCGCACGAGCCGGATCACCCGCGGCCACGGGTGCGGGCCGATCATCCGGTCGCCGTGCTGCTCCTCGACAAGCGCGACCTCGCGGAACAACATCCGCACTGCGTGCTTGAAGGTCACCTTGCCGAGCGGCTCATAGGAGGCGTTCAGCAGGGCTACTTGTTGAGCAGACACCGCCGACACCTCCTTCTTGTCATATGGCGAACGGCATCGGTTGAGCCAGGCCCGGGCAGGCGCGGCCCGACTCGCGGGCCACGACGTGGCTCGCGACGGCGCACCGGTATCGCCTGGTCACGGGCACAGCGTACGGCGCGGACCCGCGACCCAGTAGAGGTTTTCACCGCGGGTCGCCCACGTTGACTCGTGAGTTCCGCCGGTTGATTCGTGAGTTCCGCCGGTTGATTCGGGAGTTCCGCCGCTCCACTCCGGACTTATGCCCTCGGCGATTCCCCGGACTCAACCGGCGGAGATCCGGAATCAACCGGCGGAGGTCCGGAGTCAACCGGCAGAAGTCCGGAATCAACGTCGTGCGGAGTGGTGCTAGCCCCACCACGGTCCGGGACCTGGCACTCCTGAACCCGGGCCGTCGCGCCGGTTGGCTGGACAACATGACGACGACCACGACCGAGCGGCCCGTCACCGGGACCGGCAGCGACTTCGCGGAGCTCAACCGGAGGATCAACCGGGCCGGTCTGCTGCGGAAGCGGCCGGGCTACTACGCCGTGCGGATCGGCCTGGTCGCGGCGGCGTACGCCGGAGGCTGGACCGCCTTCGTGCTGGTCGGCGCCTCGTGGTGGACGCTGGCGGTCGCGGTCCTCCTTGCCGTGGTCTTCGCCCAGGTCGCGCTGGTCGCCCACGACCTCGCCCATCGGCAGGTGTTCCGGACCAGGCGGCCCAGCGAGCGAGCCGGGCTGCTGGCCGGCAACCTGGGCATCGGCATGTCCTACGGCTACTGGATGGTCAAGCACACCCGGCACCACGCCAACCCCAACCACGACGACCTCGACCCCGACGTCGGCCCCGGCGTGCTGGTGTGGAGCCGGGAGGCGGCCCGGGGGAAGGGTCTCCTCACCAGGCGCCAGGCGTGGTTCTGGATCCCGCTGCTCACCCTCCTCGGGATCTCGCTCAAGAAGGACAGTGTCGCCGCGCTCCTCGACGGGACGGTGAAGCGGCGCCGGCTCGAGGGTGGGTTGCTGGCCGCGCACGCCGTGCTCTACCTGGGTGCGGTGTTCACCGTGCTCAACCCGCTGCAGGCGATCGCGTTCGTCGTTGTGCACCAGGCGCTGTTCGGTGTCTACCTCGGGCTCACCTTCGCGCCCAACCACAAGGGGATGCCGCACCCGAACGGCACCGAGGACTTCCTGCGCAAGCAGGTGCTGACCTCGCGCAACGTCCGCGGCGGCTGGCTGGTCGACGCGGCGCTCGGTGGGCTGAACCACCAGATCGAGCACCACCTGTTCCCGGCCATGCCGACGCCCAACCTCCGCAGGGCCCAGCCCATCGTCCGCGCGTACTGCGCCGAGCTCGGCGTCCCCTACGAGGTCGCCGGGCTCCGGGACTCCTACGTCCAGGCGTTCCGGCACCTGCACGACGTCGGCGCCGAGCTGCGGCAACAGACACGGAGCTCCAAGATCTCCACCTAGATCGCCACGGTGTTGATGCCCGGGGCCTCGTCCGCGCGGGTGAACTCGACGAACTCGGTGTCCTCGTCGAGGTGTGCGTTGTGGCCCGGTCGGATGTAGTAGGCGTCGCCTGCCGCGATGACCTCGACCTCGCCGTCGGTGTAGCGCATCGTGGCCCGGCCCTTGACGCAGTAGCCCCAGTGCGGCTCCTGGCACGCACCGTCGGGCAGCCCGGCGAACCACTCGGCGGTGTCCAGCCCTGCGTTCCAGCGCTCGAGGGCGATCGTCATCCCGCCGGCCTCGGCACGGTGCTGGCGGCCCGCCCCGGCGATGTCGACGGCGAGCTCGGTGTTGTCTCGGGTGAAGCTGCCCATGGTGTTCCTCCTGGTTCGGTGGCCGACGTCGCTCGGCCCGTGCAGCGGAACCTAGGAGCTGAACCCGGGTGCAAGGTCAAGACCTTGACCTTGCACCCGGGTGCAAGGTCTACGGTAGCCGCATGCGGATCTCCGAGCTCGCCGGATCCGCGGGAGTCCCGACTTCCACGGTGCGTTACTACGAGCGGGTCGGCCTGATGGGCGTCCCGGCCCGGACCGTGTCCGGCTATCGCGACTACGGCGCGGACGCGGCCGCCCGACTCCTCTTCATCACCCGCGCGCGGCGGATGGGCCTCAGCTGCGACCAGATCACCTCGCTGCTGCCCATCTGGGCCGGCACCAACTGTGGGGCGGCCCAGGACCGCGTCGGCCGGCTGATCGGTGAGAAGCAGGCCGAGATCGCCGAGCGGATCGCCGAGCTCGCGCAGTTCTCGGCGCAGCTCGACGCGGTCCGGATCGCGCTCGAGGCGGAGCCCCTGGCTGATGCCTGCCGAAGCGACCTGACCTGCTGCGTGCCGGAGTCTCAGGGCGGCGCTGTCGCCGTCGAGCTCGTCAGGAGGCCCTGACTGCAAGGGCCCGTCGGTGGCCGCGGCTAGACACGACGGATGCACTGGGCTGAGCTCGAAGAACGCCAACCACGTCTGGCCGCGAAGGCCCGGGAGCGGCTGATCGAGCCCGGGGTGCTCCTGGTCGTGAGCCTGCGGGCAGACGGCACTGCGCGGCTGAGCCCGGTCGAGCCCTACGTCCTCGAGGGGCGGCTGCTGCTCTCGATGCTCTGGCAGTCGCACAAGGCCCGTGACCTGCAGCGCGATCCCCGGGTCCTGGTCCACGGCATCGTGACGGGGCGCGAAGGTGACGAGGGAGAGCTCAAGCTGCGCGGGCGGGCGGTGGAGGTGAGCGACCTCGACCTGCACGCGCGGTATGCCACCGCGGTGACGGAGGACCTCGGCTGGAGCCCGGAGGTCGGACGCTTCCACCTGTTCGAGGTCGACGTCGAGCACCTCGCGTTCGTCCGGTACGACGCGGCGACCGGCGACCAGTACGTCACCACTTGGCCGCCGGGTGCCGAGTTCGTCCGGCGGGGGACGACCGCGACGACGGTCGGCCGACCCGAGCCGTACGCCGGCCTGCTCAGCTGACCGCGCGTAGCGCGGCGGTGACGACGACCGCCACGAGCACCGACAGCACGACAGACCTGCCACGCCACAGCAGCACACCTCCGACCAGTACGCCGATCGTGTCGGCGCCGACCCCGACGTGCTTCCCATCCGCCAGCGCGGTGGTGACCACGAGTGCAGCCAGCAGTGCGGGCGCCATCATCGCGACCACGCGCATGAATGCCGGGTGGGGGTCCCGGCCACCGAAGACCACCGGCCCAAGGGCCTTGAGGACGACGGTGGTCAGCGTGAGCCCGATGATCGTCCACCAGATCCTCATCGGCGCAGCCCCAGGAGTGCGGCCGCCGCGGCGGCCAGGATCGGCACCCCGGCGGGCGTGAACGGCACGAGGACGAGCGCGATCGCGGCACCGCAGATCGCCACGAGGCGGGAGCGGGGCCGGCGCAGCTCGTCGATCAGGATCCCGAGGAAGAACGTCGGGAAGATCGCGTCCAGCCCGAACCTCCCGGTGTCCCCGAGCAGGTCCCCGGCGTACGCACCGATCAGGGTGCCGACGAACCATGTGACGTACTGCGGAGCAGTCGTCCCGAACAGAAGGCCGCGATCGAAGCTGCCGTCCCCCCGGTTTGCCAGCGCCCACGACGCGTCGACCACTGCCTGGCCCTGGGCCGCCCGCCGGCCAGGCCCGCCGGGCAGCGAGGGCGCCAGGGCCATGCCCATCGCGAGGAAGCGGCCGTTCATCATCGTGCCCGCCGCGATGGCGGCGGCCGCGGAGCCGCCCGACGCGAGCACCGCCAGGGCGGCGAACTGGGCCGACCCGGCGAAGACGATCGCCGACATGACGATCGCCTGCAGCGCACTGAACCCGGCTTCGCGCGCCAGCACGCCGAAGGACATGGAGAGGACGAACCCGACCGCGGCGTATGGCATCCCCAGCCGGACCCCGGTCCGGAAGGAGTCGCGCACCGATCCAAACTAGGCGAGTGCGCCGACAAGGAATCCAGGGGACCGTCGTGACGTTGGTTGAAACATGAAGAAGATCGGCTTCCTGTCCTTCGGCCACTGGACCCCGTCACCCCAGTCGCAGACGCGCTCGGCGTCCGACGCGCTGCTGCAGTCGATCGAGCTGGCGGTGGCGACCGAGGAGCTCGGGGCGGACGGCGCCTACTTCCGGGTGCACCACTTCGCCCGGCAGCTGGCCTCGCCGTTCCCGCTGCTGGCGGCGGCGGGTGCTCGGACGTCACGGATCGAGCTCGGCACCGCCGTGATCGACATGCGCTACGAGAACCCGCTCTACATGGCCGAGGACGCCGGAGCGGCTGACCTGATCGCGGGCGGCCGGCTCCAGCTCGGCATCAGCCGGGGGTCACCGGAGCAGGTCGTCGACGGCTTCCGCTACTTCGGCCACGTGCCGGCCGAGGGCAGCGACGATGCCGAGATGGCCCGCGAGCACACGCGGGTCTTCCTCGAGGTGATCCAGGGCGAGGGCTTCGCCCAGCCGAACCCGCGGCCGATGTTCCCCAACCCGCCCGGGCTGTTGCGGATCGAGCCGCACTCGCCAGGGCTCCGCGACCGGATCTGGTGGGGGGCCGGCACCCGGAAGACGGCGGTGTGGACCGCCGAGCAGGGCATGAACCTGATGAGCTCGACGCTCCTCACCGAGGACACCGGCGTGCCGTTCCACCAGCTCCAGGCCGAGCAGATCCAGCGGTTCCGCGACGCCTGGAAGGCCGCCGGCCACGAGCGCGAGCCGCGCGTCTCGGTCAGCCGCAGCGTCTTCCCGATCGTCTCCGAGCAGGACCGCGCCTACTTCGGGCACGAGACGCACAGCCAGGACCAGGTCGGCTTCCTCGACGGCGGCAACGCCCGCTTCGGCAAGACGTACGCCGGCGAGCCGGAGCAGCTGGTCAAGGAGCTCGCCGACGACGAGGCCGTCGCCGCCGCGGACACGCTGCTGCTCACCGTGCCCAACCAGCTCGGCGTCGACTACAACGCGCACCTGCTCGACAGCGTCGTTCGGTACGTCGCGCCGGAGCTCGGCTGGCGCTGATCCGCGCACGCCGCGGCCGGTCTGGCTACCGTGGTGCGCGTGCGACCCCTGGCCTCCGCGCTGACGACGCTGGCGCTGCTGCTGGCGGCGTGCGCCGGCCCGGAGGGCGACCCCGAGGGCCTCGGGTCGCAGAAGCCGACGCCGCAGCCGTCGACGCGGACCGGTGAGCCGTCGGACACCGAGGAGCCGGAGGAGACCGAGCAGCCCGGGGAGTCGGACG
>NZ_DASUFR010000130.1:0-3811 GCF_036274455.1 Nocardioides sp. | reverse complement strand
GGTTCGTCACCGGCGACCAGGGGATGGGCCACGTCGTCCTGCCCGTGACCGACGACGTCGAGGCGCTGCGCTTCTACCGCGACACCCTCGGCTTCCGGCTCCGTGACTCGATGTCGATGCCGGGCGAGTTCGTCGGCAAGGAGCCGGGCAGCAAGGTCTGGCTGCGGTTCCTGGGGGTCAACCCCCGACACCACTCGCTGGCGTTCCTGCCGATGCCGAACCCGTCGAAGTGCGTCCACATCATGCTCGAGGTGGACACGCTCGACCACGTGGGCCGCGCGCTGGAGCGGGTGCGCCGGCACAAGGTCCCGCTGTCGGCGACGCTGGGCCGGCACATGAACGACGAGATGATCTCGTTCTACGTGCGCTCACCCGGCGGCTTCGACGTCGAGCTCGGCACCGACGGGCTCACCGTGGACGACTCGAGGTGGGTGGCCCGCGAGTCGACGGCGGTCTCGTACTGGGGTCACGACTTCGGCGCCGGTCGCCAGTAACTACCGTGGACACGTGAGCCAGGTTCCCGAAGGGATGCGCGACGACGCACGGGAGACCTGGCCGAGCCACGACCTCATCGAGTCCTGGCTGGGCGACTCGATGTACGACTTCCAGTTCCGCCCGGGCGAGGACACCTTCGTCGACGCCGACGACCCGGAGGCGATCGCCGCCGCCCGCCGGTTCCGCGACGTGCTCGGCCGGTTCGCCTCCGGCGTCACCGTGGTCACCGCGATCAGTGGCGGTGCCCCGGTCGGCCTGACCTGCCAGTCCTTCTCCTCGGTCTCGCTGAACCCTCCGCTGGTGCTGTTCATCCCGGCCAAGACCTCAAGGGCCTGGCCGTCCATCCAGCGCTCGGGCAAGTTCTGCGTCAACCTCCTCGCCGCCGACCAGGCCGAGCTCTCCAACCAGATGGCCAGCCGTGGCCACGACAAGTTCTCCGGGGTGCCGTGGGCGCCGGCCCCGGTCACCGGGTCGCCGATGATCGAGGGCACCCTCGGCTACGTCGACTGCCAGATCCACAACGTCCACGAGGCCGGAGACCACTACGTCGTCATCGGCCGGGTCCTCGACCTGGGCGCGCACGACGCCGGGGAGCCGCTGCTCTTCTTCGAGGGGAAGTACACCTCCACCCAGACGTAAGGTCTCGAAGATGGCCACCCATCCCCTCTGGCGTCCCTACGAGCTCGTCGACATAGAGGAGCTCGCCCGGGTCCGGCTCGCCGGGCCGGGCCGGCCCGTCGAGGTGGTGCCGTACGACGGGCGCTGGCCCTCGGAGTTCGCTCTACTGTCGAGCATCGTCCGAGGTGCGCTCGGTGACCGGGTCGTGCAGCTGGAGCACGTCGGCTCCACCGCGGTGCCGGGCCTGGCCGCCAAGCCGGTGATCGACGCCGACCTGACCGTGGCCGACAGCGGCGACGAGGCGGCGTACGTCCCGGAGCTCGAGGCCGCCGGCTTCGTGCTGCGGGTCCGCGAGCCCGAGTGGGAGGAGCACCGGGTGCTCGCGATCGAGGAGCCGAAGACCAACCTGCACGTCTGGTCGCCGGGCAGCGTCGAGGCGAGCCGGCACGCCGCCTTCCGCGACTGGCTCCGCTCCCACCCCGACGACCGGGACGCCTACGGTGCGCTCAAGGCCGAGCTGGCGGCGGCCGGGTTCGCCGACGTCATGGACTACAACAACCACAAGGCCGCGCTGGTCTACGACATCTACGAGAAGGTGTTCGCCGCGGACCCGGCGTACGAGCACGACCCCCAGCCGCGGCCGGACGAGCCGGCGGCGGGACTCTAGGGCTCCAGACAGGCCGGGATCGAGTCCGACGGGCCGTTCGGCGTCTCGGTGCGCCCGTGGCTGTCGTAGACCTTGACCCACTTGACCGTCGGGAACTGCTTCAGGCTCGGCACGATCTCGCTGGCCACGGTGGTCGTCGAGCCTCCGCTCCGGCAGCCGCCGGTGAGCCGGACCCGCGCGATGCCGTCGGTGATGCTCAGGCGAGTGAAGCCGGTGGCGCGCGAGCGCACGAGGCGGAACCCGTTCGCCTTCTCCGCGGGCGTCGGCCCGGCGAAGAGCGAGTGCAGCACCGCGGTGGCCGGCCCCGAGGTGGGCACCCGCCGCGTCACCGAGGCGAGGTTCGCGTTGCTGTCGACGAAGAAGACCTTCTCGAGGGTCGTCGGGAAGGCCGCACCGACCTCGACGACGACGCGGTGCGCCTGGACGCTCACGTGGAACGACGTCTGCTTCTGGACTCCGATCCCGTAGAGGACCGAGCCCTCGAAGTCACCCGCGGCGACCGCGGTGATGACGTTCGGCAGAGCGAACCCCGTGCGGCCGGCGACCGTCGATCCGTTCGCGTCGTGGGCGACGGCCCCATTCATGGAGATGACCAGGATCTTCGTCCCGGCGACGCGGACGGGGAGGCCGGACCCGTCATGGGCGAGGGTGTCTCGCCACTCCTTGAAGACGGTGGTCGGTACGCCGCCGGTGAAGCGGAACACCACCCGGTCGACGTTCCCGACGTGCCGAGCCTTCACCGAGGTGAGCACCGGGAGTCCGGCCCGGTCCACGACCTCCGTCGTGGCAGTCGCGGGTCGGACGGGCGCCGGCCCGAGCAGGCAGATCGCGAGGAGGGGCAGGGCGGCGCGCGGCCAGCGGAGAGCGGTCACGATCCTTCGACGCTTCACGGGGCGTCCACGTTGACAGTCGGGATCCCGCCGCCAGCCCGGGCGATGATCGCGACCGATGGCTCGTCGGTGGGGTTCGACTCGCGGTGGACGGTGAACGCCGGCACGTGGATGAAGTCACCGGCGTGTGCGTCGAGGTGGCCGTCGAACCCCTCGAACTCCAGCCGAAGGACCCCCCGGACGACGTACAGGCTGGTCTCGTTCCGGTCGTGGTGGTGCCAGCCGCTGACCGCGCCGGGCTGGGTGGTGACCCGCCCCGACCACAGGATCGGGAGCTCGAAGGCTCGCTCGCGGAACATCCCCGGCGTGGGGTCGGCGGCCTCGAGCTCGTCGAAGCGGAACACCCGGACCGGGACGGGATGGCTCACGAGATCAGGATCGCAGATCCTCGGGGGCGACCTGCGGGTCACCAGCGAGCGGTGCCGGGTACCCGCTCGCAGCGCTGGCCGGCCTCTGCTCCACCTGAATGCCCGTCAGCCGGGGTCGGCAGCCGGGACACCCAACGTCCTGGTCAGTCCGTGGCGTAGGCCAGCCAGGTGATGAACATGAACAGGCCGATGATCGCCGCGTCGGCCACTATCGCGCCCAGGAGCGCCGTGAACACGGCTCCCCGGTCGTCGTAGCTCGGTTCGGGCTCCTTGTCGTACTCCGGCATCTGGCCAACCACAGCGTCCCTCCCTTTCGGCGGGCGAGGCTCCGCCACCTCCTTCGTACTCCCAGTCAGAGGAAGCTGCCACCCCCAAGTGGACCGCCGAGAAGGTCTGCGATCAGCGAGTCGCTCAGGCCCAACGCTCGCCCCAACCACTCGGCATCACCAGGAAGCAGGCCCTGGTCGCCCCACAGGGGTCCGGCGCCCTCATCCCACATGATCCAAAGCCGGGTGCCCTCGACCGTGAAGTCCTCTGCTTCCGTGGTGTCATCGACCACGTCGCCGGACCGGTAGGCAGCCCAGTGAAGACCGTGTGGGTCGCCGAGGTACGGCGGAGGTAGGTCGTCCGCACTGCGCTCCATGGCCGCCATTCCAGCAGAGCGGGGAACAATCGGCGCCCGATCATCGGCTGCCATGACAGGGCGTGGTTGTGCACAGGGTCGTTGGTGACCGGGACCCGACATCTACCCCGGCATCCGCATCGAGCTCACC
>NZ_DASUFR010000129.1:0-15901 GCF_036274455.1 Nocardioides sp. | reverse complement strand
GCGGCTCAACGCCAGCCGACCGACCTGATCGTGACCTTCTCGGCCGGCGCGGTCATCCCGCCCGGACCGGGGACGGTGCCCTTGGCGGCGAGGTCCTTGATCGGCGCGAGCGAGTCCTCGTCGACCGAGCCGAACACGGTGTAGTCGGGCGGCAGCGGCGAGTCGTCGTAGACGATGAAGAACTGCGAGCCGTTGGTGTCGGGACCGCGGTTGGCCATCGCGAGGACGCCGGGCCCGTAGGTCTCGTCGCCCTTGGTCTCATCGGCGTAGGTGTAGCCCGGGCCGCCGCTGCCGGTCCCGCTCGGGTCGCCGCACTGCAGGACCGCGATGCCGTTCTGGTCGAGCGTGGTGAGCCGGTGGCAGGGGCTGTCGTCGTAGTAGCCCTGGGTGGCCAGGGACACGAAGGAGTTGACGGTGCACGGCGCACCGGTCGCGTCGAGGGTGATCTTGAGGTCGCCCAGGCTGGTCGAGAGCGTCGCCGGGACGTCGCCACCGACGGTCGGCCTGCTCGGCGGCGGGTCTACCTTCCGCGCCGCCGGGATCTGGTCGTCCGCCGGGTAGTCGCAGGTGACATCGGCCGGTTGTGCGCTGCCGCGGGGACTGCCGCTCCCGCTGCCGTCGCTGGCCTTGTCGTTGTCGCCGCAAGCGGCGAGAGAGGCGGTGAGCAGCAGGACGAGGACCGGGAGGAGGCGCTTCGACACGCGGGCGATCCTAGGAGTGCCGTCAACTGTTCCGGCCACGGGCGGCCACCGCCCACGACCGGAGCTCGCCGTCCTCCTCCACCCAGAGCTCGTCGGCGAGGTTGACCGCCGCGCAGCAGTGGTTGGGCACGACAGCGACCTGCTCGCCGACCGGCGGGAGCGGGGCGCCGGCGAAGTCGACCACGGCATGATGCTCGGACAGCTGCACGACCCGCGCGTCGGGGTGGTCGAGGAGCCGGCCGGCGCCGGTGCTGTACGCCGCACGGTCCGCGGCCAGCGCCTTGCTCCCCGAGTCGAGGACCGCCCGGCCGCCGGCGTGGCTGACGACGGTGGCCCGGCAGGTCAGCGCGATCGACTCCAGCGCCATGGCGCCGAGCTCCCACTGCTGGGCGTCGCCGAAGACGTAGACGCCCGGCCGGGCCTCGGTGAGCACGCCGACGTCGGTGTGCGCGAAGCTCGGCGTGGAACCGCCGCTCACCACGGCCACCTCGAGTCCCTCGCCCTCGACCGCAGCCCGGGCCGCGGCCAGCGCCCGGCCCTCGTCGGCCGCGGCCGAGGCCGTCCGGTCCGGGTCGTAGCTGTGCCCCGGGAAGGTGAACACGCCCCGGACCCGTGCCCTGGCGGCGGCCGCCGCGGCCGCCACCGCGCCGGCCTCCCCGGGCAGGCAGCCGGTGCGGTGCTGGCCGCTGTCGACCTCGACGAGCACGTCCACGGCGTACGGTCCAAGCAGCCGGCCCGCCCGCGTCGCTGCCTCGACCGAGTCGACCCCGATCGCCGCCCGGCACCGCTCGGCCAGGGCCCGGAGCCGCGCGGTCCGGGGCTCGTCGAGGTGGAGCGGGTAGGCCACGAACAGGTCAGTGACGCCGTGCTCGGCCATGACCTCCGCCTCGCCGACGGTCGCCACGCACAGGCCGACCGCGCCGTGGTCGAGCTGGAGCCGCGCGATCTCGGCCGTCTTGTGGGTCTTGGCGTGCGGGCGCAGCGCGACGCCGTTGGTGGCGGCCCACTCCGCCGCGCGCCGCAGGTTGTCACGGAGCCGGTTCGGGTCGACGGCGAGGTAGGGGGTCGACGGCCCGGTGGTCACATCTCCTCGTGCGTGTCCGGGTCTCCGCCGAAGAGCCGGCCGTCGGGCCGGGCCAGGCCGGTGATCGCCGTCATCTCGTCGTCGGTGAGCTCGAAGCCGTCGAGGTCGAGGTTCTCCCGCTGCCGCCCCGGGTTGCGCGACAGCGGGATGGGGAGGTTGCCGAGCTGGAGCTGCCAACGAAGCACTACCTGCCCGGGCGAGACCCCGTGCGCGGCGGCCGCGGCCGCGACGACCGGCTCCTTGAACGGCGCCTGGCGCTTGCCCATCGGGCTCCATGACTCGGTCACGATGCCGAGCCGCTCGTGGACGGCGCGCATCTCGGGCTGCGGCCAGTAGGGGTGCAGCTCGATCTGGTTGAGCACCGGGGTCACGCCGGTCTCGTCGATCACCCGCCGCAGGTGCTCCTCGGTGAAGTTGGAGACGCCGGGGGAGCGGACCAGCCCGTCGTCGCGAAGCTTGACCAGGGCCCGCCAGGTCTCGTGGTACTTCTCGTGCCGCGGGTTGGGCCAGTGGATGAGGTGCACGTCGAGGCGGTCCAGGCCGAGCCGCTCCAGCGACTCCTTGGTGCTGGCGAGCGCGTCGTCGTACGCGTGATGGCGCCCGGGGATCTTGCTCGTGACGACGATCTCGTCTCGCGGGATGCCCGAGCGCCGGATCGCCTCGCCAACCTCGGTCTCGTTGCCGTAGTTCACCGCGGTGTCGATCAGCCGGTAGCCGTTCTCGAGCGCCTGGGTGACCGCGGTGACCGCCTCCTCACCGTGCAGTCCGGCGGTGCCGAAGCCGATGGGCGGGATCGTGGTGCCGTCGTTGAGCTGTCGTGGGGTGGTCGAAAGTCCCATGGGTGCAAGGTATCCATGTGCCGATGACCACCCTCGAGCCGGACTGCGCGCGCTGCGTCGGGCTCTGCTGCGTCGCGCTGCCGTTCCGGCCCTCGAGCGGCTTCTCCTTCGCAAAGGACGCCGGCGAGCCGTGCCGCCACCTCGACGCGGCCTACCGCTGCTCGATCCACGCGACCCTGCGCGAGTCGGGCATGGGCGGCTGCGTGTCCTATGAGTGCTTCGGCGCGGGACAGCAGGTGAGCCAGGTGGTGTACGCCGGCCGGAGCTGGCGCGACTGCGCCGACGGGGGTGCCGAGATGTTCTCGGTCTTCTCCGTGGTCCAGCGGCTGCACGAGATGCTCGTGCTGCTCGACCAGGCCGGCGTGCTGGCGCCCGGACCGGAGGTGTCCCAGCTGAGGCGGCGGGTCGAGGCCCGCACGTCGGGTGACCCCGCCTTCATCCTGGACACCGATCTCGACCGGCTGGCGGCTCTCGTCGGAGAGCTGCTGCGTGGCGTGAGCCGCTCGGTCCGCGGCGACGGTCCGTCGTACGCCGGGCACGACCTGGTCGGACAGGACCTCCGGGCCACCGATCTGGCCCGCGCGGATCTGCGCAGCGCGCTCCTGGTCGCCGCCGACCTCCGCGAGACGGTCCTGGACCGCACCGACCTCCTCGGGGCCGACCTGCGCGATGCCGACCTCTCCGGCGCCGACCTGTCGACCGCACTGTTCGTGACCCAGCCGCAGCTCAACGCCGCCCACGGCGACGCCGCCACCGTGCTTCCTCCCGGTCTCCGCCGGCCTCACTCCTGGCCCGCGGCGGGATAGTCCCAGACGTTCCCAACGGCGCTCCCCGGCATTTGTGTTGGGAAGGTCTGGGACTATCCCGGCGGGTGGCCCTGTGGACCGCTGTCGTCGGGTACGGCGGTGTGGTCGGGGTGGCCGCGGGTGCGTTCGTGCTCCTTCATCTCGGCCTCGAAGACGTGCCGCCTGCCCTCGAGCAGCTCCTCGCGAGCCGCTCTCTCGAGCTCGCGGAACGGCGTCCAGTAGGTCTCGTCGTACTCCTCGACGATCTGGAAGCTCCAGCGGCCGTGCAGCAGGTTGCGCCCGAACAGCTCGGACCGGGCCCGGTCGGCCAGCTCGCCGTGGCCGGCCTCGCGCAGCAGGTCGATCGCCTCGCCCAGGGTGCGATCGGCGGTGCCGGACATCCGGTGGAAGGCATAGAGCCGGCCGCGGGCGATCTCGACCGCCTCGAGCGCCTCGGACAGCCGCCCGAGGGCCTCGACAGTCGTGTCGGTGACGCCCTCGGGGCGGCGGTGCTGGGGGAGTGGCTGGTCGGTCATGGCGGTGCGGTACCCCGTCGACGAGATGCGGGGGGGTCACGCCGCGAGGGCGGCGTACCGCCCCGCCTCCTCGAGCAGCTGCTCGTGGGTGCCGCTCTCGACCACGCGTCCGTGGTCGAGGACCACGATCTGGTCGGCGTGGCGGACCGTGGAGAGCCGGTGCGCGATCGTGATCGTCGTCCGACCCTCGGAGAGGCTGTCGAACGCCTCCTGCACCGCCCGCTCGGTCTCGGTGTCCAGCGCACTGGTCGCCTCGTCGAGCACCAGGATCCGCGGGTTGCGCAGCAGCGTCCGCGCGATCGCGATGCGCTGCTTCTCACCACCGGAGAACCGGTGCCCCCGCGAGCCGACCACGGTGTCGTAGCCGTCCGGCAGCGACGCGACGAGGTCGTGGATCCGGGCCGCGCGGGCCGCGGCCTCGATCTCGGCGTCGGTGGCGTCGGGCTTGGCGTAGCGGAGGTTCTCGCGCACCGTCGTGTGCAACAGGTAGGTCTCCTGGCTGACGATGCCGACGATGCGGGCCAGGTCCGTGAGCCGGATCCGGCGTACGTCGACGCCGTCGATGGTCACCACGCCCGAGGTCGGGTCGTGGAGCCGGGCGACCAGAGAGCCGAGCGTGGTCTTGCCGGAGCCGGTCTCGCCGACCAGGGCGAGCGTGGTGCCGGCCGGTACGTCGAGGTCGACATCGGCCAGCGCGGGCGTCGGGGCGTCGTCGTAGGAGAACCCGACGTGCTCGAAGCGCACGTGGCCCCGCACCTCGGATGGGTCGATGTCGACGGGATCGGCCGGCTCGTCGATGTCGACGGGCAGGTCGAGGTACTCGAAGACACGCTGGAAGAGCGCCAGCGAGCTGACGACCTGGACCCCGGTGTTGAGCAGCCCCATCAGCGGGCGGAACAGCTGGCCCTGGAGCGCGGTGAACGCGATCAGCGTCCCGATCGTCATCGTGCCCCGGGTCATCGGCAGCCCGGCGCTGAGGTAGATGACCGCGGGGATCGCCGCGAACAGCACGCTCATCGACGCCATCCGCCAGCGGCCGGCCAGCGACGAGCGGAGCTCGAGGTCGATCAGCCGCGCGCTCGACTCGGTGAAGCGCCGGACCAGCGCCGGGCCGGCGCCCATGGCCTTGGCCAGCTGGACGCCGTTGACCGACAGCCCCTCCTCGATGGTGACGTTGAGGTCGGCGAGCTCCTTCTGCTGGGCCGAGGTGATCTCGCGCCGCATCCGGGCCACCCGGCGGCTGAGCCAGACGGCCGGAGGCATGACGACCAGCGAGATGAGCGAGAGCCGCCACGACAGGGCCGCCATCGCCACCGCGGTGGCCACGGTGGTGGTGAGGTTGGAGGCGATCGAGGTCGCGGTGGAGGTGACGACGCCCTGCATGCCGCCGACGTCGTTGGTGATCCGCGACTGCACCTCACCGGTGCGGGTGCGGGTGAAGAACGCGATCGACTGCCGTTGCAGGTGGGTGAAGACATCGGTGCGCAGGCCGTGCATGACCCGCTGGCCGACCTGGGTGCTCACCCAGGTCTGCACGACGCCGAGGACCGAGGTGACGGCTGCAACCGCGACCATCCCGAGCGTCAGCAGGACCAGCAGGTGTAGGTCCTGGTCGGGCAGGGCGACGTCGATGACGCCGCGGAGCAGGAACGGAGAGGCCAGCCCGACGACGGACGAGGCGACGATGATGCCGACGACGCCGGCGACCGACCCGCGGTACGGCGTGAACAGCCGGGCGATCCGGCGCAGAGACACCTCGCGGGCCTGCTGCCGCTCGGCCGCGCTCGGCCGGTCGGGGACGCGGAAGCGGCCGCGCCCGGCGGTGGGAGAGGTGGCGGAGTCCATGGGGACCTCCTTCGGGAAAGTCTGTGGAGGCCTTGGGCTCATTTAGTGAGGTAGCCTCATCATGAGGTTACAACATCAATTCTTGCTACTCTGTTCCCGTGGCTCCCGACCTACCCGCCGACTCCCTCGGCGAGGCCTTCGGTGCGGTGGCCCGCCGGTTGCGGGCCGCCTCGATGACCGCGTTCGCTGCCCACGACGTGACGCCGTCGCAAGTCCGGGCGATCCGGGTGCTCGACACGCACGGGGGAGTGCGGGCCAAGGAGCTCGCCGAACACCTGCGGATCGCGCCGCGGTCGGCCACCGAGGTGGTCGACGCGCTGGAGGCCAAGGGGCTGGTCTCGCGGACCCCGGACCCGACCGACCGCCGGGCCACGCTGGTCGCGCTCACCGACCGGGGTCGCCAGCTGTCCGAGGAGGTACGCCGCCTCCGGGGCGCGGAGTCGGAGAAGCTGTTCCGGCGGCTCTCGGCCACCGACCGGGCCGACCTGGCGCGGATCCTCGGGAAGCTGTCCGAGGACTGAGAGCGGCGTCCCACCGGCCGTCGGCCTTGGCGGCCTCGACCTCGGCGATGCCGGGCGGCTGCATCCGGCCGGCGGCGGTCAGCTCCGCGACCTTGCGCACGTTGAGCGCGGACCAGTTGCTGCGTGGGCGGCGGGGGACGTACTTCTGCAGATACCAGCTCTCGTCGAGGGACCGCCGCTGACCTGAGACCCAGCCCCAGCAGAGCCCGACGTCGACGGCCTCGTCGCTGGTCATCGACGCGATGCCGGAGGCCACCTTGGCGAGCTTGAGCCAGACCCCGGCCCGCTCGTGGTGGTGCTCGGCCAGCCAGCGGTCGAACGCGTCCGCGTCGCGGAAAGGCAGGACGGGAGCGCCGTCCTCACCCGGGGCCTTCACCGCACCGAACCTAGAGGACCGGGGTCATGCGGGCGGCTCCCAGAACTCCGGGATCGCTCCGTGCGGGCGCCCGAGCTCGACGGCGCGGCGCACGACGTCCGCGGAGGCCTTGGCGAGCGATCCGCTGTCATGGGGAGGGTGCGGGTCGTACTCGGTCACCAGCTGGATCGCCTGGGCGGTGGTCGCGTCGCTGAGCCGCTCCGCCAGCACCAGCGCCATGTCGATCCCGGACGAGACGCCCGCGGCGGTCATCACGTGGTGGGCCTCGTCGACGACCACGCGTTCGTGCGACGGGGTCGCGCCGAGCTGGGGGAGCAGGTCGAGGACGGCGAAGTGGGAGGCCGCCGGGGCCCCCTCGAGCAGTCCGGCGTGGGCGAGCAGCAGCGACCCCGAGCACACCGAGGTCGTCCAGGTGGTCGTCGGGTGCACCTGCCGGAGCCAGCCGATCAGAGGACCGCCGAGCGCCTCGCCCGTGCCGGGCCCACCAGGGACCACCACGACGTCGGGCGAGGTGCACTCGTCGTACGTCGTGGTGGCGACCAGGTCGGTCCGGGCGTCGCTGCGCACCGGCCCGGTGGCCGCGCTGACCAGCTCCAGCCGCGCGTCCGGGAGGAACCGCAGCACCTCGATCGGGCCGGCGGCGTCCAGGAGGGTCATGCCCTCGTAGAGGGCGACGGCGATCTGCAGCTTGCTCACCCGAGCCACCCTAGAACGCGCCCAGGACGCCCCAGGACGCCCCCAGAACGCCCCTAGAACGCCTTAGAACGCCGCTGCGAACCGCTCTCGCAGGTCGCCGAGCCGCTCGACCGGCTCGTTGGCGAAGACCAGCCGCAGGTAGTTCGCACCCGACGGGCCCCAGCCGTCCATCGGCGTCGCGGCGACCCGGCCGCGCTCGAAGAGGCGCTGGGACGCCTCGGCCGGTGACAGGCCGAGGCGGGTGGTGTCGATGAGCAGCGACCAGCCGCCGTCGGGCCGGACGAGCGGCTGGTCGGACAGCTGGTCGAGGACCGTCTCGCAACGGGCCTGCCAGGTCGCGGTGGCCGCGGCCACGTCCGCGCCGGCATCCGCGGCGTCCAGCGCGGCCGCCACCGCCTGCTGCGCGATGCCGACCTGGCACACGACGTTGGTCATCCCGACCAGCGCGATGTCGGCGAGCACGGGCGCCGGTGCCACGACCCAGCCGACCCGCCAGCCGATCATCCGCAGCTCCTTCGAGGCCGAGCCGACGGTGATCACGCGGTCACCGAGTCCCGGGTGCGCGGCCGGGTGCACCGACGGGAGCCCGTCGAACCGGATCCGCTCCATCGCCGCGTCGTAGAGCACCCAGGCGCCGTTCGCGACCACCGGGTCCGCCAGCGCGTCGAGGTGGCTCTGGTCGAGGACCATCCCCGTCGGCATCGCCGGTCCCATCAGCAGGACGGCGGCGGTCTGCGGGCCGACGGCCGCGGCCAGCCGGTCCGGGTCGGTGCGCCACCCCGCAGCGGACGGCTCGGCCGGAACGTGCACCGGCACCGCACCCGCCAGGCGCACCCGGTTCACCAGGCCGGCGTAGATCGGGTCGGACAGCACGACCTCCGAGCCCGGCTCGGTCGTGGCGAGCAGGGCGTTGAGGATGCCGTTGAGCCCGCCGGCGACGCTCACGCACTCGGTGTCCGCGTCGTAGGGGCGGCCACTGATGCGGCTGACGTGGGCCGAGGCGGCGCGCCGCAGCGCCTGGTGGCCCTCGAACGGCAGGTAGCTGTTGGCGTCGTCCTCGTCGACGGCGGCCCGGGTGCGCTCGACGGCGATGGCAGGGGGCCGCAGGTCGGTGTCGAGGTTCTCCATCCGCAGGATCTCCGGGTCGGCCGCCGCGTCTGCGCGGTCACCCATCACGTTGACCCCGATGCCGGGGATGTGCGCCAGCCTGCTCACCGTCATCGGCCCACTCTGGTCTACGGCGCGCGGGTGTGGCTACGCCACCGTCTGCCGGAACGATTCGCGCAGCCGCTGCGCCGCAGACGGTGCCGCTCCGATCCGGTCCAGCCCGAGCAGCGCGGCCCCGACGATGGGCGGGGTCGCGACGACCCGGGCCACCGCGTGCGGCGCCCGGACGGCGAGGCCGCGCCCTATCTCGTCGAGCAGCAGCCGGCGACCGGCCGTGAGCACGCCCCCGCCGAGCAGGACGTCGATCGGCTCGTCCAGCACGCCCAGCCGGCGGATCGCCGTCGCGGCGAGGGCGACCACCTCGGCGGCCTGGCGGCGGACCACGTCGGCGGCCACCTGGTCGCCGCCCTCGGCCACGTCGAAGAGCAGCGGCGTCATCGCCATGCACTGCTCCTCGGTGAGCGCAGCGAGGTGCACCGCCTCGATCAGCTCGGCCATCGAGACCAGCCCGAAGTGCCCGGGCAGCGCGCTCTGCAGCGCGGTGACAGGACCCCGGCCGTCCTCGGCCCGCGCCGCCCACCACATCGCCTCCTGCCAGAGGTGGCCACCGCCGCCCCAGTCGCCGGAGATGTGGCCAACCGCCGCGAACCGCACCGTGGTCCCGTCGGGCAGCAGCCCCGTGCAGTTGATGCCCGCGCCGCAGACGACCGCCACGCCGCGGCTCGCGTCGGTGCCCGCCCGCAGCAGGGCGAAGGTGTCGTTGACGACCTCGTGCGCCGGTGCCCAGCCGGTCGCGGCGATGGCTGCCTCGAGGGGCTCGTGCTCGACGGGCAGGTCGGCGTTCGCGAGGCAGGCGGCGACGTGGCGGACCGAGACGGTCCCGGCCCGGGACAGCGCAGTTGCGACAGCGGGCGCGATCGAGGCGACGGCCGCAGTCGCGCCCACCACGTGGGGCCTGAACGGTCCGCCCCGGGCGCTACCGAGCAGCTCGCCCTCCGCCGAGACCACGCACACGTCGGTCTTGCTGTTCCCGGCGTCGATGGCGAGGACGCCCGCGACGACACCTGGGGTCAGGCCCACGGCAGGTACTCCCGGTTGTACGCGATGAGCCGGTCGGTCAGCCCCTCGGCCCGGTCCACCTGCCCGACCAGCGGGTGGGCGAGGAGCGCCTCGAAGACCCGCTGCCGACCACCGTGCAGCGCGGCCTCGAGTGCGAGCTGCTCGTAGGCCGTGACGTGCGCAACGAGGCCGGCATACAACGGCTCCAGTGGCTCCAGCGGCACGGCGGCCACGTCGTCGCGGGACACCGATGCCGGGACCTCGATGACCGCGTCGTCCGGGAGGAACGGGAGGGTGCCCCCGTTGCGCAGGTTCACGACGTAGCGTCCCGGCGCGTCCCCCAGCAGCGCGGCCGCGAGCTGCACCGCGGCCTCGGAGTAGAACGCGCCGCCCCGCTGACCCAGCAGCTCCGGCTTCTCATCCAGCGCGGGGTCGGCATAGAGCTCCAGCAGCTGCCGCTCGATCTCGGCCACCTCGGCCGCCCGCGACGGTGCCGCACGCTGCTCGCGGACCACCTCGTCGTGGGCGTAGAAGTAGCGCAGGTAGTAGGACGGCACCACCCCGAGGGCCCGGAGCTGGTCGGCGGACATCCCGACCGGCGGGGCGATCTCGTCGACGTGCTCGGCCAGCAGCTCCGGCAGGCGGTCCACACCGTCGACCCGCGCCGCGCGCTCCCAGGTCAGGTGGTTGAGCCCCACGTGGTCCAGCTCGACCGACTCCGGGGGCACGCCCAGCAGCGCGGCGAACCGGCGCTGGAACCCGATGGCCACGTTGCACAGCCCCACCGCGCGGTGCCCGGCCCCGAGCAGCGCCCGGGTGACGATGCCGACCGGGTTGGTGAAGTCGATGATCCACGCCTGGGGGGCCGCCGCGCGCACCTGCTCGGCCAGCTCCAGCACGACCGGCACGGTGCGCAGCGCCTTGGCCAGCCCTCCGGCACCGGTCGTCTCCTGACCGACGCAACCGCACTCCAGCGGCCACGTCTCGTCCTGGTTCCGCGCGGCCTGGCCACCGACGCGCAGCTGCAGCAGCACCGCATCGACCCCGTCGAGCGCCGGCTCCAGGGACGTGGCGGTGGTGAGCCGCCCGCGGTGGCCCAGCCGCGCCAGGATCCGGCGGCCGAGGCCGGCGACCAGCTCCAACCGCTCGGCCGCCGGGTCCACGAGCACCAGCTCGTCGATCGGCAGGGTCTCGCGGAGCCGGCCGATGCCGTCCACGAGCTCCGGGGTGTACGTCGACCCGCCGCCGACGACCGCGATCTTCATCCTTTGACCCCCGTCAGCATGACGCCTTCGATGGACGCCTTCTGGGCAAGGGAGAAGACCAGGATGGTCGGCGCCACCGGGATGATCACCAGCGAGACTGGCACCGCCGACCCGGCCCCGCAAGAGCCTCGGGGACCGGTGCCATTGTGGGTCCATGAACGATGAGCAGCGGGGCGTGAGGCTGCCGGCCCTGTTCGCCGGGATCTCGGTCGCCGACTACCCGGCCGCCCTCGCGTGGTACGAGCGGCTGTTCGGGCGACCACCCACCTTCCACCCCAACGACCACGAAGCGGTGTGGGAGGTGGCCGAGTGCAGGTCGGTCTACGTCGAGCACCGCCCCGAGCACGCCGGCCACGCGCTGGTGACGGTGTTCGTCGACGACCTGGCCGAGCGGGTCGCCGCCATCTCCGAGCGGGGGATCGAGCCGCACCTCGACGAGACCTACGACAACGGGGTCCGCAAGGTGACCTACCGCGACGAGGAGGGCAACGAGATCGGCCTCGGCGGCTGAGCCTGGATCCAGGCTGAGCCCGGATCAACCGGATCAACGAAGAGCCCGGGTCACCGCCGGGTGTGGAGCAGGGCGCGCCGCTGCAGGAACTCGTCCTCGTCGATCTCCCCGGCCGCGAAGCGGCGCTGAAGGATGCAGTCCGCCTCCGCGTCCGGGTCGTCGGGTCGGCTCGGCGAGGGACCGGTGGTCCCGGACCGGAGTCCCGTCGTGACGACCAGAGCGGCGACCGCTGCGGCCACGAGCGTGACGATCACCACGAGTGCGAGCCAGCCACCGCCGCCGGTCATGCCCCAGCCACCGTCGTGGTCCCACATCATCGCCATCACCTCGCAGGTCGTGCTCCTTCCTGCTTCCTACCGGTCGACCGGGCCGGCCCACGAGTGGGAAAGGTCCCGCGAGCCGAGGGCCTTGGACCTCACATCCGCTCGGGCGCCTCGATGCCGAGCAGGCCGAGCCCCTCGACGAGCACGGCCAGGGTGAGCCCGCAGAGAGCGAGCCGGGACGCGCGCACGCCGGGCTCGGCGCTCAGCACCGGGCACTCCTCGTAGAAGACCGAGTAGGCGCGCGCCAGGTCGTAGAGGTGGGCGCAGAGCCGGTGCGGCTCGAGCTCGGCGCCCACCTGAGCCACCACGTCCCCGAAGTCGAGCAGCCGCAGGGACAGCACCCGCTCGGATGGCTCGACGACGTCGATGGCCGGCCCGGGCTGCTGGTCGCTGCGACGCAGGATCGAGCGGATGCGGGTGGCGGCGTACTGGAGGTAGGGCCCGGTGTCGCCGGTGAGCGCGGTCATCCGGTCGAGGTCGAAGACGTACTCGCTGTCGTGGGCCACCGACAGGTCGGCGTACTTCACCGCGCCCACGCCCACTTGCGGTGCCACCGCGGCCCTGATGGCCTCGTCGAGGTCGGGGCGCGACCGGTCGAGCACCTCCCGGGCGGCGGCGACCGCCTCGTCGATCAGGTCCAGCAGCCGCGGGGGAGCACCGGACCTGGTCCGCAGCAGCTTGCGGTCGGGGCCGAGGACGTTGCCGATCTGGACGTGCACCGGGTCGAGGCCGGCGGGCAGCCATCCGGCCATGCGCGCGGTGTCCCAGACCATCCGGAGGTGGAGTGCCTGCGGCGCGCCGATGACGTAGAGCAGCCGGTCGGCGTGCAGCTCCCGGACGCGGTGGCGGATCGTGGCGAGGTCCGTCGTCGCGTAGCCGTAGCCACCGTCCGACTTGCGGATGATGAGCGGGACCGGCTTGCCCTCGCGGCCGGTGTAGCCGTCGAGGAAGACGCAGAGGGCACCCTCGCTGGTCGTGGCGATGCCCGCAGCCTCGAGCTCGTCGCACAGCTGCGCCAGCTCGGTGTTGTACGTCGACTCGCCGGCCAGGTCGGCGTCGGTCAGCGTGACGCCGAGCCGGCGGTAGACGAGGTCGAAGTAGCGGCGCGACAGCTCGACCAGCTGGCGCCACAGCCGCAGCGTCTCAGCGTCGCCGGCCTGCAGCGCGACCACCCGGTCCCGGGCCCGGGTCGCGAACGCCGCATCGCCGTCGAAGCGCTCGCGGGCCACTTGGTAGAACGCGTTGGGGTCGGTCTCGAGCAGGTGTGCCTCCGCGCTGTCCTCGCCCACGTCGAGCAGGTGCTCGATCAGCATCCCGAACGGCGTGCCCCAGTCGCCGACGTGGTTCTGCCTGATCACGGTGTGGCCGAGCCGCTCGAGCGTGCGGGCCAGCGCGTCGCCCACGATCGTCGTGCGCAGGTGACCGACGTGCATCTCCTTGGCGACGTTGGGCGCGGAGTAGTCGATGACGACGCGCTTTGGCGACTCGCGGGGGAGTCCCAGCCGCTCGTCGCCGGCCAGCCTGGTCGTCTCGGCGGAGATCCACCCGTCGCTCAGCGTGAGGTTGAGGAAGCCCGGCCCGCTGACCTCGACGATGCTGCACACGTCCCGCAGAGCCAGGTGGTCGAGCAGCCGCTGCGCCACGTCCCGGGGCGGCAGGCCGAGGCGCTTGGCCAGCGCGAGCGCCGCGTTGACCTGGACGTCGGCGTGGTGGCTCGGCCGCAGGACCGGGTCGGTGCCGGCGTACTCCTCACCGAAGGCCGCGACGATCGCCTTGGAAACGCGCGGCGCCAGCACGGACAGTGGTGAGGACACCCCGTGACACTAGTGATCACGCACGAGTGATCGCGCGAGGCGGTCGCGCCGCAGGTGCTGCTCGAAGAAGCGGACAGCGTCGACGGCCACCTGGTCGCGCGCCACGGTGCGGTCCGGTGTGAAGGCCGCGATGAAGTCGGCGTGGTCCACGCCTGGCCCGACTGCACTGCCTCCGGCCCCCGGGATCAGCTCGACGTAGGGGCGGACGTCCCGCTCGAACGGGTTGGTCGCGTCGGCGTCGCCCCAACGGACCTCCACCGGCACGCGCACGCCCCCGAGGCTCTCGCGCGTCAGCAGCGCTCCCATGCCGGGCGAGACGAGGAACGCCGCCGCGACCCGCGGGTCGGAGACGTCGGTACCGGAGGACTGCGCGACGGCGGCGAGCGCGTACGGCGAGTAGGTCTCGCGGAGCTGCTCGAAGGCGTCCGGGAGCTGGTCGATCGGGGGGAGGGGCACGCGACCGGCGAGGATCGCAGCGACGGCGTCGGGGTCGAGACGGGGTCCGGTCAGCGCGGCGGCGGTGTAGCCGCCGATCGAGAAGCCGGCCACTCCGACCCGCTCGTGCCCCAGCCCCAGGGTGTCCAGCACGAACGAGATGTCGCGCGGCCGCTCCCAGGCGAACAGGAAGCCCTCCGGCAGGTAGCCGTCGACGTAGCTGTTCCCGTGGTGGTCGAGGCTCAGCACCGAGAAGCCGGCGGCCGCGAGCGGGCGCGCCAGCCAGCCCATCTCCTTGCCGGAGCCGCCGGTCCCGTGGGAGATGACGACGAGCGGAGCGCCGCTGCCGGTGTTCTCAGGCGCCCAGTCGTAGACCCGGACCGGGCGACCCCGGCCCGGCTCGCGGAAGTGTGGCCGGGACTCGTCGACCAGGTCCCGCGCCGCGGGCTCGGTCCGGTCCTCGGCGGTCACGACCGGGACTGTAGCGAGGTGGTGAAGCAGCCCTGCCAGACCTGGACCGAGCCGTCCGCCACGGCGGCGGCGTAGTTGAGCACCCGGGTGTAGCCCTCGTCGAGGAGCATCGGCAGTGCCGGTCCGCCGGGTCCGCCCGCGGCGTACGTGCGCTCGAACCAGTCGCGCGCCCACCCGCTCCGGTCGGTCCACGACTCGACGACGAAGCCGGCATCCTCGACCGCGCGACGCAGCTCCTCCTGGGGGACCACGAAGCTGTCGCTGCCGTCGAGCGACCAGGGCATCGGCCAGGTGAGCTCGCTGCCGGGCTGCTGACACACCTCCCAGACCGCGAGCCGCGCTCCGGGGGCGAGCCGCCGCGCGATCTTCCTGAACCAGGCCGTCTTGTCCTCGACGTTCATCTGCACGTGCATCGTGATCGCGGCGTCGAACGGTGCGCCGTGGTCGAGGTCGGCGATGTCGACGTGCCTGAACTCGACGAGGTCCTCCAGTCCGGCCCTGCGCGTGAGGTCGCGTGCGGCCTCGACGTAGGCGGGGGCGAGGTCGACGCCGAGGACCCGGGCGCCGGTACGCCGCGCGACCTGCCGCGCCGGTCCGCCGAACCCGGAGCCGACGTCGAGGACCAACGCGCCCGCGTCGAGGTCGAGGCTCGCGACCAGCAGGTCGACGGCTTCGGCGCCGCCGAGGTGGAACTGGTCGAGGTCGTCCAGCGCTCCGTCGGCCGACGGGTCGAGGTTCGTCGCGTCGCGGAGCAGCTCTGCCACGGTCCCGGAGACAGCTGGTTCGTCGTAGGTCATGCCCCAACTCTTGCCTTGCGGCTTTAGTTTTTCAACTGGATAGACAGGAAAGTAAAGCGTAGTGGCCTAGGATGGGCGTCGTGCGCAGCTACGGCCAGTACTGCTCGATCTCCCGGGCACTCGATGTCGTGGGGGAGCGCTGGACGCTCCTCGTCGTGCGCGAGCTGCTGCTCCGCGGGCCCTGCCGGTTCACCGATCTGCGCAACGGGCTGCCCGGCGTCGCGACGAACCTGCTGTCGAGCCGCCTCAAGGAGCTGGAGGAGGCCGGGATCGTCACCCGCGAGGAAGCGCCGCCGCCCGTCGCGACGGTGCTCTACGCGCTGACACCGGCGGGAGAGGCCCTGGCACCCGTGCTGCGGTCACTGGGGAGCTGGGGGCTGCACCTGATGGCGGAGGAGAAGGCCGGCGATGCGGTCCAGCCGCACTGGCTCACCTACGCCGTCGAGTGGTTCTCGGCCGTCGACCCCGGCGGGCCGCCCACGATCATCCAGCTGGACGTCGACGGGATCGCGGCCGTCGTGGACATCACCGACGGCGTCGTCCGGGCGCGCACCGGCCGCGCCGAGAAGGCCGACCTGACGATCGCCGGCCCGCCACGCGCCGTGCTCGGGCTCCTGCTCGGGATGTTCGACATCCGGGCCGCCGAGCAGCTGGGGCTCACGCTGACCGGTAGCCG
>NZ_DASUFR010000128.1:0-3749 GCF_036274455.1 Nocardioides sp. | reverse complement strand
CGAGGCCCGGGCCGGCGTCGGTGGCGGCATCTGCCAGCTCGCGAACCTGCTGCACTGGATGTTCCTGCACTCGCCGCTGACGGTCGTCGAGCGCTCCGAGCACAGCTTCGACCCGTTCCCCGACAAGAACCGGGTGCTCCCGTGGGGCGTCGGCTGCTCGATCGTCTGGAACTACGTCGACCTCGTGGTCCGCAACGACACCGACGTCACCTTCCAGCTGCACACGTGGCTCGACGACAAGCACCTGCGCGGCGAGCTCCGCGCGGACCGGCCGGTCGAGCACTCCTACAAGGTGGAGGCACGCAACGAGGAGTTCCTACGGCTGCGTCACGAGGGGGCCGACCGTGTCTGGCGGCGCAACGAGATCTGGCGGACCGTCATCGACCGGAGTACGGGCGTGGCGCTCGGCGAGGAGCTGCTCAAGCGCAACTGCGCCGTGGTGAAGTACCCGCCACCCGAGCACCTCGTCGTCGAGCTCGACCAGGACGGTCAGCGGACGACCACGCCACGCAGCACGACCCTGGCCGGCCTCGCGAGCACCGTGACGTCGGCCGTCGGGTCGGCGTCGTAGACCACGAGGTCGGCGGGGGCGCCCTCGTCGAGCAGCGGGTCGAGCCCGAGCCAGTCGCGGGCCTTCCAGGACGCGGCCGCGAGCGCCTCGTGCGCGGACATGCCGTACGCCGCCAGCTCGCGGACCTCCTCGGCGATGAGGCCGTGCGGCAGCACTCCCCCTGCGTCGGTGCCGGCGTAGATCGGGACCCCGGCCTCGTGTGCGCTCATGATCGTGTCCCGGCGGCGTTCGAAGAGGCCGGTCATCGTGGCGGCGTACGCCGGGAACTTGCCGCCCGCCTGCTCGGCGTACTCCGGGAAGTTGTTGAGCTGCAGCGCCGTCGGCACCAGTGCGGTGCCGTTGGCGACCATGGCGTCGACCAGGTCGGTGGTGAGGCCGGTGCCGTGCTCGATGCAGTCGATGCCGGCCTCGATCAGGCCGGGCAGCACCTCCCGGCCGAAGCAGTGCGCGGTCACCTTCGCGCCCAGGGCGTGCGCTGCTCCGATCGCGGCGGCGAACGCCTCCGGGGGAAACGACGGCTTCAGGTCGCCGGCGTCCCGGTCGATCCAGTCGCCGACGAGCTTGACCCAGCCGTCGCCACGGGCCGCTTCCTGCTCGACCGTCGCCACGAGCCCGTCCGGCTCGACCTCGTGAGCGTAGTTGCGGATGTAGCGCCTCGTGCGGGCGATGTGCCGGCCCATCCGGACCAGCCGGGGCAGGTCCTCGCGCTCCTGGACCCAGCGGGTGTCGACCGGGCTGCCGCAGTCGCGCAGCAGCAGCGCCCCGGCCGCGCGCTCGGTGAGCGCCTGCTCCTCGGTCGTCGCTTCGTCGACCCCGCCCTGCTCGTCGAGGCCGATGTGGCAGTGCGCGTCGACGAGCCCGGGCACCACCCAGCCGGTGGCCACCGTCTCGGCACCGGCCTGCGGCTCGAGGGTGATCCGCCCGTCGACGACGTAGAGGTCGCGGGGCTCGCCGTCGGGGAGAACAGGGCCGGAGACGCGCAGCGCGGGCACGCCTCCGGACCCTAGTCCCCCGAGAGCCTCGTCAGGTGCCCAGGCCGAACCCGTAGCGGAAGAGCGGGTCGTAGTCCGCGTCGCCGACGTTGATCGGCTCCTGGTCCAGGCTCCGCGGCCAGGTCATCGGGAGCTTGCCGGTGAACGGCTTCTTGCCGAACAGGACATCGGCCACGCCCGTCCCCTCGCTGCCGGGCAGCCAGGACGCGACCAGCGCGTCGATCTGGCCGAGGAGCTCGGGCGGGATGATGATCGGCCGGCCGGACACGACGAGGACCGTGCAGGTCGCCGCCGCCGAGCAGACCTTCTCGACCGCCGCCCGATCGGAGTCGGACAGCGTCATCTTCTGGATCCCGTTCGGCGCCCAGGTGGGACCGTTGTAGTCGCCAGGCCCCTCGGCGTACGGCGTCTCGCCGACCACCACCACGCCGGCGGCGTTGGCCGGCACGGGCGCGTCGGCGTTCGCGCTGAAGGTCACCGGTCCCTTCGCGGCGCCCTTGATGCCGTCGAGGATGGTGTCACCCGGGATCACCTGGTTGGGGTCGCCCTGCCAGGTGATCGTCCAGCCACCGGCCTGCTTGCCGATGCTGTCGGCGCTGCCGCCCGCGACGTAGACGGGCTGCTTCTTCGAGCCGCTCAGCGGCAGCGTGTGCTGACGGTTGCGGAGGAGCACCTGCGACTCGGCCACTGCCTGGCGCGCGACCTTGCGGTGCGCCTTGCTACCGATCTTGTCGATGTTGCGCCGGTCGGTGAAGGGGTGCTCGAAGAGGCCGAGCTCGAACTTGGCGGTGAGGATCCGCGAGACCGCGTCGTCGATGCGGTCCATCGAGACGGTGCCGTTGTCGACCAGACCGGTCAGGGTCTCGGTGAACTCGACGAACCCGGTGTCGCTGCCGGAGTAGGGCTCCATGAACATGTCGATGCCGGCGTTGACGCCCGCCGCGACCTTGTCGGCGTAGGTCGCGCCCGGGATCTGCCGGATGCCCTGCCAGTCGGAGATCACGAAGCCGTCGAAGCCCATCTGGCCCTTGAGGACGTCGGTGATCAGCTCGTGGTTGGCGTGCATCTTCACCGCGTCTGTGGTGTCACCACCGTTGAAGTCGGTGCTCGAGAACGACGGCATGACCGAGCCGACGTGGTGCTTGCGCACGGCCGGCCAGTACGGCGCGAGCGCGAGCCGGTCGAAGTCGGCGCGGCTGACCCGGTCGATGCCCTGGTCGATCGGGTAGCCACCGCCGAGCGCCATCGACGCGTCGTAGGAGGTGAGCCCGTCACCCGCGAAGTGCTTGGCGGTCGCCAGTACCCGGTCGGGCCTGGCGAGGTCCTTGGTCTTCGTGCCCTGGAACCCGTCGATGGCGGTCTCCATGCGCTCGACCAGCGACGGGGTCTCGCCGAAGCTCTCGTAGGTGCGGCCCCAGCGGTCGTCGCGGGCCACGCAGACGCACGGCGCGAAGACCCACTGCGGACCGGACGCCCGGGTCTCCTCCGCGGTGATGTGCTCGACCTTCTCGACCAGCTTCGCGTCGCGGGTCGCGCCGAGACCGATGTTGTGCGGGAACACGGTGGCCCCGAGGAGGTTGCCGTGGCCGTGCACCGAGTCCACGCCGTAGAGCAGCGGGATCCCGAGACGGGTCGCGAGCGCGGCCTCCTGGAAGGTGTCGACCATGTCCGCCCACGCCTCCGGCGTGTTGGCCGCCGGGGTCGACCCGCCGCCCGACAGCACGCTGCCGAGGCCCTTCGCGGTGATCTCGGACGGGTGGTCTGTGACGTCAGCACGCTCGGCCTGGGTCATCTGGCCGACCTTCTCGGCCAGGGTCATCCGGGAGAGCAGGTCGGCGACCCGGTCCCGGACGGGGAGCTTGCTGTTCTGGTACGCCGGTGGTACCGGCGCGTGCGTGGTGGCCTGTCCGGGAGCCTGGAGGGCTCCGACGGCGAGGGCCGCGACGAGGGCGGTGCCGAGGACGGCGCCGCGAGGGGTGCGCAACATCGAGTTGTCTCCTTGCCCGATCAAGAAGCCGGTCGCCGCCGTGGCCACCGGGTGGGGTTCCCCGCTCCTGCACCGTAGGAAGGGCCATTGATCCCGGTCAATGCCGAATCACGCCGGATGTCGCCGCAGTTCCTCCACCTTCCGCACTAATCGCCCTACAGTGGCCTCATGCCCAGCACCGGTGCCCTCGAACGGCTCC
>NZ_DASUFR010000127.1:0-52391 GCF_036274455.1 Nocardioides sp. | reverse complement strand
GAGCATCTCCGCCAGGGACGCGTCGTCGTCGACGACGAGGACTCTGCCCTTCGTCGGGACGTCGGAAGCGACCGGGGCGTGCTCAACCATGATGAAAGTGTGCCTCAGGGCCGGGTGGGCGTCAGTCTCTCCGGCCCCTGCGGGGTCACCGGATATCCGGCTCTCCTGACGCTTCCGTGGGTGGGTGGCTGCCCACGCCGGGCAGCGGTGACCTTTCAACCGGTCTGAGCCGCCCAGGGGTTCACCGACCACCGGCGTCTCGTCGTGTCCCGCCGACATGCCGAGGTGGCGGTGGGTGATCAACCACCCTGGGCCAGGCTGCGGTTGATTGCTCACCGCTGCCCTGGCCCGCGCATGGCAGGGGCGCCGAGGGCGATCCTTGACGGCGGGTGCGGGCCTGCTACGCGCGCGGCCGCCCACCCACGGATCAGTCAGAAGAGCCGGATATCCGGGGACCCATCCGTGGGGTGCCCGCGCGCCTACCGGATCGCGTCTCGCCGTCAAGGATCGCCTTCGGCGGCCGCGGCCGCTCGCCAGCGCCACACCTGGCGGCCTACTTCTGTGGCGACCCATCCGCTTCTGTGCCGAGATCTCGGCACAGAAGCTCAGGGGTCCCCGGATATCCGGTGACCCTGTCACTGGGTTCGGCGTCCGTCGTGGCCCCCGGCCGTCACTCGCCGGGGTAGACGATCAGTACCGGTAGTGGTCCGACTTGTAGGGACCCTCGACCGCGACGCCGAGGTAGCTCGCCTGCTCGTCGGAGAGCTTGGTGAGCTTCACGCCGAGGGCGTCGAGGTGCAGCCGCGCGACCTCCTCGTCGAGGTGCTTGGGCAGGACGTAGACGCCGGTCGGGTAGTCGTCGGGCTTGGTGAACAGCTCGATCTGGGCCAGCACCTGGTTGGTGAAGGAGTTCGACATCACGAACGACGGGTGGCCGGTCGCGTTGCCGAGGTTGAGGAGCCGGCCCTCGGAGAGCACGATCACGGCGTGGCCGTCGGGGAAGGTCCACTTGTCGACCTGCGGCTTGACGTTCTTGCGCTCGACGCCCGGGAACGCCTCGAGGCCGGCCATGTCGATCTCGTTGTCGAAGTGGCCGATGTTGCCGACGATCGCCTGGTGCTTCATCCGCAACATGTGGTCGACGGTGACGACGTCCTTGTTGCCGGTCGCGGTGATGATGATGTCGGCCTCGCCCAGCACGTCGTCGAGGGTCGAGACCTGGTAGCCGTCCATGGCCGCCTGCAGCGCGCAGATCGGGTCGATCTCCGTGACGACCACCCTGGCACCCTGGCCGCGCAGGGAGTCCGCGCAGCCCTTGCCGACGTCGCCGTAGCCGCAGACGACGGCGACCTTGCCGCCGATCAGTACGTCGGTGGCGCGGTTGATGCCGTCGATCAGCGAGTGGCGGCAGCCGTACTTGTTGTCGAACTTGGACTTGGTGACCGAGTCGTTGACGTTGATGGCCGGGAAGAGCAGCGAGCCCTCCTTCATCATGTCGTAGAGCCGGTGCACGCCGGTGGTGGTCTCCTCGGTGACGCCCTTGATGTGCTCGCCGATCTTGGTCCAGCGGTCGCTGCTCTGGGCAAGCGAGTCCTTGAGGACCTGGAAGATGACCTGCTGCTCGTGGCTCGTGGCCGTGGCCGGGTCGGGCGCGACGCCGTTCTTCTCCGCGTCGAGGCCGAGGTGGACGAGCAGGGTCGCGTCACCGCCGTCGTCGAGGATCATGTTCGCGAAGTCGCTCTGCCCATCCTTGGCGGGCCAGTCGAGGATCTGCTGGGTGCACCACCAGTACTCCTCCAGGGTCTCGCCCTTCCAGGCGAAGACCGGCACGCCCTGCGGGTCGTCGACGGTCCCGTTCGGGCCGACGACCACCGCGGCGGCCGCGTGGTCCTGGGTGGAGAAGATGTTGCACGAGGCCCAGCGGACCTCGGCGCCGAGCGCGACCAGCGTCTCGATGAGGACCGCGGTCTGGATCGTCATGTGCAGCGAGCCGGCGATCTTGGCGCCGGCGAGCGGTTTGGCGTCGCCGTAGCGCGCTCGCATCGCCATGAGGCCGGGCATCTCGTGCTCGGCGAGGGTGATCTCGGTGCGGCCGAAGTCGGCCAGGGAGAGGTCGGCGACCTTGAAGTCCATCAGCTATCTCCTGGGAAACGGTGGAGCCAGGTCTGCGCCGCGCATCTGCGCGTTGGCGGGATCTCCCGACGCGGACCTTCGAAGCGTAGGACGGTGGCCGCCGGAAGGGGGAATCCTCGGGGCAGGCTCAGTGGGCCCTGCGCCGCGGCAGCAGGTGCATGAGCCCGACGACGACGAACCCGACCACGAGGCCGACGAGCGCCGACACCGCGGTGTTGAGCAGCCAGCCGACGACGACGCCCACGCCCGGGACGGCGTCGTGGACCGCCTCCTCCCAGTGGTGGACGGTGTCGTAGGGCCAGTGCCAGCCGACCTCGGCGCTGTTGACGAGGAGGATGTGGCCACCCACCCAGAGCATCGCGACCACGCCCACCGCGGAGATCACCGTGAGCAGCCGCGGCATCGCGCGGACCAGGCCCAGGCCCAGCCGCTGGGCGAACGGCGAGCGCCGCTCGGCCAGGTGGAGCCCGACGTCGTCCATCTTCACGATCAGGCCGACGACGCCGTAGACGAGGATCGTGATCGCCACCGCCACCACGAGCAGGATCAGCGCCCGCGGGACCAGCGACTGGTCGGCGACCTCGTTGAGCGCGATCACCATGATCTCGGCGGAGAGGATGAAGTCGGTGCGGATCGCGCTCGACACCAATGAGCTCTCGGCCTCGGGTCCGCCCTCGACGGCGAGGTGGTCGTCGTGGTGGCGGCCGCTGACCTTCTCCCAGACCTTCTCGGCGCCCTCGTAGCAGAGGTAGGTACCGCCCAGCATCAGGATCGGCGCGAGGAGCCACGGCACGAACTGGCTGAGCAGCAGCGCGGCCGGGAGGATGAAGACGATCTTGTTGCGCAGCGAGCCGACCGCGATCTTGCGGATGATGGGCAGCTCGCGCTGGGCGGCGACGCCGGAGACGTACTGCGGCGTGACCGCGGTGTCGTCGACCACCACGCCGGCCGCCTTCGCGCTGGCGCGCCCCGCGGCCGCGCCGACATCGTCGACCGAGGCGGCGGCCATCCGGGCCAGGGTCGCGATGTCGTCGAACAGCCCGAAGAGGCCGGCACTCATGGCCGGAAGGCTAGTCAGGAGACCTAACGCGCGACCAACGGCGGCCCTGCCGCCTCGTCCTCGACCCTCTCCTCGACCCTCTCCTCGGCCGCCTCCTCGACCACCACGGCGATCTCCTCGGCCTGCGCGGGCGCGTCTGCGAGGCGGACGGCCCGGCGCACGTGCTGCTCGGCGGTGCCGAACGGGTCGACCGCGTGCACCAGCACCCTCGCCACCGGCGGCCAGGCCAGGAGGAGGGCCAGCCCCGCCGCACCGGCCGTCGTCAGGACCAGCGCGACCGCGGCGTGCTCGTCGGCCCAGCCGGGGTAGCCGGCGTACTCGACGCCCTTGATGGCGAAGCCGTGGAAGAGGTAGACGACCAGGGTCGCCGCGCCCATCCGCGTGAACCAGCCGCCTGCCCGCGGCACCAGCGCCATGAACGACCAGGCGCCGAGCGTGCCGATCACCAGCAGGACGCCGCGGGTGAGCAGGGCCCGGCCGTCGCTCACGTCGAGCTCGCCGTACTGCGAGCGGTAGTAGAACCACTCGGTCTGCGCGAACCGGTCGGTCCACGTGGTCACGACCGCGATGGCGAGGAAGACCACGAGGGCGGCGTTGCGGACCCACGGCGCGCGCAGTCGCTCCAGCCGCTCCTGGGTCGACACCAGCCCGAGCACGAAGAACGGCAGCAGCCCGAGCACACGCGCCAGGTCGAGCGTGTCGCCGGCGTAGAGACCGGCGACGAGCGAGGTGGCGAGGGCGACGGCAACGGCCAGGGGCCACGGCATCCGCTTGAAGACCGGGGTGAGCAGCCGCCAGAAGAACAGCGCGGACAGGTACCACATCGGCCAGTGCGGGTCCCGGAACAGGTCCTCGAGCCGCTCGCCGCCGACGTAGATCCGGAACAGCGCCAGGGCGCACTCGAAGAGGACGTAGGGGACCACGACGGTGCGGACCAGCTGCCACAGCCGCCGCGGCTCGTAGGTGAAGGAGCGCGACAGGTAGCCGGTGACGAACACGAACGCCGGCACGTGCCAGGCGTAGAGGAAGTCGTAGAGGTGGTCGTCGACGCCGTTGTGCGGGAGCAGCGTCCAGGAGTGGCCCACGACGACCAGCAGGACCAACGCCATCTTGGCGTTGTCGAACCAGGGGTCGCGGACAGACGGGGCTGTAGTCGTGGGGACGGCCACGTCCGCCCGTTACCCGAACGGGTGAGGGGTTACTCCTCGACGAGGCCCACGCCGAGGTAGGTCGAGGCGTAGGTCCCCGAGAGCACCAGCGAGGCGTAACGGGCCACCTCGGACGGCGCGTCGCTGCTCACGGTCTCGACCCGCACGCGGCGCGAGGACGCCGCGGCGAGCAGCCGCCCGCGGTGCTCGCGGACCACGGGGTCCTCCGAGGCGTCGTCGAGGACCAGCAGCATCGGCCTGCGCTCGGGCTGGGCGTCCGCGAACGGGTCGTCGAACACATCGCGCGGCGGTGTCGCCTCGAGCACCGGCAGGAGGTGCTCGGCGTCCCCGGCCAGCGCGGTGCGGCCGCTGGCCCGCCGGATCGACTCCGCCACCCGCCGGGCGGCCCGGGCCGCCAGCACGGTGCCCCCCCAGACCAGCGGGTTGGAGTCGGCCAGGGCGATCGCCAGCATCTTGGCGGGGTTGACGGCCAGGTCGCGCTGCGGTGAGCACGCGATCGCCACGTCGTCGAGGGCCGTGGCGACGTCCTCGGCGTCGGCGGCGGGACCGAGCTGGACCCGGTCGAGGTAGGTCAGCATCACCACGGCGGTGGCCAGCTGGTCCCGGGTGGAGGTGGGCAGGATCGTGCTCCAGCGTCCGGCCGCGTGCTCGGCCACCAGCGAGCCCGGCGGGCAGGCGACCACGACCTGGCAGCCGCGGCGGATCGCCTCGGCGACACCGGAGGCCGTCCCGGTGTCCGAGCCGTCCGGCGCGAGCACCACGACGAGGTCGAGGCTCCCGGCCCAGCCCGGCAGGGCGATGCCGGGCCACGCCACGAACGGCACCGGGCACCACGGCTCGAGCACCGCGCGCAAGAGCCGGGAGTCGGGCCCGGCCGCGATCACCGCACGGGGCCGGCCCTGCTCACGGGCGCTGGTCACCGCCTCGTCGATCGCGCCCGCGGCGGCGCCGGCCTCGCGGCGTACGCGCGCGCCGGACTCGGCCAGTGCCCGCAGCCGGGCGTCGTGGGCCGCGAGCACCGACTCGTCATCGAGTCGGGACTCGTCGAACCAGGTGACCACGCCGCTCAGCCCGGGCGTCGGGCTTCGTCGACCAGCAGGACCGGGATGTCGTCACGGACCGGGTAGGCGAGGCCGCACACCTGGCAGACCAGCTCGCCGCCGTCCTCGGTCTCCACCGGCTCGAGGTCGCCGTGGCAGTCGGGGCAGACGATGATCGCCAGCAGCTCGGCAGACAGGTTCATCGAACTCAGTCCTCCTTCCTGATCAACGCGAGCACGTCGTCGCGCACCCGCTCCATGATGGCGCGGTCCCGGCCTTCCGCGTTGAGCCGCAGCAGCGGCTCGGTGTTGGAGGGCCTGACGTTGAAGGTCCAGTCGGCGTGGCTGACCGTGAGCCCGTCGAGCCGGTCGAGGGTGACCCCGTCCCGTCCGTCGTACGCCGCCGCGACCGCCGCGGTGACCGCCGCTGTGTCGGCCACCTCGGAGTTGATCTCGCCGCTCAGCGGGTAGGGGTCGAGCTCGGCCATCAGCTCCGAGAGCGGTCGGTCCGTCTCGGAGAGCGCGGCGAGCGCGTGGAGGGCGGCGAGCATCCCGGAGTCGGCCCGCCAGAAGTCCCGGAAGTAGAAGTGGCCGCTGTGCTCGCCGCCGAAGATCGCGTCGGTCTCCGCCATCGTCGCCTTGATGAAGGAGTGCCCGACCCGGGTGCGGACCGGCACCCCGCCGAGCTCACGGACCAGCTCGGGCACCGCTCGGCTGGTGATCAGGTTGTGGATCACCGTGGCGCCCGGTTCCTTGGCCAGCTCGCGGCGGGCGATGAGCGCGGTCAGCGCCGATGGCGAGACCGCGACGCCCCGCTCGTCGACGACGAAGCAGCGGTCCGCGTCACCGTCGAAGGCCAGCCCGATGTCCGCACCCGTCTCGACGACCCGAGCCTGCAGGTCGCGCAGGTTCGCGGGCTCGATGGGGTTGGCCTCGTGGTTGGGGAAGGTGCCGTCCAGCTCGAAGTACATCGGCACCAGCGCGACCCGGCCCTCGGGCAGCCGGCCGAACACCGCAGGGGCCGTGTGGCCGGCCATCCCGTTGCCGGCGTCGACCACGACGGTGAGCGGCCGGGCGCCGGTCAGGGGCACGAGCTCCAACAGGTGGGCAGCGTACGCGTCGAGGAGGTCAACGCTCCGGACCTCGCCGGCCGGCCCGGACACGGGACGTGGCTCGACGACCAGGTCACGGATGTCGGCCAGCCCGGACTCCATCCCCAGCGGTACGGCGTCGGCGCGGCACAGCTTGATGCCGTTGTACTGGGCGGGGTTGTGGCTCGCCGTGAACATCGCGCCCGGCACACCGAGGTGACCGGAGGCGAAGTAGAGCATGTCGGTCGAGGCCAGCCCGATCATCACCACGTCGGCGCCGGCCTCGGTGGCCCCGGCCGCGAACGCCGCCGCCAGCCCGGGCGAGCTCGGCCGCATGTCGTGGCCCACGACCACGGTGGCGGCGCCGGTGACCTGGGCGTGCGCCCGTCCGGTGGCGCGGGCCAGCGGCTCGTCGATCTGGTCCGGGACCAGCCCGCGCACGTCGTAGGCCTTGAAGACGGCGCGCACGACCTCCGGGTCCGGACCTCCCATGGGCGAGACCCTAGATGACTCTCACCGCGGTCAGGAGGTGGGAGCCTCGTCGTGGGTGAGCACCCGCAGGTGGCCGCGGCGGAACGTCTCGCGCATCCCCTCCTCGGCGGCCGGTGGCGCGGCGGCCGGCACCGGGCGCGCGGCCTCCCGGACCGCGTTGGCCAGGGCGAGCAGGTCGTCGTCGGACGGCCCCCGTGGCGAGAGGTCCGAGACCAGCCGCAGGACCTCCCAGCCTCGTGGCGCGGAGAGACGTTCTGCGTGCTTGTCGCACAGGTCGTAGGCGTGTGGTTCGGCGTAGGTCGCGAGCGGGCCGAGCACCGCGGTCTGGTCGGCGTAGACGTAGGTGAGAGTGGTGACTGCTGGACGGTCGCAGGCGGTGCGCGAGCAACGGCGGGCAGGACTCACGTCTGGACCGTACCGCCGTACTAGTGTCTGGCCGTGGAGAACCGCCGGGCCCGGCCCTCGCGCCGCCGCGACCGGCGCGGCCGGGGGATGCGCGGCCCGGGTGTGGTCCCGCGCCAGCCCGGCCGGCCCGAGCTCCCCACACGGCGGGAGCGGTTCGACGACCTGGCGCTCGCGATCGTGACCAGCGTCGACCGGCGCTGGCAGGACCGGCTCGGCCTGGTGGAGTACGCCGTCGAGGACGCCCCTCAGATCCCCGACGACTGGGAGACCGACCAGGTGCCGCTGTCCTCACTGGTGCGCGGCAGCGGCGCCCGGCCGACCCGGCTGGTGCTGTTCCGGAGGCCGATCGAGCACCGCGCCGAGACCCGAGCCGACCTGGAGGCGCTACTGCTGACCGTCGTGGTCGAGCAGGTCGCCGAGCTGCTCGGCATCGACCCCGACGAAGTGGACCCGCGCTACGAGGGGGAGGCGTAGGTGGGGCTGTGGCCGTTCGGCCGCAAGAAGGCCGACGACATGAGCGTGGAGACCCTGCTCGAGCAGGCGAACGCAGCGAGCCCCACAGGCCACGACCCCGGCGCTGCCCCGGTCGTGGCTGCCCCGGTCGTCGGTGACGGGACCTTCCGGATGCCGGTCGAGGACGTCTTCTCCATCCGCAACCGGGGCACCGTCGTGACCGGACGGATCGAGTCCGGCACGGTCCGGGTCGGGGCGCAGGTCGACGTCATCCGCGACGGCAGTGTCGCGGCGACGACGAGGGTGACGGGCGTCGAGATGTTCCGGAAGGTGCTTGACAGCGCCGGCGCCGGCGACAACGTCGGGCTGCTGCTCGAGGGGCTGGACAAGGAGCAGCTCCGCCAGGGCGACGTGATCCAGGGCCAGCCGACCCAGGGCGAGTCCTAGAAGGAGACTGCTAGGGGACTCCGGGACGCACGTCGGGCACCAGCCCGGTCAGCACCAGCGGCCGCATCGCCTCCACGGCGGTCCCGGTGCCGGAGAGGAGGACGGCCGCACGCACGGTCGTCCGTTCCGGCGTCAGTGTCACGAGCGCGGCGTCGTCGGGGATCGCCACGTCGGCACCCGCGTCGGGCACGAGCTCGACCCGCTGCTGGTCGAGCTGCTTCCCCTTCGCGGAGTAGGACGTCACGGTCGCGACGCCGACCGCGTCCGGCCCACCGAGCAGCAGCCGCTTCGGACCGGTCGGCACCACCGCGGCGGTGGTCGCGTCGAGGGCGGGAGCGGCGGCAAGCAGGGACAGGTCGTCACCCACCACCTGACGCAGCGACGCGGTCACCGGCCCGGTGGCCTCGACGACCACGCCCAGCGCGCCGCCCTTAGCGGCCTGCTTCAGGACGTCGTCGAGCGACACCGCCTCGGTGGTGTCCGGCGCCACCCGGACCGGCTCGACACCCGACGGCTCGTAGACCGAGGAGGCGGTGACCACCTTGATCGAGGCGCGCACCTCGTCGGCTCCCGGGTTGGCGAGCACCAGCGTGCGGTCGCCGGCACCCTTGACCAGCCCCATCAGCACCGACGAGGTGGACGGCGCGTCCTGGGCCGGGAGCCAGTCCTCGACGCTGACGCCCTTGCCGAGCTCGTCGTAGGAGTCGACGACGTGGGCCGCCATCCGACCCCGGCTCGTGTGCACCAGGACCGAGAGCTCGCCGCGTCGCGGCACGACCTGGCCGAGATCGACCTCGGTGCTGGTGTGCCCCGGCACCGAGATCCCGCGCAGGGCGGGCACGTCGAGCACGCCGCTGGGCGAGCGGACGGTGATGTCGGCGATGGCCGGCCCCGCGTCCGGGTTCACCAGCTCGATCACCGAGTGGTGCGTGGCGTCGGCGCCCGCCGCGGTGAACCACTGGTCGGCCATCGGTGGGCCGCAGTCGGTGGCGGCCAGCGGCGCGGATCGCGAGCGGCCGGCCACCAGCCCGGGTGCGAGGTCACCGGAGCCGCTCACCACGGTCGGCCCCTCCTCCGCGGGCGCGGTGCTCACCTTGTCGCTGCGCACCTTGAGCGGCGTGGTCGACGGGCCCAGGCCGACCTGGACGTCGCCGGCAACCTTGGCACCGGGGTCGGCGCCCACCGTGCTCACGCCCAGCACGTCTCCCGAGCCGGGCAGCGGGCCCGGGCAGATCACCGACGCAGAGGTCAGCGGCGTCTCGACCGGGGGCTGGCCCTGCGGCTGACCGCGGTCGGGCTGCAGCGCGACGAGCGCCAGCGCGCTCGCCACCGGGAGCACGACCGCGAGGACCACGTCGGCCCCGAACCGGCGGGTCATCGCCGGCCCCGCTCACGACCGCGCTCCGTGGTCGGCGCGCACAGCACCAGCACTGCCAGGAGCGCGACGCCCTGCAGCACCAGCAGGCCGACCCGCAGCCTGGACCGCGGCCCGTCGAGGTCGTCGGCCGACAACGGGCGGTCGACCTGCCAGGCGCGGGTGCTGCGGCTCTCGGCGCTGGCCTGCTCCAGCCCGGCGGTCGCGTCGAGCGCGGCCGACACCTGGCCGTCGGCGGGCGCCGGCAGCACGACGTACTCGATGCCGCGCGACGCCAGCTGGTCGACCGCCTCGGGCGTGGGCTGGGAGGCGAGCTCCTGCACCAGCCTGGTGAACTCGTGGTCCTCCTCGGACAGGACGAGCACCTCGTCCTCGCCGGTCGTCACGCCGTCGTCGCGGCGTACGGCGTAGGTGAGCCCGTCCGCGACGGAACCTTCGACCACGAGGATGCCGTGCTCGGGACCCTGCTCGGAGCTCTGGACCATGTACGCCGGGATGCCGGCGTCGCGGTCGTCGGTGAGGTCGCTGCCTTCGACCACGAACCACGCCAGGCCAGCCACGGGCACCACCGCCGCGGCAACGGCGAGCACGACCACCACCCCGCGCACCGCTCGGCCCGGGTGCTCGACGCCGAGCGCGCCCAGCACCACCGCGGTGATCAGCGCGGCCTGCACGACGACGAGCAGGAAGCCGAGCCCCGGCGGCGTGGACAGCGCGGCCAGGTGCAGCGTCACCGCGCCCAGCCCGACCGCCACCAGCACCGACAGCAGGGTGACCACCCAGCAGATGAGCACCGGGATCCGGGTCCGGCGCGGGACCAGCGCCAGGGCGGCCAGGACCGGCAGCGCCGCACCCAGCCACCACGGCGCCCCGACGTCGTGGAAGCGGCCCAGCCCGAGCTCGACACCGTCCGGGACCGGCATCGGGAGGAGCCCGCCGTCGAGGAGCAGCCCCTCTCCCGCGCCGTGCAGGAGAGCCGGCAGCCACCACGGGCTCAGCAGCACCGGGACCACGGCCAGGGCCACGACGGGCGGTCCCCAGGCCGATCGGTCGCGGCCGATGCCCGGCAGCAGGATGAACGCGAGGACCACCACCACGACGCCGACCACGGTCGCCACCACCCAGGCCAGCGGCGTGCCACAGCTGACCAGGGCCAGCAGCAGCCCGGTGCGCCAGGCCGCCCGCCAGCGCCGGTCGGGCTCGGGGTCGGCGAAGCCGAGCGCCGCATGGGCCAGCCACGGGAGCACCGCGGCGGCCAGCACGACGGCGATCCGGCCCTCGCCCCACCCACCGGAGACGACCGGCACCAGCGCGTAGGCCGACGCGCCCCACAGGATCAGCCAGCGGTTGGCTCCGGCGGGGGTGGCCAGCCGGCCGGCCACCCGCAGGAACCGCCAGGCGCCCCACATCGCGAAGGGCACCGCCAGCACCAGCAGTGCCGACACGGCCGCGGCCGGGCTGCCCGCGAGCAGCGTGGACAACAGCGCCAGCGGGAGGACGTACGGCGGCGCGGGCACCGGCGTACCGAGCCCCAGCTCGTGCCAGGAGGACAGGTGCAGCACCCACCAGTCGCGCCAGTCCTCCGGTGCCGGGGACAACCCGGGGCCGGAGACGTGGCCGAGGGCCGAGCGGGCGCCGACCAGCATCGCGAGCACCGTCAGCGCGAGCAGGACGGCCACCGGGTTGGTGAGGAACCGCGCGACGATGCCGGTGTCCTCGACCACGTCCTCGTCCTCGAGCCGCTCCCGCTCGGCCGTGCGCCGGGCCGCGAACGACGAGGGGTCGGCGGCCGCCGCCGCGGCGCGGCGGCGGTCGGCCACGTCGGTGGCGGACTGGGTCAGCGCGGTGGTGAGGTCGCTGAGGGCGTCGAGCGCATGGCGGTAGGGCAGCCAGCGCGGCGCGAGCAGCGCCTTGACACGGTCCGGGTCGGCGGCGGCTGACTGTCGCCGGGCCCGGCGGGCCGCGAGCAGCCCGCGGGGGTGGGCGACGACGCTGACGTAGGCGGCCAGGTCGTCGAGCGCCTCGCCCGGCGACCGGACCACCAGGAAGCCGAGCATCCGGCCGAGGGTCCCGAACAACAGCCGTAGCGCGTGCAACGGCCACAGCCGCGAGGCCGAGTTGGCCAGCAGCGTGAACAGCGCGGCGCGCCGCTCCTGGTAGTGGGTGTGCCGGCCGGTCAACGGCGTACGCCGCAGCCCTCGGTGCGCCGCCTCGGCGTGGAAGACGACTGCCTGGGGCACCGCGACGGTCTTGTGGCCGGCCGCGGCCGTCCGCCAGCCGAAGTCGACGTCGTTGCCGAAGATCGGCAGCTCGTCGTCCAGCCCGCCGAGCTCGTCGAGGACGCTGCGGCGCACGAGCATGCCGGCGGTGTTGACCGCGAGGACGTGCTTCGGCTCGGAGTACTGGCCCTGGTCGTACTCACCCCGCTCGAGGCCGGTCTCGCGACGGCCGGTGCGCGAGATGGTGATGCCGAGCTCGAGCAGGCGCTTCAGCGACGGCCACTCCCGCAGGAGCGGGCCGAGCACGTCGGCCTCGGGGTCGTCGGCGGCACCGGCCAGCAGCGCCAGGAGCGCCTCGGGGTGCGGAGTGGAGTCGTCGTGGAGCACCCACACCCACTCGGTCCGCACGTCGAGCAGGTCGAGCCGGTCCAGCCCCAGCCGCAACGCGGCCGGGAAGCTCGTCGAGGACGGCGCAGCGACGACGCAGTCCCGGCCGAAGGCCCGGTCGAGCAGGTCGGCGCTGGCGTCCTTGCTGCCGGTGTCGACCGCGACGCAGTGCGCGATCGGTGCCAGCTGGGCGGCGAGCCCCTCGAGCACCGTCGGCAGCCAGCGCTCACCGTCGTGGCTGACGAGCACCACCGACACGTCCTCGCGGGTCCGCACCGACACCGGTGCGTGGCGAGGATCGGCGGCGGACACGATCGTTCAGCGTAGGGGGCTGCGCCCAGCGGCCCGAAATGCGAGAGAAGCCCGGGCCGGAGCCCGGGCACTCTCGGTGGACGAACCAGAGGTTAGATGGCGCGCTTCTTCAGCTTGCGGCGCTCCCGCTCGGAGAGGCCGCCCCAGATACCGAACCGCTCGTCGTTCATCAGCGCGGAGTCAAGACACTCGGTCCGGACCTCGCACGTGAGGCAGACCTTCTTGGCCTCCCGGGTGGAACCGCCCTTCTCTGGGAAGAACGCCTCGGGGTCCGTCTGAGCACACAGAGCACGTTCTTGCCAGCTCGCCTCATCTGCGTCCCCGTCGAGGAGAAAGAGTTCTCGCATGTGACTGCCCTTCGACCCATGTAATCCAGCTCAATCGGATTTCGACCCAGTCGACCGACCTCATCTCCCCCCTCCCGAGATTTCTTGTGGAGTGTGTTGAGCTCGACCCTGCTCGACCAGCGTGTCGACTGGATTTCTCCCGAGAAGTACCCAACGACACTGATGGAATTACATGCCTGTCGTACGCCCCACGTCAAGCCCTGGTCTGGTATGGGGAAAACGATGCGACAAGGTGGGGCCATGCCCGGGCTGCAGCACCTGACCGTCCTGTCCGGTGGCATGGGCGGCGCGAAGTTCCTCCAGGGGCTCCTGCACGGCGTCGCAGGGGGCCGGCTGCCGGGGGTCTCGCCGGACGCCGAGGTGATCGTCATCGCCAACACGGCCGACGACCTGTGGGTGCACGGCCTGAAGGTCTGCCCCGACCTCGACACGGTGATGTACACCCTGGGCGACGGCATCGATCCCGAGCGCGGCTGGGGCCGGCGCGACGAGTCGTGGAGCGTGAAGGAGGAGCTCGCGGCGTACGGCGTGGAGCCCACCTGGTTCGGGCTGGGAGACCGCGATGTCGCCACCCACCTGGTCCGGACCCAGATGCTCGACGCGGGTTACCCCCTCTCGGCGGTGACCGAGGCGCTGTGCCGGCGCTGGCTCGCCCCTGGACACGGCGGGCGGGTCCGCCTGCTCCCGATGACCGACGACCGGGTCGAGACCCACGTCGCCGTCCCGGACGCGGAGTCGGCGAGCGGCCGCCGGGTGGTGCACTTCCAGGAGTACTGGGTCAAGCTCCGCGCCGAGGTGCCCGCCGAGGCGGTCGTGGTGGTCGGGCTGGACGAGGCCACGCCCGGACCGGGGGTGATCGACGCGATCACCGACGCGGACCTGGTGCTGCTGCCGCCGTCCAACCCGGTGGTCTCGATCGGCACGATCCTGGGCGTCCCGAGGGTGCGTGAGGCGGTGGTCGCCACCTCGGCGCGGGTGGTGGGGGTCTCGCCCATCATCGGCGGCAGCCACGTGCGCGGCATGGCCAACCAGCTCCTCACCACGATCGGGGTTGCCGTCGCCGCCGGGGCCGTGGGCCGCCACTACGGCGCACGCTCGCAGGGCGGGGTCCTCGACGGCTGGCTGGTCGACGAGTCCGATGCCGGGGAGCTGCCCGGGCTCCACGAGGCCGGGCTGGCCGCGGCGGCGGTCCCGCTCTACATGACCGACCCAGAGGCCACGGCCGCGATGGCGGCCGCCGCGGTCGAGCTGGTCTCGTGACGAGCAACCTGGGGCTCAGCGTCCTGGCACCGGACGGCATCCCCGAGATCCGGCCCGGCGACGACCTCGCGGCGCTGGTCGTGGCGGCGCTCGCGCCCGTCGACGGCGACGTCGTGCTGGTCACGAGCAAGGTGGTGAGCAAGGCCGAGGGCCGGCTGCGCCCCGGCACCGACCGGGCCGCGGCCGTCGAGTCCGAGCTGGCCGCGCCGGGCGCCCGCGTGGTCGCCCGCCGCGGGCCCACCACGATCGTGCGCACCCGGCTCGGCCTGACCATGGCCGCGGCGGGGGTCGACGCCTCGAACGTCGAGCCGGGCAGCGTCCTCCTGCTCCCTGCCGACCCCGACGGCACCGCGCGGCTCCTGCGCCGGGAGATCGCCGCCCGCACCGGCGCCAACGTGGCCGTCGTGGTCACCGACACCGCCGGGCGGGCCTGGCGCACCGGCCAGACCGACATCGCGATCGGCGCGGCCGGGCTGGTGGTCCTCGACGACCACTCCGGGCGCAGCGACCGCTACGGCAACGAACTCGTGGTGACCGCACCGGCGCTGGCCGACGAGCTGGCCGGCGCGGCGGAGCTCGCCCAGGGCAAGCTCGCCGGCCGGCCGTTCGCGCTGGTCCGGGGTCGCGCCGACCTCGTCCTGGCCGCCACGGAGGACGGGCCCGGGGCCGCCGCCCTCGTCCGGGGCGAGGGAGAGGACCTGTTCGGGTACGGCGCCCGCGAGGCGGTGGTTCGGGCCCTGGCCGGGCACCCGGCCGACCGGCCGCCGTTCGGGGCGCCCGCGAGCGCCGAGGAGGTGGCCGCCGCGGTCGCAGTCGTCCTCGGGACCGCGCCCGAGCCGGTCGACGGCGGCCTGGCCGTGCGCCCCGACCCGCGGCTGGCACCGCTGGCCTTCGCCCACGGCTGGAGCGTGGATCACGGATTGGTTGCCAGTCGCCAAGAAGGCGCTGAGAAAGCAGTGATCCGCCCGGTGACTCCGTAGACTCCACCGTCGGGCTCCCGTGAGTCCGCCGACCCCCTGTCCAGCACAGCTCCTGTGCACCGTACTCCGAGGTACTCCGCAGCCGTGGCCAAGAAGCCGACCAAGTCCGACCGCCAGGCGGTCATCGACGAGCTCCGCAAGAAGCAGAAGGGCGCCGAGCGGCGCCGCGGCTTCGCCATCGTCGGGGTCTGCGCCACGATCGCGATCCTGCTCGTCGTGGCGGCCGCCTACCGCCCGGTCAAGAACTGGTGGGACCTGCGCAAGTTCCGCGACCTCAACCTCGCCTCGATCGGTGCCCCCGCCTCGGCCTGCGACGACATCACGACCAAGAAGGCGGACGGCAACCAGCAGCACGTCCCGACCGGCTCGCAGGTCACCTACACGACCGCGCCGCCGGCGTTCGGCTCGCACTGGAACGAGCAGGGCACCGCGCCCGCGCCGTTCAACCGGAAGTTCTACACCGACAAGGACCGCCCCGAGCTCGAGGCGCTGGTCCACAACCTCGAGCACGGCTACACGATCCTCTGGTACGACCAGTCGATCGCCGACGACGGCGACGAGCTCAACGTCATCGACGGCATCGCGGACAAGTTCCGCTCCGACTCCAACAACCTGCGCTACAAGTTCATCGCCGCGCCGTGGACCGCCCAGGACGAGAAGGAGAGCGGCAAGTTCCCCGACGGGATGCATGTCGCGCTCTCGCACTGGTCGGCGGGCGGCTCGGGCGAGACCGACACCTCCAAGCAGGTCGGTGTCTTCCAGTACTGCAGCCAGCCCAGCGGTGCGGCGCTGAAGGACTTCATGCTGAAGTACCCCTACACCGACTCCCCCGAGCCGGACGCGATGTAACGGTGACCGGACCCGACCGCATCGCCATCGTCAGCGGGTACTTCAACCCGATCCACATCGGCCACCTGCGCATGATCAAGGAGGCCCGGACGCTCGCCCCGCACCTGCTGGTGATCGTCAACAACGACCGGCAGCAGCTGCTCAAGAAGGGCCGCATCCTCATGACCGAGGACGACCGGAACGCGATCGTGGCCGAGCTGCGCTGCGTCGACGAGGCGTTCATCGCGGTCGACGACGACCCGACCGTGGTGGCGTCGCTGCGCCGGGTGCGCGACCTCTACCCCGACGCGGAGCTGCTGTTCTGCAACGGCGGCGACCGGTCGCCGACCGGCGACCCAGCCCCCGAGGCGGTGCTGACCGAGGAGATCGGGCTGCAGATGGTCTACGGGGTCGGCGGCGAGGACAAGGCCGACTCCAGCACCCGCATCAACGCCGAGCTCAGCCTGGCCGACAGCCCGGCCTCCCCGGCGTCCCCGACCTCCTGACCCGGGCGTCGCGGTGACGTTCGCCGACCTGCTGTCCGCGGAGCTGCGGCGCGAGCCGGGCCGGCCCCTGGTCACCTTCTACGACGAGACGACCGGGGAACGCATCGAGCTCTCCGTCACGACCTACGCCAACTGGGTGGCCAAGGCGGCATCGCTGCTCGTCGACGAACACGGCCTCGAGCGCGGCGACGTCCTGCTGGTGGACCTCCCGACGCACTGGCTGGGGCCGGTCTTCCTCGGCGCTGCGTGGACCGCGGGACTGGCCGTGGCGTTCCCCTCGTCGGCCGGCCGGCCGTCGGCCGTCGTCTGCGGCCCGGCCGGCCTGGATGCCTGGGCCGAGCGCGCGGAGCAGCTCCCGGTCCTGGCCTGCTCGCTGCTCCCGATGGGGGTGCGGTTCGCCGAGCCGCTCCCACCGGGCGCGCACGACGTCGGCGTCGAGGTCTGGGGCCAGCCGGACGCCTTCATGCCGTACGACCCGCCGACCGGCGCGGACCTCGCCCTGGTCGACGGGCAGGTGACCCACGACGAGCTGTTCAGGATCCCGACCGCCGCCGGGAGTCCTGGGACTGCGACCGACGGCGGTCGGCTCCTGGTGACGGCGAACCCGGCTTCCCCACCAGGTGTCGCCGCCGTTGCGCGGCCGCTCGCGACGAGTGGCTCGCTGGTCCTTGTGACGGGCGCCTCCGAGGCTCGGCTCGACGAGATCGCCGAGGCCGAACGGGTCACCCGCCGCTTCGGCTGACCGAGTGGCCCCTTTCCCGGCCCCCCGCGTGCCTGCCCTCGCGCTCCGCGACCCGCGGGCTGCGCACCTCGCAGTGCTGCCGCTCGCGGGCCTCGGTGGGCGCCACGGAGATCGTCGGCTGTGCGACTCCCTGCCCCGGCCGTACGCCGACCACGTCGAGCGACACCACCCGGGTGGCCGGCACGAGCGCGATGACCACGACTCCGAGTGCCAGCAGCTGCTGGCACGCGGTCACGTAGCGGGCGCGCATCGCCGACATCTCGGGGTGCTCCTGGTGGCGGGGGAAGGTCACACTGGTTGCAACCTTCACACGCGTCACAGGCCACGCGGTAGGGAAACTGAGTAACTACAGCGCTGTAATTGCCAGTCGACACGCCGGTGGTTTCCGGATTTGTCAAGTCCTTCGGGCTCATCGGCCCGGGGGCGATCCCTGCACTTCTCGGGCATTGCACTGCCCGAGAGCGATAGCTCGACCCGAGCAGCTCAGCCGGCGACCTCCCCGGGGGCCGCCACGCATACGGGGTGGACCTGCTCCCCGTGCGCGCCCCTCGGCAGGCCGATCAGGCTCCGCAGAGCTGGCTTCTGTAGCGACCCATCCGCTTCTGTGCCGAGATCTCGGTACAGAAGCTCAGGGGTCACCGGATATCCGGTGACCCCGTCCGCGGTCGGTCGACGGTCGGCCCGAGGACAAGCTCGCGCGGGTGGACGATCCGCTAGATCTCCGAGCCCAGCTCCGCGGCGACCGACTCCTCCTCGGCAACGTCCGGCTCGTCGTCGTCGTTGTCGTAGTGGAGATAGTGGATGCCCTCGTCGACGTCGCCGTCGAAGCCGACCCGGCCCTTCTCGAGCACGATCACTCGGGTGCACATCTTGCGCACCGAGGCGGCTGCGTGGCTCACGTAGAAGAGGGTGACGCCGCTGTCGCGGATCTCCTCCATCTTCTTCATGCACTTGCGCTTGAACGGCTGGTCACCGACGGCCAGCACCTCGTCGGCGATGAACACGTCGCAGTCGACGTGGACGGCGACCGAGAAGCCGAGGCGGGCCGACATCCCCGAGGAGTAGTTGCCGACCGGCTGGTCCATGAAGTCGTCGAGCTCCGCGAAATCCGCCATCTGGGGGAACTTGGCGTCCGTCTCGGCCTTGGTCATGCCGAGGATCGCGGCGTTCATGTAGATGTTCTCGCGACCGGTCATCTCGGGGTGGAAGCCGGCGCCCGTCGCGATCAGCCCGGAGACCCGGCCGCGGGTCCGGACCTGGCCCGAGGTCGGCTTCATCACGCCCATGATGTGCTTGAGGAGAGTGCTCTTGCCGGAGCCGTTGAGCCCCATCAGCCCGATGGCCTCGCCCTGCTCGACGTTGAAGGCCACGTCGTCGAGCGCCCAGAAGGTGTCCTTGATCTTCCGGCCGCGCATCCGGGCGACCAACGTCTGCTTGAGAGTCCGCTGGTAGTGCTTGTGGAACAGCTTGGAGACGTGGTCAACCTCGATCGACGTGACCATCACATGAGCCTGTCGGGGATCTTGTCGTCGAGCCGGGTGAAGACGAACTGTGCGAACAGCAGGAACGCGATCCCGAACACGATGAAGATCAGCCCCCGCTCCCAGAGGTGCGGCGGGAAGCTGCCGTCCAGCTTGAAGCCCCACTCCGTGCCGGCCTCCTTGGCGTCCTCGGGGCTGACGGTGGTGATCCAGAACGCCCGCTGCATGAGCAGCACGGCGCTGGTGATCGGGTTGAGCAGGTAGAGGTGCGCGATGATCGGGAAGGCCTCGAACCGCTGCTGCACCAGCGTGTAGGGGTACATCATCGGGACGCTGAACGGCAGCATGCCGGTGAAGATCTGCACCACGCGGGTCCAGTCGCGGTACATCACGTTGATGGCCGAGAACATCAGCCCCATGCCGGTCCCCAGCAGGATCACGATGGCGAAGGCCATCGGGGTGGCCACGAGCGTGCCCAGGTCGGGTGTGAAGGAGCCGGTGAGCAGGCAGGCGCCGAGGAGGATCACCAGCTGCGGGCCGGTGTGGTAGAGGCTGACCAGCATCGAGGCGATCGGGAAGATCTCGCGCGGCAGCGGCATCTTCTGCACGATCGACTTGTTCTGCATGATCGAGCGGGTGCCGGAGTTGAACGACGTGCTGAACAGGTTCACCACGACCATGCCGGCGAACAGGTGGATCGCGAAGTGCGGGACCTGGCCGCGGCCCAGGATGATCCCGAAGACGAAGAAGTAGGTCAGGAACCGGCTGAACGGGTCGATGTAGGACCAGGCAAGCCCCATCTTCGAGCCGATGTAGCGGGCCCGCAGCTCGCGCTTGACCATGAGCGTGAGCAGGTAGCGCCGCTTCATCACGCCGACGAGCCCGCCCTTCGCGGCGGGGTCGACGAGCGGCACGTGCTCGAGGTCGTGGCGTACGGCGACGGACGCCGTATCGCTCGCGGGGCTCAGCTGGTCGGTCATCCCTCGGCGGACTCCTCGGTCCAGGGACGGAAGGTCTCCTCCCACCGCTCCGGCGAGGTGACGTCGGAGAGTGCGGCGCGGTAGGCCTCGGCGAGCTGCGGCCACTCGCGCACCAGCCGCTGGTGCAGCTCCGCGGTCCGCTTGACCAGCTCGCGGAACCTCGCGGTGTCCCGCTTGTAGAACGCCGCCGAGGTGCCGTCGTTCATCGAGACGATCGCCGAGTCGTAGGACGCGAGGCGGTACCACTTGGCGTCCATCGCGCGGATCTCCACCTCGGGGAACGACGCCGAGAGCTCGCGCGCGGGCCGCAGCTGACGGATCGGCGCCAGCCCGGCGGTGACCAGGCGGGAGACCCGGCCGGGGATCTCGATGACGTCGCGGCCCTTGCGCGGCGGCTTCTTGCGCCGGATCTCCGGGAACGCCTCGCGGTCGGCCTCCAGCTGCGCGTCGGTGAACCGCTTGCGCAGCGCGTTGACCTCCGCGAGCCGGGTCGGCAGCTGCGCGTGCAGCGCCTGCGCCCCGGCCAGCACGTCCTCGAGGGCGAGGTTGCGCAGCTCGACGGTGGAGTACTGCATCGAGACCAGATGGGCGATGGAGTAGGAGAAGTCCTCGCGGATCAGCTTGCCGCCGCGGGGGTAGGGCGAGTGCAGCAGTGCCGCCACGAAGCGGTTGCGGACGTGGAAGTAGGCCTGCCAGTCGAGCGCGTCGTTCTTGTCCGTCCACGGCACGTGCCAGACCGCGGCGCCGGGGAAGGTCACGGTCGGGAAGCCGGCGTCCTTGGCGCGCAGGCCGTACTCGGCGTCGTCCCACTTGATGAACAGCGGCAGCGACAGCCCGATCCGGTCGATGACCTCCCGCGGGATCAGGCACATGAACCAGCCGTTGAAGTCCACGTCGACGCGCTTGTGAAGCCACCGTGCCGAGCGGATGTTGCGGGCCGAGAGGTCCCAACGGCTGTAGCCGTCCTGGGGGGTCATCCACCAGAACCGCCACGGCTGGACGATCTCGCCGAAGCTGTGCAGCTCGGACTTGTTGTAGAGGCTGAACATGTGGCCGCCCACGATCGTGGGCCGGCGGGCCAGGTCGCCGAAGGTGACCGCGCGGATGATGCCCTCGGGCTCGCAGACGACGTCGTCGTCCATCATCAGGGCGTAGGTCGCGGTGCCCTTGCGCAGCGACTCGAGCTGGCCGCGGGCGTAGCCCCCGGAGCCGCCGAGGTTGCCCTGCTCGACGACGCGCAGCTTGTCTCCGAGGGCGGCCTGCGCCTCGCCGTAGAACGAGGAGTCGACGACCTTCTGGGTGCCCTGCTCCATCACGAAGACGGTGTCGAGGTAGGGCTTGAGCAGCTCGTCCCGGCCGAGCTGGCCGATCAGCTGGGCGCAGAAGTCCGGCCGGTTCATGGTCGTGATCGCGACATCGGCCGTGCCGTGCTCGAGCCGGTCGTCGGGAACCTCGGCCGACCACTCCGCCGACTCGACCACGGCGTCGTCGTCACCGGCGACGACGTCGTACCAGTACCAGCCGCCGTCCACGAACGGCTTGAGCGACAGCTCGAAGACGAAGGTGCCCTTGGCCTCGGCGCCGGTGCTCGCCGAGTCGACGCGCTGCGCACGCCCGTTGGCCAGCGAGCGGTAGACGATGACGGTTGCACCGCGCCCGGAGACCTCGACGGTGAGCCGGACGTCGCTGACCACGCTGTAGCGCCGCCAGTAGGACGCCGGGAAGGCGTTGAAGTAGGTGCCCAGGGAGAGGCGCTCCCCGGAGCGGACCCGCAGTGCGGTCCGGGACTCGATCTGGTCGGGGTGGAGCCCCTTGCCGGTCGACGTCGACTGCCGGATGGCGGCGTTGTTGAGGTCCTTGGCCGCCCGGCTGCCGCCGATCTCGTAGCGGTCCGCGTCGAGGTGGGCCTCCTCGGGGTCGACGTAGAGGGCGAAGACGTCGAAGTCGCGGTCGATCGGCATGATCTGCCGTTGCAGCACCCGGCGGTTGGTCTCTGCCCGGTGGGCGCCGGGGGCGGACGCGGCCGCCTTCTTCGTCGTACGGCGTCGCGCGGCCGTCTTCTTCGCGGTGGGCTGCGTCGACTCGGTCACTCGTCCACTCCCCCTGACGTGAGCTCCGTGCCCTCGGCGAAGTGGGGGCGGAGCTTGTTCTCGAACATCGACAGCGCCGACCCGATCGCCATGTGCATGTCGAGGTACTTGTAGGTGCCCAGCCGGCCGCCGAACAGCACCATCGGCTCCTGCTTGGCCAGCTCGCGGTACTTCATCAGCTTGGTGCGGTCGTCGGCGGTGTTGATCGGGTAGTAGGGCTCATCGCCCTCTTCGGCGAACCGGGAGTACTCGTGCACGATCACGGTCTTGCCCGGCAGGTGGGTCTTCACCCGCTCGGGGTGGAAGTGCTGGAACTCGATGATCCGCGTGAACGGAACCTCTTGGTCGTTGTAGTTGACGACCCCGGTGCCCTGGAAGTCGTCGACGTCCTCCACCGACTCCTCGAGGTCGACCGTGCGCCACGACAGCCGGCCCTCGGAGTGGCCGAAGTACTCGTCGACAGGCCCGGTGTAGACGAGCGGGACCCGGCCCTTGTAGTCCTCAGCGACGTCGAAGAAGTCGGTCTCGAGGCGCACCTCGATGTTGGGGTGGTCGGCCATCCGGCTCAGCCAGGCGGTGTAGCCGTCGGTGGGCAGCCCCTCGTGGGTGTCGCTGAACCAGCGGTTCTCGAAGGTGTAGCGGACCGGGAGGCGCGTGATGATGTCCGCGCTGAGCTCCGTGGGGTCGGTCTGCCACTGCTTGGCGGTGTAGCCCTTGATGAACGCCTCGTAGAGCGGGCGCCCGATCAGGCTGATCGCCTTCTCCTCGAGGTTGGTGGCGTCCTCGGGCTTGATCTCGGCGGCCTGGCTGGCGATCAGCTCGCGAGCCTCCTGCGGGGTGTGGCTCTTGCCGAAGAACTGGTTGATCAGCCCGAGGTTCATCGGCAGCGAGTAGACCTGGCCCTGGTACTTGCCGAAGACGCGGTGCTTGTAGTCGGTGAAGGTCGTGAACCGGTTGACGTACTCCCACACCTTCTCGTTGGAGGTGTGGAACAGGTGCGCGCCGTACTTGTGCACCTCGATGTTGGTCTCGGGGTCCCGCTCGCTGTAGGCGTTGCCGCCGAGGTGGTGACGGCGCTCGAGGACGAGCACCCGCAGCCCGAGCTCGTTGGCGCAGCGCTCGGCGATCGTCAGCCCGAAGAAACCAGAGCCGACGACGACGAGATCAGGCCCGTGGCCAGCTGGGGAGTTCTCCGACGACACGACAGATCAGTCTACGGACGCAAGGCCGCCGGGCCCGATTCGGCGCGCTCACTCAGGTTGCGCAGCCCGGGCCACCGCGCGGAGGCTGCGACGTACGTCACTCTCGGTGGTCGACCAGTTGCTGACCGAGATGCGCAGCACCGCCCGGCCCCGCCACACCGAGCCGCTCATCCAGGCCTCGCCGTCGGCGAGGAGCCGGGCCACCACGGCCCGGGTCCGCTCGTCGTCCCCGAAGCTGACGCAGACCTGGGTGAAGACCACGTCGTTGAGCACCTCGGCGCCTGGGATCTCCTCGATCCCACGGGCGAACGCCGCGGCGTGGCCGGCCATCCGCTCCACCAGGTCGGACACGCCCGTGCGGCCGAGCGCGGCGAGGACGGCGTAGACCGGGACCGAGCGGGCCCGGCGGGACAGCTCGGGCACCTTCTCGAACGGGTCGCCGGCCTCGTCGTGGATGAGGTAGTCGCCGTGCATGCCCATCGCCGCCTTGACCGCGGCGGGGTCGCGGACGACGGAGATCCCGCAGTCGTAGGGCACGTTGAGCGTCTTGTGGGCGTCGGTGGCCCACGAGTCGGCGCCCTCGACGCCCGCCAGGAGGTGGCGGTACGCCGTCGTCGCGGCCGCGAAGAGCCCGAACGCGCCGTCGACATGGACCCACGCGCCGTGGTCGTGGGCGACCTCGATCGCGTCGGTGAACGGGTCGTAGCCGCCGGAGTGGACGTTGCCGGCCTGCAGGCACACGACGGTGGGGCCGTTGTGCTCGAGCAGCCGGCGTTCGAGGTCGGCCACGACCAGCCGGCCCTCGGCGTCGGCCTCGACGGCGGTGGGCGCGCCCAGGCCCAGGTAGCGCAGGACGAGGTCCACCGTGTCGTGCCGCTCGAGCCCCACCAGCACCCTGACCCCGGGGCCGCCGACCAGCCCGCGCGACGAGACGTCCCAGCCGGCCTGCCGCAGCACGGTGTCCCGGCCGGCGGCCAGGCCGGTGAAGTTGGCCATCGTCCCGCCGGTCACGAACCCCACCGCACTCCCCGCGGGCAGCCCGAGGATGTCCAGCAGCCAGGTGCCGGCGACCTGTTCGACGGCGGTCATGGCGGGGGTGACCCTGGCCAGCCCGGCGTTCTGGTCCCAGGCGCTGACCAGCCAGTCCGCGGCCAGCGCGGCCGGATGTGTCCCGCCGATGACCATCCCGTAGAACCGCCCGGACGGCATCGCGGTGAGGCCGGGCTCGCAGGCCGTGGCGAGCTGTTCGACCACCTTCGCCGGGTCCTGCGGTCCGTCCGGCAGCTCGCTGCCGAGCCGCTCGACGACCTCCTCGACCGGCGCCTGCGGTGGGACCGGCCGGTCCGCCAGCGACTCCAGCCAGCTCCGGGCGTGGTCAACCGCGACGGGCAGGGCGGCCGCGCGCTCGTCGTTCACGGCCCCCACTCTGGCGGTCGAACGGGGGGCGGCGCTAGCGAGAAGCCCGGGCGTCCTTGAGTGCCCGGCGCACGTTGCGGGCCTCGGCGCGGCCACCGCGCACCGGTGACAGCGCGACCACGCCGGCGGTGATCAGCCACGGCTTGGCCCGGACCAGCGCGTTCTCGCCGTAGCGCAGGTGGACCCGGAACAGGTTGCGGTACATGTAGTAGCCCTTCCACCCCGACAGGTCGTGCTGCTGGTCGAAGTCGAGCTGGCGGACCAGGACCGCGTCGCGGACGGCGTAGATCCGGAAGCCGGCGCGCCGGGCCCGCAGGGCGTAGTCGACGTCGTCGTAGAAGATGAAGAAGTCCGGGTCGGGCAGACCGATGGCATCCACCACCCGGCGCCGGACCATGAACCCCTCGAACGGGACGTTGTGGATCTCCACCAGCGCGGGCATCGCCTCGCGGGTGCGGTAGGTCGTCTCGACCATCGCGGTCTTGGGCTTGATCCGCAGCGGGTTGCGCAGGTCGAAGATGACCGCCGCCTTCTCGACCAGCCGGCCCTGGGTGTCCTCCCGGACCGTGAGCAGGCAGTCGCTCACCTCGTCGTCCACCGAGAGCAGCACGTCGAGGCTGTTCGGCGCCGGGACCACGTCGTCGTCCATCAGCCAGATCCGGTCGAAGCCCTGGTCGTAGGCGGCCTGCACCCCGCGGTTGAAGCCGCCCGCACCGCCGAGGTTCTCCTGGGGCCGGATCACCTGGAGCGGGAGGTCCGTGACGCCGTCGAGGACGGTCGAGGTGTGGTCGGTGCTCGCGTTGTCGACGACGATCACCGCGTCCGGCTGCCGCTCCAGCGCGGCCAGGCCCGCCAGCATCCGGGTGAGCAGCGCGGCCCGGTTGTAGGTCACCACGACCACCGCCACCGTCTCGGCCCCGCTGGTCGAGCCTGTCGAGACCTCCGCGGCGTCGGCACTCAACGCAGGTACCTCCGGTGGCCGGTGAAGTCGCCGCGCAGGCCGGCGTACGCCGCCCGGGCGCTCATCGGGATCCGGCCCGGCCGCGGACGGGTGAACAGGTAGAACCAGACCGTCTTGGCCCAGAACATCGCGACGTGCGGCCACCCCCGATAGCGGCGCAGGTTGACGGTGTTGTTGCGGGCCATGCAGTAGTGCTTGAGGTCGCTGGGGCTGTGGTTGTAGGTCGTCCGGCCGAACATCATCGGTGTCCCGAGGTCGTCGGTGGCCGGGTGCAGGACGTGGGCTGCCACCACCGTGGCGATCCGGGCACCCGCGGCCTCGGCCCGCCAGAGGTACTCGACGTCGTCGCCCCAGATGAAGAACTCGGCCCGCGGGTAGCCGATCCTCTCCACCAGCTCGCGGGTGACGAGCACGCCGTTGAACGGGATCACCACACCGCGGATCAGCCCGTCGACGGCAGCTCGCTCGACCGATGCCACGTCGTGGACGACGCGGGTGCCACCTGGCAGCCGGATCGGGAAGCAGAGCCGGCCCGGGTCCTGGGCGGCGAGGACCGCGGGCCCCCAGAAGTCGAGGTCGTCCCGCTCGAGCAGCAGCTTCAGGCAGTCGGGCTCGGGGAGCCCGTCGTCGTCCATCAGCCAGACCAGGTCGGCACCCCGGTCGACGGCCGCGCGGAGGCCGTGGCTGAACCCGCCGGCGCCGCCGGTGTTCTCGGGCAGCGTCTCGGCGACCACGTCCTGGCCGGCCAGCCATGCGCCGGTGCCGTCGGTGCTCGCGTTGTCGACGACCAGCACCTCGTCGAGCTCGCCGATCTCCTGCAGCCGCTCGAGCTGGCGACGCAGCATCTCGAGCCGGTTGAAGGTGACGACCACGGCGACGATGCGGCGTCCGTGCTGGTCAGTCACGCGCCAACCGTCTCAGAAGAGCGTCTCCTGCACGTACGCCGGTCCCGCCGGGGCGGGGACCAGCTTGGGCAGCGGGCCGGGGTGCGGTCGTGGGGCGGCCCTCCAACGAGGGTCGAAGAAGGGCTCGGTGACGGTCTTGGCCGGCTCGCGCAGGGTGAGGGCGCGGATCGCGCCGGGCAGGTGGAGCTCGAAGCGGGAGTAGGTCGACCGGACGGCGTCCTCGTCGAGCGGCAGCCGGCCGCGGCTCAGGGACGCGTCGAGGCCCAGGTCGGCGGTGGTGACCATCGCCATCACCTCGCAGTTGTGGCTCCAGCGGTCCCGGGCACCGGGGGCCGCCAGCGCGTTGGCGCGGGCCTTGCCGACCGCCGCGGCACAGCGCCCACCGCCGCACTCCGCGTCGTCGAACGCGGCCTGCGCGGTGTCGAGTGCCTGCAGCAGCTTGACCGCGGTCTTGGTGCCGAAGCCGGTCACGCCGGGCAGGTTGTCCGAGCTGTCCCCGCGGAGTGCGGCCAGGTCGAGGTACTGCTCCGGACGGACACCGGTCACCATGGCGAGCCGCTCGGGGTCGAGCAGCGGGGAGGCATCGACCCCACCGTTGAGGATCCGCAGCATCTTCGTGTTGGCGTCGATGAGCGCGAAGCTGTCCCGGTCGGAGGTCGCCACCACGGTCCGCGCGCCCCAGGCCGGTGCCTGCGCGGCCACGCTGGCCAGCACGTCGTCGGCCTCGAGCCCCTCGGGCACCACGACCACCACGCCGAGCTCGCGCAGCACCTGGACGGCCAGGTCGAGCTGGCGCTCGAGGCTCTCCGGCTTGGGGGCCCGCTGGGCCTTGTAGTGCGGCCACCGCTTCTTGCGGCTGCTGTTGCCGCGGTCGTCGAACCCGACCACCACCACGTCGGCGCAGACCCGGTCGACCGCGGTCAACAGCTGGCTCAGCAGCCCGCGGACCGCCCACCCCTGCACCCCGTCGGGGGTGCGGTACATCGTGCTGGCCTGGGCGTGGAACGAGCGGTGCAGCAGCGAGTTGCCGTCGACGGCGAGCACGGTGGGAGCGGACAGGTCGGACATGCTTCGACCACCCTAAGTCCGCGCGGCGACAACATGACGGACCCACCCCGGCTCACGGCAGCGACGCACCCGGCCGGCCCCGCCGCGGCGAAGGCACCTGCTCGTTTCACCCGCGCCAGAAGCAGGGCCGGGGTTCTGTAGCGACCCATCCGCTTCTGTGCCGAGATCTCGGTACAGAAGCTCAGGGGTCACCGGATATCCGGTGACCCCGACGTTTCCCGTGGGTGCCCGCGCGCCCACCGGACGGTGGGTTTGCGGAGGGAAATCGGCACCTGGTGCCGGAGATCTTCGGCAAAGCCCGGGTCCAGCGGATATGCAGCACATCTCGGCGTCCTGGCTGGCCAATATGCGGTGCACATCCCGCAACACGCGCGGCGTGCTACGCGCGCGGCCGCCCACCCACGGACACGTCACACGAGCCGGATATCAGGTGACCCCTGCAACCCGGAGGCGACCTCGCACCGACCCACTCACAAGATGTCGTGCACGAACTCCCCGAGCTGGGTCAGGTTGCGGCACTCGACCATCGGCACGATCTCGCCGTACCTCCCGGCCACGGAGTCGCCGGTGTCCCAGTGCCGGCGGGCCTCGGGGTTGAGCCACCACGCGTGCCGGGTGTCGCGCTCCATCGCACGGAGGGAGTCGAGCGCCAGGTCGGAGTAGTTGGACCGGGCGTCGCCGAGGATCAGCAACGACGACTTGGGGCCGAGCGCGTCGGCGTGCTGCTCCATGAACTTGGTGAACGCACGTCCGTAGTTGGTGCGCCCCCACAGGGCGGCGTGCGCGGTGCTGGCGGCCAGCTCGGCCATCACGTCTGCCGCGTCCGCACCGGGCGTGAAGTTCTCGGTGACCTCGTGGACGTGGTCGATGAAGGTGAACGCGCGCACCTTCTGGAACTGGTCGCGCAGCGCGAAGACCAGCAGCAGGGTGAACTGCGCGAAGCTGGCGACCGAGCCGCTCACGTCGCAGAGCACGACCAGCTCGCTGCGGTGCGGGCGCTTGGGACGCTGGTGGGTGACGAGGGGTACGCCGCCGGTCGAGATCGAGGCGCGGACGGTACGCCGGAAGTCCAGCGGCCCGCGCCTGCGCGAGTGGTGCTCCTGGGTGAGCCGGGTGGCGAGACGGCGAGCCAGCGGGTAGATCTCCCGGCGCATCTCCTCGAGGTCGCTCTTGCGCGCCGCGGTGAAGTCGAGCCGGTCGATGGTCGGCCGGACCGCGACGTCGGCGACGTGGTCGGGGCCCTTCTCCTCGGCGATCCGCCGGCGGGCGTCGTCCTCGACCTGCCGGGTGAAGGAGCCGATCCTCCGGCCCGCGACGCGGGCGGCCTCCTCCTCGCTCCGGCCCTCGGCCAGCAGGCTCTGGACGATCCGTTCGGTCAGCTCCGCGGGCGAGACCCGCTGCAGCGCGGTGTAGGCCGACCAGCTGGACAGTCCGGGACCGCGGCCCGGCATGGCGCCGAAGCGGCCGACCATCTCGACGGCCAGCCGCAGCAGCGCCTGCTGGTCGCCGGCCGCGAGGGCCTCGGCCAGCCGCTCCCGGAACTCGCCGAGGGCCTGCCCGTTGTCCCGCACGGTCTCGTCGGTCTCCTCGCGCGCCGCGCCCTCGCCGACGAGCCGCGGGAAGTAGACGTCGAAAAGCGCGTCGAAGGTGGGCCGCTGGCTCTGCTTCTTGACCAGCGTGGCGGCGTACGCCGCGTGCACGGTCTCGCGCTGGTCCCACGGCAGCGCGCTCAGCGCGGCCACCGCGTCGAGCCCCTCGGCGAGCGAGACCGACAGCCCGGCTCCGCGCAGTGCCTCCAGGAAGGCGACGTGCCGCTCGACCAGGCCGCTGGCGGTCACTTGCGCAGCCGCAGCTCTCGGACCGCGCGCTCGTGGTCGGAGGCGTGCTTGAGCACGACACCGAGGGTGTCGTCGACCGCCTTGTCGTCGAGGTCGCGGACCTCGAGCGCGATCAGGGTGCGGGCCCAGTCGACCGACTCGGCGATCGACGGCGGCTTCTTCAGCTCGAGGTCGCGCAGCCGGGCGACGGTGGCGACCAGCTGCCCGGCGACCCGCTCCTCGAGGTCCGGGACCTGAGACAGCACGATCTCGCGCTCGCGCTCCTCGTCGGGGTAGTCGAGGTGAAGGTAGAGACAGCGCCGCTTCAACGCCTCCGAGAGCTCCCGGCTGGCGTTCGAGGTGAGGACGACGTAGGGGCGGCGTACGGCGGCCAGCGTGCCCAGCTCGGGGATCGTCACCTGGAAGTCGGACAGCACCTCGAGCAGCAGCCCCTCGACCTCGACGTCGGTCTTGTCGACCTCGTCGATGAGCAGCACCGTCGGCTCCTGGCGACGGATCGCGGTCAGCAGCGGCCGGGTGAGCAGGAACTCGTCGGTGAAGATGTCGTCGTGGGTCTCGGCCCACGAGTGGTCGTCACCCTGGGTGGCCTGGATGCGGAGCAGCTGCTTCTTGTAGTTCCACTCGTAGAGCGCCCGGGCCTCGTCCAGTCCTTCGTAGCACTGCAGCCGCACCAGCTCGGCGCCGGTCGCTCGGGACACCGCCTTGGCGAGCTCGGTCTTGCCGACGCCCGCGGGACCCTCGACCAGCAGTGGCTTCTCGAGCGCCCCGGCGAGGTAGGCCGTGGTCGAGGTGGCCGGGTCGGCCAGGTAGCCCGTCGAGGCGAGCCGTTCGGTGACCTCGTCGGGGGAGGCGAACCAGGACACCTCGACAGTCTCCCGTATCCGTCCATCGGCCGAGCCGCGGTGGTCTGCCCTGAGACCACGACTGCACCGCACTTCGCCGGACAGGTCAGCAGGATGCGGTGCACCGGGGCGGGGCCCTAGGTCGAACGGCCGCGCCGCCCCTCGCCCGACGCGAACCGCTGGGCACCCTCGAGCGCACCCGCCTGCAGGCTGGCCAGGCCGTGACGCAGCTCGTTGGCCATCGCCTCCTCCTCCGACAGGGCGTGCTGCTCGAGCACCGAGAGCCGATCCTGACGCAGGCAGACCTGAGGAAGTGCGCTGAGCTCGTGGGCCAGCGCCTCGGCGGCCTCGCGGGTCGTGCCCGCCGGCACCACCCGGTCCACCAGCCCCATCTGCCGGGCCTCCTCGGCCAGCACCTCGCGGCCGGTCAGCACCAGGTCGAGGGCCCGGCCGGTCCCGATCAGCCGCGGCAGCCGCACGGTCCCTCCGTCGATCAGCGGCACGCCCCAGCGCCGGCAGAAGACCCCGAACCGCGCGTCCTGGGCCGCTACCCGCAGGTCGCACCAGATCGCGAGCTCGAGGCCACCCGCGACGGCGTACCCCTCGACGGCGGCGATCACCGGCTTCCCGAGCCGCAGCCGGGTCGGACCCATCGGTCCGTCGCCGCTCTCGTCGACCCGGTTGCCGGCGTCGGTCCCGATCGTCTTGAGGTCGGCGCCGGCACAGAAGGTGCCGCCCGCGCCGTAGAGCACTGCCACCGAGCGGCTCTCGTCGGCGTCGAAGGCGCGGAAGGCGTCGGCCAGGGCCCGCGCGGTGGGGCCGTCGACGGCGTTGCGCGCGTGGGGCCGGTGCAGGACGACGGTGGTGACCGGCCCGTCGTGGTGGATGGAGACGGGGTCTTCCATGGCGGCACGCTAGACCAGGCGAGCCCAGGCCAAATGTCCGAAAGGCCGAGTGCGAGGGCCGGCTCGTGCCGGACACTGGAGGCATGAACCAATCTCGGGGACTTCGGGAGACGGTGGTCCACGCCATGGCCATGGTGGGCCTGGTCTGGGTGCTCGCCGTCCTCGGTGCGCTCTTCATGGGGATGAGCTCGCAGGGCACGGACCACGACGGTGGCTACTCGATCTCGGCCGTCAGCGCCCAGACGAAGCAGAGCCTGTCGGTCGCCTCGGACGACGCGCCCCGTACGCCGGGGCTGGTCCTGGCGCTCGCAGTGCTCGTCGGTGGGGCGACCGTCCTGGTCGTGGGCGCCACGCGGGGCGGCGAGCGTGACGACGCCGACGCCTCCGAACCGGACTCCGATCTCTCGCTCGCGCTCGGCCTGCGGTCCTGACCTGTGTGGGCGTACGCCGGCCGGGCCACCGCCGGCGGCGGCCCGGCCGGTCGGCCGGATCCGGTCGCGGTCAGTGCACGTGCTCGAGGCGCGTCTCGCCCGTCAGCGCGGCCGGGTCGAGGACGTCGGGCTCGAAGACGTCTGGCTCCAGGTCGACCGACGGGACCCGGCGCTCCAGCCAGCGAGGCAGCCACCAGGCCCGCTCGGCGAGCAGGCTCATCACCGCCGGGACCAGGACCATCCGGCCGACCGTGACGTCCAGCAGCACCGCGACCGCGAGACCGACGCCGAACAGCTTGGTCGTCGGATCGGCCGCGAGGATGAAGGAGGCGAACACCGCGATCATGATGACTGCGGCGCTGGTGATCACGCGGCCGGTGGCCCCGACACCCTCGACGACGGCCCGGCGCGCATCGCCGTGCTGCACGAACTGCTCGCGCACCCTGCTGAGCAGGAAGACCTCGTAGTCCATCGACAGGCCGAAGAGGATCGCGAACATCAGCATCGGCGCCAAGGGCATGATCGGCATCGCTTCCTCGACCCCGATGAGGCCCGCGGCCCATCCCCACTGGAAGACGGCCACGACGACGCCGTACGCCGCACCGATGCTCAGCAGGTTCAGGACGGCGGCCTTCAGCGGGACGAGAACCGAGCGGAAGACGACCGTGAGGAGCACGAACGAGAGTCCGATGACGACCAGCAGGAAGACCGGCATGCGGTCCTGCAGGCGTCGTGAGACGTCGACGGTCAGCGCGGTCCCGCCGGTCACGTGTGCCGTCACGGCACCGTCCTCGGACAGGCCCGGCAGCCGGTCGCGCCGAAGGCGGTCCAGCAGCTCGGCCGTCTCTTCGTCCTGTGGTGCCGTCGTCGGCGTCACGGCGATCACGGCCAGGTCACCCGCGGGGTTGACCACCGGCTCGCCGACGGCGGCGACGCCGGCCTCCGCGGCCACGCCGTCGGCCGCGCGCTCGGCGACACCCGCGGGCAGCTCACCGGCTCGGCTCTCGAGCACGATCAGGAGCTGGCCGTTGGTGCCGGCTCCGTAGGCGTCCGCCACGAGGTCGTACGCGCGCCGGGTGGTCGACTGCTGCGGGTCGTTGCCGGCGTCGGGGAAGGCCAGCCGCATCGACAGCGCCGGGACCGCCATCGCGACGAGCAGCAGCGCGGCCGCCACCGTGTACGTGCGGGGGCGTGCGACCACCCTGCCGGCCCAGCGCTCGGACAGGCTCGCGCCCGCCCGACGTCGCCCGGTGAGCGGGATCCGGAGGCTGTTGACGCTGGTCCGCAGGATCCCGAGGAGGGCCGGGAGCAGGGTCAGGGCCGCCAGCATCGTGACCGCCACCATCACCGCGGCTCCCCAGCCCATCATCGCGAGCATCGGGATGCCCGACACCTGGACGCCGGCGATCGCGAGCACCACGGTGACCCCCGCGAACAGCACCGACAGCCCGGCGGTCGCGTTGGCGCGGCCGACCGCTTCGGGGACGGGGAGGCCGGCATCGAGGTTCTGCCGATGGCGGCTGAGGATGAACAGCGCGTAGTCGATGCCGACCCCGAGGCCGAGCATCAGCCCGATGACGTTGGCGATCTGCGGCACGGGGAGGAACCCGGCCAGGACACCAAGGGTGCTGGTGCCGATCAGGATCGCCAGGAGGGTGACGCCGATGGGCAGGCTGAGGGCCACCAGCGAGCCGAAGGCCACGGCGAGGACGATCACCGCGGCGAGGACGCCGAGCACCTCGCCGTTGTCGCCGCCGCCCTCGCGGGCGGTGGCGTAGCCGAGTGAGCCGTCGTACTCGACCTGGACGCCGGACTGCCGGAGCTCCGCCACCGCGTCGTCGGCCGACCGCACCATCGCATCGCTGACGACCTCCTGGTCATAGGCGATCGTGACCAGCGCGGTCGTCCCGTCCTGGCTGACGCCCGAGGTGTTGGTGGCGAACGGGTCGGCGACCGACACGACGTGCGCTCCGGCACCCAGCACGGCGACGGCGTGCTCGATGTCCTGCCTGCGTCCGGGGTCGGTCAGCCCCCGGTCGTCGTGGAGGACCACGTTGGAGGTGTAGAGCGACTGTTCGGGGAAGCGCTCCTCGATCAGGTCCGCACCACGCTGTGACTCGGCGCCGGGCAGGCGGAAGGTGTCGTCGCTGTCACCACCGACCGCCGAGTTGACGAACAGCGCCGCGATGGCGGCGACCAGCCACAGGGCGACGACGCGCCACGGATGCCGAGCCGCGCTGCGGCCGAGGTGGAAGAGGAAGGTGGACATCGGGCTGCTCCTGGTGTGGGGTGCGGGTGTCCCCGCACGGGTCTTGGGTCGTCCGGCACGTTGCGCCGGCGGTGTTGGTGCGGCGTTGCGTCTCGGTGGACCGGCCGCTCATCGATGGCCGTCCGGCGGGTCAGCCCGCGACCGGGATCCACCCGGTCCACGCGTGCCTGCCGGTCAGGTGGTCGTAGCTGGGCCGCGGGTACTGGACTGTCGGGTCGAGGTCACCGGTGTTGATGGTCGTGACGGCCACTCGGACCGGTCCGGCCTCGAAGCAGCCGACGGCGCGGGTGACGACGTACTCGAACCAGCGGAGCCTGCTCCGCTTGTCGCTCTGCACCCCGGCGGTGGCGACGCACTCACCCTCGGGCGCGTGTCCCCAAGCTGCGGTGGGCTGCTCCCGCCAGCGGCTGACCTCCGCGAAGCGGTAGTCGCTCCAGAAGTCCATGAAGTGGCCGTACTCCGCGCCGGGCCGGCTCGCGTCGGTGTCGAGGAACACCGAGACGGCGCCGGTCGGGAAGTCGTAGGTCTCGGCGACGCCGGGGAAGTGGACGCGCACCTTGAGCTTGTGCGGCTTGTTGACCACCCGGACCCTCCAGAGGTCGAGCTTCGGCCTGGCCACGTCGCCTCGGGCGTCGCTCACGACGACCGGCCCGGGGCCGACGTGGAGCTTCGGTCCGGCCGCGCCGGAGCGGTCCGAGACGACCGGGTGGGTCTCGTCGCGGGAGGAGGACGCAGCCATCGCCACGAACGCGGCGACGACAAGGGCGAAGAGGAGCGCGGTGCGCTTGGTGTTCATGGGCGTGCCTTTCCTCGTGAGTGGAGGCAAGACCGTCCCGACCCGCCGTTGCGCCGGGGTTGTGCGGGCGTGGCGCGACGACGGGACGGGTCCACGATGAGGAACCGCCTCGCCTGGGCGACCGCGCGCCGGCACCCCGGTAGTAGCGTGCGCAACCTGCGTTCAACGCTCGCTCAACAGGGGGCTTGGAGGGTGCCGACCGTGCAGACCGTCGCCACGGACCCACCGGCGTCCTTCGCGATCCTCGGTCCGTTGCGGGTGGTGGTGGACGGCACTGAGGTGCAGATCTCGACCCGCCGTCAGCGCGCGCTGCTCGTGCTCCTGCTCCTGAACGTCGGGCGCGTGGTGCCCGCCGAGCGGCTGATCGACCAGCTCTGGGACGGGTCGCCGCCGCCGCAGGGGGCGGTCACGCTGCGCTCCTACATCTCCTACCTGCGCCAGACGCTCGGCGGCAAGGACGGCCTGGGTGCGGCCCTGACGACCAGAGCGCAGGGCTACTGCCTCGACGTGCCGCCGGAGAGCGTGGACGCGGTCAACCTCACGCGGCTCACCGAGAAGGGGCGAGAGCACCTCCGCCGCAACGAGCCGGACGCCGCGCTGACGGCGTTCGAGAGTGCGGTCCGCTCGTGGGCCGGGGATCCCCTCGCCGAGGTCGCGGACCACGAGGCGGTCCAGAGCACGATCACTCAGCTGACCGAGACCTACCTCAGTGCCGTCGAGGGCAGGTTCGAGGCGCTTCTGGCGACGGGGCGCCACGTCGACGCCATCCCCGGCCTCGAGGCTTTCGTCGCCGAACACCCGCTGCGCGAGGAGCCTCGAGCGCTGCAGATGCTGGCGCTGTACCGCTCCGGCCGAGCGCCGGAGGCGCTCGAGGTGCACCGCCGGTTCCGGCTGCTGCTGCAGGAGGAGCTCGGCATCGACCCGTCGGACCGGCTGGACGACCTCCTCCAGAAGGTCCTGGCCCGACACCCCGACCTCGCCGCGCCGGCTCCAGCCGTGCCGCCTGCGGAACCGGAGGGCGATGCCTCGTCGGAGGTGAGCGAAGCCGCAACCGGGTCGGCCCGGAGGAGCCACGGCAGCCTCATCGGTCGACGCAAGGAGCTCGAGGTGCTGGACGCCTGTCTGGACAGGCTCTCGAACGCAGGCACCGGCGCATTGCTCCTGCTCGCCGGCGAGCCCGGCATCGGCAAGACCACGCTGCTCGAGTGGCTCGAGACGACTGCGCGCGAGCGCGGCTTCGCCGTGCACGGCGGACGAGCCCCCGCTGCCGCCGGGGCACCGTCGTTCTGGCCGTGGTCGCAGGTGGTGGCGTCGATCGCCGCCACCCTGGACGACGAGGCGCTCGGTCGCGCCACCGCAGGGTCCGCTCGAGCCGTCGCGCAGCTCTCGTCGAGCGTGGCCGAACGCACAGGTCACCCCCTGCCCATGACCGGAGACGACCTGGAGTCGCTCAGGTTCCACCTCTACGAGGCGGTCTCGTCGTTCGTCCGGCAGGCCGGCGGGGAGCGCCCGATGGTCATCACCCTCGACGACATCCACTGGGCCGACCAGCCGTCCCTGGAGCTCCTGTCCTACCTGACCCCGACGCTGGGTTCTCGCCCGTTGCTCCTCGTGGCCGCCTACCGCGACCTGCCCGCGGACCGGACCGAGGCGCTGGCGGACACGCTGGCGACCGTGTCGCGCGAGGAGGCGGCGGTGGAGCTGACCCTGGCCGGCATGGATCCCGTCGACATCGCGACGCTGACCCAGGACCTGCTCGGGACGGGCTCGGCGGATCCCGCTGACCGGCAGCGGTTCGCCCATCTCCTCCACGAACGCACGGGCGGCAACCCGTTCTTCGTGCGACAGCTGGCGCGGTTCATGCTGGAGGCCGACCTCTCCACGGCGGACCCGAGCACGACGCCGTTGCCTCCCGGGGTCCGGCATGTCATTGCGCAACGGCTCAAGGTGCTGCGCGAGCCGACGCGCGAGCTGCTGGCGGCCGCTGCGGTCATCGGTCGCGACTTCGACCTGCGGCTCGCGGCCACGTGCGCCAGGGTCACGACCGAGCAGGGCCTCGACGCGTACGACGAGGCCGCGCGGCACGGGCTCCTCGAGCCGTCCACAGCTGCCGCAGGCGCGCGCCGGTTCGTGCACTCCCTCGTCCAGGAGGTGGTCGTCGAAGGACTGCCGACCCGCGTCGCCGCCGAGCTGCACGCTGCCGTCGCGGCTCACCTCGAGGAGGAAGGGACCGCATCACCAGAGCTGCTCGCCGAGCACCTCTGGGCGGCCCGCGACACCGTGGGTGCGCAGGGGGTGCCCGCGCACCTCGCGGCTGCGCAGGCGTCCGTGGCGGTCTTCGCCCACGAGCGCGCGGAGCTCTACCTGCGGCGCGCGCTCGAGCTGGCGCGCGCGGCCTCACCCCCCGACCCGCCGACCGAGCTGACGGTGCTGCTGAGCCTGTTCAGGGTCATCACGGCCACCCGGGGCTGGGGCGACGAGGAGGTCCGAGCGGTGGTGGACCGGACGCTCGAGCTGAGCCGAGCAGGTGCGATCTCCGACGACACCGCCCAGCTGTGGTGGTCGCTCTTCTTCTTCCTGCTCGACCGCGACGACCCGTCCTTCGTCGATGTCGTGCACTCGCTGTCCTCCTCGCTCGAGGGCGTGGACGCGACCGTCGACCACGTCGGGCACGCCACCCGTGCCGCCGTCCACCTGGGCAGCGTGCTCGCCGAGCTCGACAGCGACGACCGGGCCTCGGCGCGCCGGCATCTCACCCAGGCTCGGGTCCACGTCGAGGCGGCCCCCCACGACGAGCTGGCGGCGTACGACGAGCACCTGCACGTGATGCTGCTCCTCATCGAGGCCTACTGGGCAGCCCTGCACGACGATCGCCTCGCCCAGGCCGCCGCGGTGAGCGCGGCGGTCGCCCTGGCCGACGCAGACGGCCGGCCGTTCCCACGCGCCGTCGCGCGCACCCTGGGCGTGGCCAGCGCGGTCTACCTCCATGACCCGGCCGGTGTGCGCGACCTCGCCCGGTCGGCGCTGGAGATGGACGAGCGGTTCGGGTTCGGCTGGCTCGCGATGCTCGCGGAGAGCCACCTCGCCTGGGCGGACGCCCACGCCGACGGCGATCCCGATGCGGCCGCGGAGCTGATCGAACGCGCGCTGGGCGAGGTGGTGGCAGGCGGGCACCGCGGTAACATCGCGGTCTTCAACCTCCTGCTGGCCGACGTCCAGGTCCTCCAGGGACGGCGAGACGACGCGCGCGACTCCCTGCTGCGCGCGCGGGCCGTCCCAGGCCCCTACCGCGGCCTGGTCGTCGAGGTGGTCGACCGGCGCCTGGCCGCCCCGGATGCGCCCAACGGCGGCGCAACCCGGACGCAAGGGAGGTGACGCATGCTCTCGGCATGCACCCGATGAACGCCCAGGTCCTCAAGTACGCCGCGTTCACCGACGACGGGACCGGCGGCAACCCCGCGGGCGTGGTCCTCGACTCGGACCGGCTCACCGACCAGCAGATGCTCGCCATCGCGGCGGCGATCGGCTACTCCGAGACCGCCTTCGTCAGCGCTGACGGGCGACGGCTGCGCTTCTTCAGCCCGCGCGCCGAGGTCGCGTTCTGCGGCCACGCGACCGTGGCCACTGCGGTGGCGCTCGCCGAGCGCGACGGCACCGGCACCCGCGACCTGGTCACGGCGGCGGGCCGGATCTCGGTGGAGACCCGCACCACCGGCCGCGGCCTGGAGGCCACCTTGACCTCACCGCCGGCGTCGACGCGCGAGGCGTCCGCCGAGCTGGTGGCGGAGACGCTCGCCGCCTTCGCATGGGAGTCGGCCCTCCTCGACCCGGCCTTCCCCGTGCACGTCGCGAACGCAGGCAACGACCACCTCATGCTCGGCCTGGCGGGCCTGGAGACGCTGGCCGCCTTCGACTACGACTACGACGCGCTCGCGGCGCTGATGGAGCGCGAGGGCTGGACGACCGTCCACGCCTTCGTGCGCGAGCGGCCCACGGAGTTCCGGGCCCGCAACGCGTTCCCTCCCGGCGGAGTGCGGGAGGACCCGGCCACCGGAGCCGCGGCCGCGGCGTTCGGTGGGTATCTTCGCGAGCTCGGCCTCGTCGCCCGGCCCAGCCGCTTCACGATCCACCAAGGGGTGGAGATGGGCGCGCCGAGCCGGATCGAGGTCGGTGTCCCCGGATCGGGTGAGCACATCGAGGTGTCGGGCGCGGCCACCCGGCTGGCACTGTCGCCCTACGACGAGCTCGAGTGGTCTCGCTGAACCGGACGCACGAGGACGATGGACAGAAGGACACCCACCTCCTGGGGTCCTTCCGCCCATCGACGGACCGGCTTGCGCTCGGTCGTGAGGCTGGCGGTGGCGGTGGGATTTGAAGCGCCCGCAAGGCGTGTTGGACAAGTGCATCCTTGCGTGGACAGAAGGGGCCACTAGGCCTCTGACCTGCAGTATCACGGAGTTCCGCTCCCGCATTGCCTGGGCAGGTCCGGACTTGAGTGTGCTTAGATCTGGCACGTATCTGGCACGGCAGAGGCGGGTGGCCATGGCGACGAAGAGCACCGGCAGACGCGGTTTCGGCAACATCAGGAGGCTTCCGAGTGGGCGCTTCCAGGCCCGCTACGCCAGTCCCAGCGGACAGACCGTGACCGCCCCCGCGACGTTCACCGCGCGCATCGACGCTGAGGCTTGGCTCGCCGCCGAGCGGCGCCACGTCGAGGCACCAGAGACCTGGGCGTCACCGAAGGCGCGACTCGAGCTGGCGCGGCGGGCGGCCGAAGTCGATCGCCTGCCGACCCTGCGTGAGTACGCCGAAGCCTGGCTTAAATCGCGACGGAACAGCAGGGGTGAGCCGCTTCGCCCGACCACCCGGGACCGGTACCTGTCCGCATTGCGCGTGCATATCTACCCCACCTTCGGAGACGTCCCCCTCAATGAAGTCACCCGCGCCGCCGTCCGCTCTTGGCACGCGAATCTCGACGCGAGCCCTGTGACGAAGGCGCATGTGTACAGCACGCTTCGCACGATCTTCAACACCGCGGTGACCGACGACGAGCTCCTCGACAAGAACCCGGCCTACATCCGCGGCGCCGGCGCACGGTCAAGCCGCAGAGACGTCAAGCCAGCAACGCTGGACGAACTGGCCATCATGGTCGCTGCAATGCCGGCGCGACGGCGGCTGCTCCTCCTCCTGGCCACCTGGTGCGCTCTCCGCTCTGGTGAGCTCCGTGAGCTGAGGCGTGCTGACATGGTGCTCGGTCGTGACGACGCCGGCGAGCCGTTCGGATGGGTGCACGTCCGCAGGGGCGTCGTGCGTGCGAGCACCGGCGAAACGGCCCGGGGAACTCGCACGGCTGTGCATGTCGGGCGGCCCAAGACCGATGCGGGCATCCGCACGGTGTCCATCCCAACCTTCCTACTGCCCACCGTGCGCGAGCATCTCCTTCAGCACGCCTCGCCAGGAGAGAACGGCCTGGTCTTCTCGTCCGAGCGCGACCCTGAGGCCCACCTGTCCGAGGCGACCCTCAACGGCCGAGCCGCCATCCTGGACAACGACGGCAACGTGTGCAAGGCGGGCTTCGGCTGGCGAGAAGCACGGCGACTGGCGGGACGAGAGGATCTGGACCTGCACGACCTGCGGCATACCGGCGCTTCCATGGCGGGCGAGGAGGGCGCCAGTATGGCCGAACTTATGTACCGCCTCGGTCACTCCACGCCCTCGATGGCGATGAGATACCAGCACAGCCGGCTCGACCGCGACCGTGAGCTCGGACGCCGCTTGTCCGCGAGGGCCGAACGAGCGAGCGGCGACTGACGCGCCAGCGGCTGATCGGTCATAGCGGTTTCTCAAGTGCGGAGCTATACAGCGACGGCAATCCCCGGTCAATAGGTCGAACAGGTCATGGCGCATCGATCTTGCCAAGTGACACCGTGCGACCAATCTCGGAACGTCGCAGGAGCCCCCATGGACCTTGTATCGACATGCCCGTCTGGCAAGACCGTCACCTTCAGCTTCACTGACGATAGTCCCATCCTCAACGTCAATGCGTCGGCGCGGTTCGCCAACGGCAAAGCCGCCTTGAGTTTCCAGCTCGGGCGCCGTGGCTACTTCGAGTCGGCCTGCACTGACATGATCAAGTCCACCCTGCAGAGCCGATCGGTGCTTAAGGACCTTGAATTACTGGTGGCTGTCGGTGATCACGGCCTGGTCACCACCGCCGGCCTGCGCGGTCCACATCACGACGTAATCGCCGTCATTGGTGGGCCACCGATTGAGGCAGCGCAGGCGGCCCTGGCGTTTGCGGACTTTACGGTGTCCGACACGGCCACCGGCATGACGATGAAGCCGACACGCTCTGATTCCGTTCTAATCGCCGAGGACACCACTGTCATCGTCGAGGGACGAGGCGTACTGACCGCGTTGGTCGGAAAGGGCGCTCTGGCGGCACTCCCTGCGTGGCAGGGCACACCGACCCGATACGGAGAAGTCTGGCGCCGGAAGCTCGACCTCTCACCGGACGACGAGGCTACCGGCTACGAATACTTCGTAGGGTTCGACACCGTAGCCGCGCAGCTCACCCCCGGCAGTTTCGGTGACGACTCGAGCGCCGACTGGGCTGAGTGGCTCTACGAGCTGAAGTTGGAAGCGGCGTAAAGGGACATCGTGGACAGTACGACGGGACTCCTCATCTTCGCGTGGATCTTCCTCCTCCTGCTCTACTTGGGGTTAGCCCGCGTCTTGACCGAAGTGCGATCCCTGAGGACAACGGTTCACCAACTCCAGGCCAGTCAGACACGAGCCGCAGAGCCCGACGCCAGGCTGCCTGCTTCGTTGCCAAGCTCGGTCGAAGTCGTCGCTGTGCTGGACTCGACCTGTCGCGATTGCTGGGAACTCGCTGACGAGATCGGCTTGAACATCTCAGCGGGTCGGGTCGCGATTCTGACCTACGAACCCGAGTCGACGTGGCGCGACGGTGCACCCGGTGTGCCAGTCGTCCAGTCAGCCGACGCTTGGAGCTCGTTCGCACCGCTGTCGCCGCCAGTCCTGGCGCGGGTCAGCGCGGCAGGCCAGGTCGCCGAGATTTTCGCGCCGGTCAGCATCGAGGACGCTCGAAGCAAACTTCAACAGTGGTTACCCAACAACGCGGAGGTTCGGTCATGACCTTGGATGTCCGGTCAATCGTCTCAGCCAGCACCCAGCCTCCATCGCACGCTGGCACCCGCACAAGCTTGCGCAACCTCAACGTGCCGTCACAACGGAGGACGGTCCTTAAGGCTGTCGCCACGGCGTCGGTCGCCCTCGGGGGATCGTTCCTAGGAATGGTGACGAGGGCGGAGCCTGCGGCAGCCGAAACCAACCCCGGCGGCAATTTGCAGGGGTGGGACGACTGTCACCAGGGCTACCAGCCGGTCAGAGACACGAGCGGGCTCTACTACAACTGGCAGAACGCTTGCCACGGCGGTACGTATCGGAGCAGCGAGTATTGCAACGTCAATGGGTGGCACCGTCAGGATAGCTCAGGCACTCCTACGGTCACGTACGACTACATCGCCTCAAGTGACCGGTGCTGGGCCGCCAGCGACAACCACAATTCGTGGACGTGGTCGGCCAGTGCAAACCGCAATGGCAGCGGGACTCAGCATCCCTTCCGATGCTCGGACGGCAAGGTCATCGTTATCACTGCTGGCGGTTCGACACCCTACGACACGGTCTGCCGCTTCAAGAAGGACTAGCCGCGCCGCTGAGAATCGAATGATGTCCGCTCGGGCCTGGTCGGATCCGCGAATCGGTTGGGCGGTGGCATTTGCAGCCGCCACGGTCGGCGGCGCTGTGGCGGTAGAGCGCGGGTGGTGGGCGCTCCTCTGGCTGCCACTTGGACTGATCGCTGGCTACAGCCTCAGCGGCTCCACTTGAAGCCACAACTCAGCCGCCGTGCTGAGCGCGTCAGGTCGGCGCGCAGTCGTTCTCCCGTCATTCGCGGTCGGGCTCCAGATCGGGGCCGTGCTTGTCGCTGTGGTTGGAAGCGCAGCTGTAGCCGTTGCGATCGGCTGGCTTCCACGCCCTCGCGAAAGCGCGTGGGATCTCCTCTTGGCTGCAGTTGCCGTTCCCCTGGCCCTGCGCGAACTCGGTGTCCTCAAGTTCTGGTTGCCTGAGAACAGGCGACTGGTGCCGGAGACGGTGTTCCGGCTGGGGCCGGTCTTCGGATCGATGCAGTTCGGGATTGAGATGGGGACCGGGATGAGAACTTTCGTAACCAGCTCCGTTCCCTACATTCTCTTGGTCGACGCGCTGTTGTCCCGCAGCTTGGTCGTGGCCATCTACGCGGCGGTCGGATTTGCTGTTGGGCGGGCGCTCATGACAGTGCTCAGCGTGATGTCGGGCGAAGCAACAACCTGGGACTTCCAGTTCCACCGATTGCGGGCGTGGTCCCTTGCCGGACTGGTTGCATTTCTCGGCCTGCTAGCCCTCTACCTCGTGAGCTGAATCTCGGCAGAGGCTGGCACGTCCACCGCGTCGCCGGCACGGACACAGCTAAGAGCCGCTGTATCGCAGCTGACGATGATGGTCGGCCGATTCTTGCCCACTCGAGGTCCCTGAACGGGGAATTCAAACACCGAGTCACTGGTCCACACGAGCGACGTATATGCGAACAAGTCGTGAATTCCGTTAGACGCGAAGGACCGTGAATCACCGGACTGAACGTCAACGATCCCAAGGTCGTTGTCGATGGCGGTTCTGCCGTCCGGCGACACTGTGATGAACGGCTTGTCGTTGCAGCCGCTGCTAATCCGAGTCGCGCTGCCATCCGACTCGAGTCGGACAATGTCGGTGCACGGATTGTCGTTGCGGAACCCATACAAGGTCTGGGATGGGTACACGCCCGGGTTTGCCTGAAGCTCCACGGGTGACGAACCGGGATCCCAGAGATAGAGGTCGCTCTCCATCGTCGAGTAGATGATCCCATAGGGAGTCCAGGAGATGATGTTGACCGCCTTGGCGGGCACCGGAGCGATCAGTTCCATGGTTCGGGCATCGCGTACAGAATCCCCGTACGCGATTTGCGTGCGGTCCGGCGAGATCGCTTCGTTCTGCAGCGTGTAGTTCTTCGTCGCTGGAAGGTCTGCGATGTGGCCGTTCGGTGCCACAATCACGTACTTGCTGGTGAAAGCGCCGCCGCTTCCGGTGTGATCGGACTCTAGGAGTACAACGATGCCGTTGACGGTCTGGCCGACTAGCCCCGCTCCGGTACCAGGCAAGGAAACCGAGCCTGTGGGTGTGACCAGAGTCGTGCCTGCGAGGTAGACCAACGGGGTGCTTGTGCCTTTGGCGAGCGCCTCTGCCCACTCGTACTCGCTCTCCGAGGGCTCTTGGACCGCGGTCGGGTCGGTCGTTTGGTCCGTCGATGGCCCGGAGGAGTGCTCGCTGGTTTGGCCTGCCGCCGGTGGACTCGACGAGGGATCACCGACGTGTCGCCATACGCTGAAGGACCCGGCGGACACGGCAATCGCGCAGCCCACGGCGATCAGGGAGATCACGTTCGTGCGCCTGCGTCGCCGAGCATGTCCAGACGACAGCAAGGCGGCGATTTGATCGTCACGCAGGGTGGGTTGCGCGATCTCTGACATTTGTAGGGCTTCTCGGAGACGAGTCTCTTCGCTCATTGCAGCTCTCCTCTGTGGGCACCTTCGGTGCGCATCAATGGCTCGCCTCGGAGCCGACTCAAGGCTCTAGAGGTGTGTGTCTTGACGCTCCCAACCGAGATGTTGAGCGCTTCGGCAGTCTGTTCCTCGCTGAGGTCCAAGTAGAATCTGAGGACGACCACAGCGCGTTGTCTAGCCGGCAGGACTTGCAGGAACTCCCACAAGCTCGACCGGTCAGCGACTCGGTCGGACTCGTCGATAACCGGCCGATCGCCGTCGCGGTGAACATGGTCGGAGGGCTCGGCGAACGCCTTTCGTTGAGCCAGGCGGACCATGATTCGGCGCGAGTAGGCGTCCCGCAACTGCGGATCCTTCACACGCGTCCACGATAGATAGGTACGGATCAACGTCTCTTGTACGAGGTCCTCGGCCGCCTGTCGGCGGCCCGAACACAGACGCAGGGCCGTGGCGATGAGTACCGACGCACGCGTCCTCGCGTAGTCGGTGAACTCAGCGTCGATTGATGTGGCCAACCAGGACCTCCATGGTCGTCTGTTACCTCTATGAGCCCGAGAAGGCTCTCTCAGGTTGACACGATGACGGTCCAACTTCACGCTCTGCGAGGTCCGACCATCCTTGGAGACTGACGATGACACAGGCGCTCGGCACGGTTGGGATCGCGGCCGCGCTGATGTTCTTGATCAGCGGAGCCCAGACACTCCTGCGTTGGAGGACGCTGATGGCCTCGCTGCTCGCTCACGGGGTCCTGCGGTACGAACGGGCGCGATTCGCTGCGCGAAACCTGCCACGTCTGGAAATCATGCTGGGCGCGAGTGTTCTGGCGGGCTTCACTGCCGGCGACGCAACCGCGTGGCCTCTTCGGGTGGCCGCCTGGAGCTCGACCGTTCTCTACTTGCTCATGACCGCGTACCTGTTGCGGGTCCTGGTGCCCGGCCGCGCGCCGGCGGTATGCCACTGCTTCGGCGCGACCGAACCGCTGACTTGGTTCTCCGTCTTCCGCACGTTGATCGCCGCAGTAGGCCTGATGTGCCTGAGCGCGCTCAACGCCAATGGCGACGTCCCGACGGTCAGCATTCTGGCGGCCGGGGCGGGTGAGTGCCTGGTACTGATCACCCTGCCTCGCCTGATCTTCGCGGCTCCTTGAGCAGCAGAGTCAGCCTGACTGCGGGTCTGCTGCACGAGCTGGTGACAGGTTTGACCTGCCCCACCAGAAAGGTTCCAGTGCTGGTGGCCCCAATGCTGACGATCAAGGACGTCTTCTGAAGCAGCGAAAGGAAGGACTCCGTCGCAGCGCAAAGGCCGGTGCCGCGCCGCGACGTATGGATCCGATCATGGTGTGTGGCGGTTGAGGGCGTGGACGAACCTCCTGAGCATCCGAGATCGACGTTCTCGTGTGGCTGAAGGACGACGCCCTCGGCAACGCCCTCTTCAACTTCAGCGACGCGGGAGGCGTCGATGAAGGTGGGCACTGACGCGCGCCGCGTTCGCGGTCACTCAGGCTCAAGCGGGGCCGAGTTCGGTCCCTCTACCTCGCTCCCATCTCCGCCACTCGGGCTAACGCCGAACGAAACCTTCCTCCGAGAGGGCGCTACGCAGTGTGTCACGTGCGGATGCCAAGAGACCTCCAGGCCCCATGGTCGATCCACGCGCTCGTGGACTTCACCGGGTGACAGTCGCGCCGCTGTGCGAGGTGTGCACCGCCACCTGCGGCCGCACTTACTAGGGCCCTTACGACGTCACCGTGTCGACGTCCCGCCGTCGTCTCCACAGCAGCCGCGATGACGAGCGTTGACGGCCGCTGACAAGTCCGAAAGCCCGGCTCAACGCAATGCGATTCATAGGCCTCGAACCAAGCGGCACGCATGCTACGAAGGTCCGTAGATCGGTCCGCCCCTCGGGGCGGGCCGAGCGGCATTTCAAGGCTAGGTGACGAGTGCTGACGGGCGGTGACGAGGCCGATGCACGGTGGGATCAAGTTCTACAGCGGGTCCGCGGCCGCGGCGCGGTCCTATGTGGAGGCCGATCATTCGCGGGCCGACGACTACTACTTGGCAGAGGGCTCCGGTGTCGCCGAGCGCTACCTCGCCGGCCCGGGTGCGGTACGCCGGGTCGGTGACCTGGACGTGGCAACCTACGAGCGGTGGGTGGCCGGCTACGACGTGACCACCGGCGCGGCCAAGGACAGGCGGCGCGAGGACAATTCGCGGGCGTTGCGGTTCGTCGAGGCCGTGGTGAACGGGCCGAAGTCTTGGTCGCTGGCCGCGGCACTCCACCCTGATGTCGCGGCGGCCTATGACGCGGCGATGGATCGGGCGGCGGGTGAGGTGATCGGGTGGGTGGCCGAGCACGCCACCACCCGGCTCGGGCCACAGGGCCGACAGGTGCAGGTGTCTGTCGAACAGCTCGAAGCGGCGGTGGTGCGTCACTACACCTCGCGGGCCGGTGACCCGCACCGCCACCTTCACGTCCAGATCAACGCACGCGTTTACGCGCACGGTGCGTGGCGCGGGCTGCACTCGGTCGGGGTCCGAGACAGCATCGAGGCGATCAACGGGATCGGCCACGCCGCGGTGATGTGCGACCCGCAGTTCCGGGCCGCTCTGGCTGCCCGCGGCTACACCCTCGACAACGACGGAGAGATCGACCAGCTCAAGCCGTACATCGGGCGCTTCAGCCACCGCGCCGCACAGATCAACCGCAACACCGACCGATACGAAGCAGCCTGGCGAGCCGGCCACCCCGGCCAGGAACCCGGGCCACGGCTCCGGCAGGCCTGGGACCGGCGAGCCTGGGCCGACGCGCGGCCCGACAAGATCGCACCACGCAGCGGCGCGGACCTCATCGCCGCCTGGAACCACCAGCTACGCGAACTCGGCTTCACCCCTCCGGCCAGCCCGGCGACCGCGACCGTGACAGTGCCCGGCCTGCCGATCGGCCGGCTCAACCGCGACGTCGCCGCCGACCTGGTGCTCACCCGGCTCGGCGCGAAGCGGTCCGCCTGGAACGCGGCAGACATCCGCGGCGAGATCGAACGACTGGTCGCCTCTCTCGGCGTGGTCGCCGAGCGACTGGTCCGGCACGAGCTGGTCGAGGACATCACCGACCGTGCCCGCACCCGCTGCGTGCCGCTGCTGGAACGAGATGACGTCCCCCAGCACGTCCGCGCCTTAACCTCGCAGCGGGTGCTGGACGTCGAAGCAGACCTGATCGACAGCATCGCGGCACGCTCCGCACGACCCGTGAACCCCGCCCGCCGGGTCCACGGCATCGACCACCTCGACCCCGCTCAACAAAGCGTCGTCGCGGCCCTCGCCGGCGACGCCCGTCTGCTGGTGATCGAAGGCGCCGCCGGCACCGGCAAGACCACCACCCTGGCCGCCGCCCGCGACGCACTCGACGACACCGGCCGCCGACTCCTAGTCGTCACCCCCACCCTCAAAGCCGCCCAGGCGGCGGAGCAGCAGGTCGGCACCGACGCGTTCTCGGCCGCCTGGCTCATCCACCAACACGGCCACCGCTGGGACCAGGACGGTCACTGGTCACACACCGACGCGATCCCCGAGGCCCGCGCACGGCTACTCCCCGGCGACGTCCTCCTCGTCGACGAGGCCGGGATGCTCGACCAGGACACCGCCAGCGCACTGTTCACCATCGCCGACCAGGCCCACGCCACCGTCGCGCTCCTCGGCGACCGCCACCAGCTGCCGGCCGTCGGCCGCGGCGGCGTCCTCGACCTCGCCGCACGCTGGGCGCCACCCGCAGCCCGCCACGAGCTCGAATCGGTCCACCGGTTCACCGACCCCGCCTACGCCGACCTCAGCCTCCTCATGCGCACTGGTGAGCGGCCTGGTGAGGTCTTCGACGCGCTCCTCGACCGCGGCCAAATCGTCCTCCACGCCAGCGACGTCGAACGCACCGCAGCCCTCGCCGCAATCGGCGCCCGCGGCGCCGACAGTGCTGACACGGGGGACCAGCTCGTCATCGCCGACACCCGCGACCAGATCCGCGCGCTCAACGCAGCCATCCACGACAACCGCCACGCCGCCCCAAACCGACCCGGTGAGCGGTCTGGTGAGCGTGCTGGTGAGCCCATCACGCGTCGCGGTGAGCGGATCGGTCTGGGCGACCGGGTCGCTACCCGACGCAACGACCGTGACCTCGCCGTGGCCAACCGCGACACCTGGACCGTGGCCGGGCTCGGCGAGGACGGCAGCATGCTCGTCACCGGCCGCGCCGGCCACCGGGCACTCCCGGCCGAGTATGTCCGCGAGCACGTGGAGCTCGCCTTCACCACCACCGCCTACGGGGCCCAGGGCGAGACCGTCGACACCGCGCACCTCGCGCTCGGCGAGACCACCGGTGCCGCCTCGGCGTACGTGGGCATGACCCGCGGCCGCCACCGGAACGTCGCCCACCTGGTCGCCGAAACCATCGAGGACGCCCGCAGCCAATGGGTCGACACCTTCAACCGCGACCGCGCCGACCTCGGCCCCACCCACGCCGCCGAGCGAGCCGCCGACGCCATCGACCGCTACGGACCCAGCGCCCGGCCGCCCGGCGTCGTATTGCAGGCCGCGGCACTACGCCGGGGTCCTCGGCGCCCACCCGCACCGATCCCGGCCCCCAAACCCACCACCACGCCTGGGATCGGCCGCTGACCGACTTCTCGCAAGCTTCTCGCGTCGAAGGATCGCCGCAGCGGCCCAGAAGACATCTGTTGTCAGGGGGTCAGGTCTCGACAGCGGCGGTCACAGGTGTCCGATCCGCTGACCGCGATGTTGCTTCTCCAGGTGAGAGAGTCGCCGAACCCGTCGGCGGCCACGGCGAGAGGCAAAGCGATGGCGACACCCATCGGCATCCCGGATGACTGGGACGACCACAACCTGATCCTGTTCGAGGAGTTCTGCGAACTCATCCGCACACCGCAACGCACAGTCCGCGACTGGCGCCGACGCGGCGTCGGCCCGCGCTGGACGCGCTTCCAAGGTGTCGGCCGGCTCTACATCACCGTCGCCGAAGCCCGACGCTTCCTCGCCTCGGCCACCATCACCCGGGCGGAGGTCCGTTCCGATGGCTGACCGCCGCCCCATCCCGGTCTACCTCAGCCTCGAGGAAGCGGCCGAGACCATGTCCGTCTCGGTCAAAACCATCCGACGCTGGATCGCAGCCGGCACCCTCCCGGCCTACCGCTGCGGCAAACGCGCCATCCGAATCAGAGTCGAGGACCTCGAGGCCACACCACGCAAGATCCCATCCGCGCGGTGGTGACGAGGCTCGGGCCTGCCGCATACGAGCTCCGGGCGCCCCGGCCGAAACTCGAATCCTCATCCGATCGGCACCAAGCGCTCCCCTACCGACCCGACAGGCGGCCCAACCGAGCTCGATCTCCGTGGCATGCGTCCCGACGACTTGTGGGTCGAAATGGCGTGTCGAAAGGCGTGCGAGTCAGAAGTCTGAGCAGTCAGCAATGTTCAGCGGTGTTCAGCGATTCAACGTCGATCGGCATCGCTCGGTGGGGTCGCGGCAGTGGTTCTCTGCAGTTGTGCGGACGCTCTATGTGCCGGGCAATTGGTGAGCAATCTGGGCATGCCCATCGCTGCCGCCGACGTCACAACCCTCGCCGAGGGGTCGGCACGTCGCCTTGACGGTCATGGGGTGAAATGGCGCGTGACACTCGACTTGTGGGCGACGAGCCCACGAACAGAACCTCACTATCGATGCTTATGGCCAACACCGCCGTCCTGAGCAGTTCCAGTGAAGCGCTGGGCCATCGGCTGGCAGGACTCGAGCCTGGGCCCTCCTGCGTCCGCCGCGCCAGCTGGTCGATGACCTCGGCCTGGAAGTCGGCACAATCCGGGGCGCGGACCTACGCGAGCTCAAGGCGGAGGATGCGCGGATCTCGTCGAGGCGAATGCAATCTCCCATCAGGCGGTCCTAGCCGGCCCGCGAGCGGCTCGTCGCGACCGTACTTCGCCCATGCGCGAGCGCTCGGGGCGCCGGCCGTCGACACCCGCGATTTCGACTGAGTCCCGGCTCTCCAGCGCTCGATGTCGCGATGCCCGACGTCTGAGCGGTGGCGGGCGCCGTCCGATGGTTTGGTCGCCTCGATAGAGGCGAGGCGGCGGGTTGCGTCGGCGCCCGTCAGACCGGCCTTGTCAGAGTCAAGAACCTAGTGCAACATCATCTCGTCGTCAGGTTGCGACGGGGCGCGACCGCCAGTCATTGGAGATAGGCGGAGTTCAATATGGAGCACCGTAGCGCCCTGCTTCGTCGAGGGGTTCACTTCGCACTGGCGATCTTGTGTGCCTTCGGCTTGGTCGCCGCTCTTCCTGCGGTTCCCGCGCAAGCCACGAACTACGAGGGCTGTAGCTGGGGCCACCCCGGTATCTCCTACGTGAATAACACCTCGAGCGCATACCAAAGCCTGACTAGTGCTGCCCTGGTCAATTGGAGCAACCAGACCGACATGTCGTTCAATGCGGGTGGGTCCAATCCTGGCTTCAGCATCACTGACGGAGGCTTCGGGAACACGGGTTGGGATGGCATTACCTATTACAGTTGCTCCGGCGGAATATTCGTTAAGGGAATGCTGGTCCGAATTAACGGATATTACGCGGACGCGTACTCCGGTCAGAAGAAGCGGGCTGTGATTGGCCACGAACTGGGCCACGTTGTGGGCCTCGCTGACCGCAACATCGGCCAATGTCCCAATCGCTCTATCATGTGGGGCGACACATTTGGACGCTACGACGTGTGTGGAATATTTACGGTTCAAGCTGACGACATTCAGGGAGCCAACACCCTCTACTAGCCGTCATAGGTAGAGAGACATGGAAGGAGCATCCGATGCGAAGCGGACGCAGTGCAGTACTCGTTCTACTGGCCACTTGTGTTGCCGCGCTTGCTGGATGTGGTGACCAGTCGGCTCAAGATGCGACGGGCGAGTCCGCTGACACGTCCACCACGCCGTCTATCGTTCAGCATGTACAGGTGAGCTTGGTCAAGACATACGACAGCATCGACGAACTCCTCTCCGAGAGCACCCTGGTGGTGAGGGTCCAAGCGAGCGCGGACCAAAAGGAGGTCAGTGCGGACTCAGCGGGCACCGACAAGTTGGCGTCGACGCTTACGACCGTCAAGGTCTTGGAAACTTACGTTGGTTCACCGGACAGTAGCCTCACCATTCGGCAAAGCGGGTCTAAGGGAATGGTGTTCGACGGCCTTGCAGAATTGCTTGTGCCCGGCGACGAGTACATCCTGTTCTTGAAGCCGTTTAGCTTCGACCCAAAGGGGCCCGATACTGGTGAGTTCATCATCACCGGGGAGGTCGGCGCGTATCAGTTGCAGGAGGGAAGGTTTAAACTAACGGCTAAGAGCGCGCCCAACTTGCCAACGTCGGTCGACGCGGATAACCCGCTGGGTGACTGACTGAAGGGGCCCTTCACGATCGAGAGTGTGGATAGGGCGCGCCCTGAAAACCTGATTTGGCGACGAGTGCCTCGACGCATCGACAACGTCGAAGGCCGGCAACAGGCCGTAGATCGGGTCTTGTTCGGGTGCAGGCCCCGTCGAAGTTGCGCACATTCCTGCCGGTCGTTCACCCAGGAAACGTGCACGCGTTCGATGCGCTTGGCCGACACGTCATCGCTGGACTGACCAGCAGGCCGGTGCGTGTGGTTGCGATGGCTAACACCGCCCACGATGAGGTCGCGCAGCGGCAGGACCAGTTCGACCAGGAGGGTGGCGCGGACAACGGGGACCGTTGGCACGGGTGTGGCCAACTCGTCCTCGGTCGGCCCGGAGACGACCGCGCACAGGGCCTCGGCCTGGCCACCGATCCGGGCCGCGAGCTGCAGGTCACCGGCGTGGCCGGCGGCGAGTTCACCTACCACCTCTACTTGGCCGGCGCGATCGGCCCCATCGTTGTGAGAACCGTTCTCAGGTGGAGGGCTGCGTGCGCAGGGAACAATCTGGCACGTATCTGGCACGTGTTAGACCCCTGAGCATCCCCGGGCCGTATGTTTGCAGGTCAGCGAACTAATGACTTGGCGGTGGCGGTGGGATTTGAACCCACGGTGGGCTTGCACCCACACACGCTTTCGAGGCGTGCTCCTTAGGCCGCTCGGACACGCCACCGCCGGAGAGGGTACCCCGGCACTGCGGGGGCGCTGAAATTCGCTACGGCGTCGACGCGGCGTCGCTCGGCGACGCGGACCCGTTGCTCGATCCGCTCGGGCTGGTCGACGGCGAGCCCGCCGGCGACGAGGACGCCTCGGTGGGGCTCGGGCCGGACGCGGAGGGCG
>NZ_DASUFR010000126.1:0-7513 GCF_036274455.1 Nocardioides sp. | reverse complement strand
ACCGGTGCCTTCGAGGCGGTGGAGCTGCGCGACGGCGGCGACCGCTACCTCGGCAAGGGCGTCCAGAAGGCGGTCGACGCGGTCATCCAGACCCTCGGCCCCGCGGTCGAGGGGCTCGACGCCGACGACCAGCGGACCCTCGACCAGACCATGCTCGACGTGGACGGGACGCCCAACAAGGCCCAGCTCGGGGCGAACGCGATCCTGGGCGTCTCACTGGCGGTGGCCAAGGCGGCGGCCGAGTCCGCCGGGCTGCCGCTGTTCCGCTATGTCGGCGGCCCCAACGCCCACCTGCTGCCGGTGCCGATGATGAACATCCTCAACGGCGGAGCCCACGCGGACTCCAATGTCGACGTCCAGGAGTTCATGATCGCGCCGATCGGCGCGCCGACGTTCAAGGAGGCGCTGCGCTCGGGCGCGGAGGTCTACCACGCGCTCAAGTCCGTGCTGAAGGCCAAGGGGCTCTCGACCGGGCTCGGTGACGAGGGCGGCTTCGCCCCCAACCTCGACTCCAACCGCGCGGCCCTCGACCTGATCGCCGAGGCGGTCGAGACGTCGGGCCAGAGCCTCGGCACCGACCTCGCGCTGGCGATGGACGTGGCCGCCAGCGAGTTCTGCGAGGGCGGCGTCTACACCTTCGAGGGCGTCCAGCGCTCCAGCGCCGAGATGACGGCCTACTACGCCGAGCTCGTCGACGCCTACCCGATCGTCTCGATCGAGGACCCGCTCGACGAGGACGACTGGGACGGCTGGAAGGCGCTGACCGACGGGCTCGGCGGCCGGATCCAGATCGTCGGCGACGACCTGTTCGTCACCAACGTCGAGCGGCTCCAGCGCGGCATCGACGGCGGCCAGGCCAACGCCATGCTGGTGAAGGTCAACCAGATCGGCTCCCTCACCGAGACCCTCGACGCGGTCGAGCTGGCGCACCGGGCGGGGTTCCGCAACATGATGAGCCACCGCTCCGGCGAGACCGAGGACACCACGATCGCCGACCTGTCCGTGGCCGTGAACTGCGGCCAGATCAAGACCGGCGCACCGGCCCGGTCCGACCGGGTGGCCAAGTTCAACCAGCTGCTCCGGATCGAGGACGAGCTGGGTGACTCGGCGCGGTACGCCGGAAAGGGCGCCTTCCCGCGGTTCAATCGGTAGGACATGTCTTCCTCTGACCGCAGCCGCCGCCCGGGCGGGCGCACCGGCCCGGGTCGGCGTCCGGGCGCGCCCCGGGGTGCGCGTCCTGCCGTCGTCCCCTCCGTCGAGCAGACCCGGCCCGACTCCCAGCGGCCGCGCTCGCGGCTCACCGGACGGGCCGCGGTGCTGGTGCTCGTCCTCGCGGTGCTGACCGTCTCCTACGCGTCCTCGCTGCGGGCCTATCTCCAGCAGCGAGCCCACATCAACGACCTCAAGACCGCCATCGCCCAGCACCAGGCCGACATCGACACGCTCGAGGCGGAGAAGGCCCGCTGGGACGACCCGGCCTACGTCCGGGCCCAGGCGCGGGAGCGGCTGGGCTATGTGATGCCGGGTGAGAAGAGCTACATCGTGCTCGGCGAGGACGGCAAGCCGCTCGAGCCTGCCTCGGAGCTCCAGGACCCGGCCACCGTCATCTCGACCACGCCGACGCCGTGGTGGAGCGACGGCTGGGCCTCGGTCGAGCTTGCCGGCAACCCGCCCAAGCCGACCGGCAGGCCCCCGGCCACCCAGATCGACGGCACCAGGAAGGGCACCGGCGGCGAGGACTCGGCGGGGGAGACCCCCGAGGCTCCGTGACCTCACCGGAGGAGCTCGAGGCGGTCGGCCGGCAGCTCGGGCGGCCCCCACGCGGCGTGCACGCGGTGGCCCACCGCTGCCCGTGCGGCCTGCCCGACGTCGTGGCCACCGAGCCACGGCTGCCGGACGGCACGCCGTTCCCCACGACCTTCTACCTGACCTGCCCCAGGGCGGCCTCCCGGATCGGCTCCCTCGAGGGCTCGGGGCTGATGAGGCAGATGGAGGCCCGGCTCAGGACCGACCCCGACCTGGCCGCGGCCTACACCGGGGCGCACGAGCGCTACCTGGCCGCGCGTGCAGAGCTCGGCAGCGTCCCGGAGATAGAAGGAGTGTCGGCGGGCGGAATGCCGGACCGGGTCAAGTGCCTGCACGTGCTCGCCGCCCAGGCGCTGGCCCAGGGCCGCGGCGTCAACCCGCTGGGCGACGAGGTGCTCGACGAGCTCGGCGACTGGTGGGCGGGCGGACCCTGCGTCTCCACCGGAGCGGCGCTTGAGTGAGCCCGTCGCCGCCATCGACTGCGGCACCAACACCATCCGGCTGCTGGTCGGGGCCATGCCGGACGTCGAGGTGCGCGAGTCGCGAATCGTCCGGCTCGGCCAGGGCGTCGACGCCACCGGCCGGCTGTCCGACGCGGCGCTGGCTCGCACTTTCGGCGCGCTGGACGACTACGCCGCCACGATCCGCGAGCACGGCGCGACCAGGGTCCGGCTGTGCGCCACCTCGGCGGTCCGCGACGCCGCCAACGGCGAGGTGTTCGTGCGCGGCGTCGAGGAGCGCCTCGGCGTCTCACCGGACATCCTGACCGGAGCCGAGGAGGCCGCGCTCGCCTTCGACGGCGCCGTCCGCAACCTGACCGGACCGGCCCCGGAGCCGGTGCTGGTGATCGACATCGGCGGCGGCTCGACCGAGCTCGTCCTCGGCTCCGGCGACCGGACCGTCGAGGCGGCGCACTCGATGGACATCGGCTCGGTGCGGCTGCACGAGCGTCACCTGCACCGCGACCCGCCGACCGGCTCCGAGGTGGCCGCCTGTGTCGCCGACATCGAAGCCCACCTCGACGCGGCACCGGTGCCGATCGGTGACGCGCGCACCGTCGTGGGCGTGGCCGGCTCCAACCTCACGATCGCGGCCGGGGTGCTGGACCTGCCGGGCTACGACCGCGCGGCGATCGACCAGGCCCGGCTCGCGACCCCCGACGTGGCGGCGTACGTCGAGCGGCTGGTCGCGATGACGGTCGACGAGCGGCGGGCCCTGCCCTACATGAACCCGGGGCGCGCGGACGTCATCGGCGCCGGCGCGCTGATCCTCGTCCGGGTGCTGGCCCGCGCCCACGTGGCGACCATGGTCGCCTCCGAGTCCGACATCCTCGACGGGATTGCCTGGTCGCTGGTCTCCTGAGGTCGTTTAGGTATCAGGTCCGGCGGGCACCGCGCAGGCATGAGCACCCAGCATCAGACCGACGAGCCGATCGGTGCCGTCGTGCACCGGCTGTCGGAGCAGATCCCCGAGCTGGTGCGCTCCGAGCTCCGGCTGGCCCAGGCGGAGCTGGCGGAGAAGGGCAAGCACGCCGGCACCGGCATCGGCATGTTCGGCGGCGCCGGGCTGCTGGCGCTCTACGGCCTGGCCGGGCTGTTCACCACCGTGGTGATCGCTCTCGACCTGGCCCTGCCGCTCTGGCTCAGCGCGCTCATCGTCACCGTCGTGCTGTTCGTCGCCGCGGGGATCGCGGCCCTCCTCGGCAAGAAGCAGGTCGGGCAGGCCACGCCCCCGGCGCCGGAGCGGGCGATCGCCGGGATGAAGGAGGACGTCGAGGCCGTGAAGGGACACCACCGATGACCTCGCACAAGGCCACCCCTGCCGAGATCGAGGCCGACATCGCGCGCCAGCGCGAGGAGCTGGCCACCACCGTCAACGAGCTGACCGAGCAGGTACAGGTCCGCGCGAGGACCACCGCCAAGCAGGCCGCGATCGCCGCGGGCATCGCCCTGGTCGTCTTCGTCGCCGTCACCGTCGTGAGAAGGAGAAGGTCATGAAGAAGCTTCCGTTGCTGGCCGCCGCCGCGGTCGGCTACGTGCTGGGCACTCGCGCGGGACGTGAGCGCTACGAGCAGATCAAGTCCGGCGCGCGCAGGTTGAGCCAGAACCCGAAGGTGCAGGACGTCGCCCACAAGGCCCAGGACGCCGCCACCCACCAGGCCGCGGCCGCCGCCGAGCTCGCCAAGGACAAGGTGAGCTCGGTCGCGTCGACCGCCGCTGACAAGGTCCGCGGCAGCGACGGCCAGGTGGGGATGCAGGCGACGCCGTAGCCCTGTCACCAGCACTGTCTAGTCTGGCGACCTGACCGAGCTGCCACACCCGGCGACCGGGCAGCCGTTCCCGTCGCCGGTTCCACCCGGCACCGGCTGGCCCGGCGACCCGGCCACGCCCGAGACCCCGGTCGCCCGCACGGCCGCGCAAGTACGCCGGCTCGCCGCCGGCGCCACGCTGGCCGTGCTCGACGCGGAGATCTCGGTGTGCCGGGCCTGCCCGCGGCTGGTCCGGTGGCGCGAGGACGTCGCCGTGGCCAAGCGCGCGTCGTTCGCGGGCCAGCCCTACTGGGGCCGGCCCATCCCGGGCTGGGGGTCGACCACGCCCGGCGTACTGATCGTCGGCCTCGCGCCCGCTGCCCACGGCGGGAACCGCACCGGCCGGGTGTTCACCGGAGACCGTTCCGGCGACTGGCTGTTCGCCTCGCTGCACCGGGTGGGGCTCGCCACCCAGCCCACGAGCGTCGACGCCACCGACGGGCTCGAGCTCATCGACACCCGGATGGTCGCGACGGTCCGGTGCGCGCCGCCGAAGAACAAGCCGACCACCGCCGAGCGCGACACCTGTGCGCCATGGATCGAGGCGGAGCTCGGGCTGCTCGTCGAGCACGTCCGCGTGGTCGTGGCGCTGGGCTCGATCGGGTGGGCCGCCACGCTGCGCACCTTCCGGGGCATGGGGTGGCAGGTCCCGGTGCCCAAGCCACGGTTCGGCCACGGCGCCGAAGCCGTGCTCACTGGTGCGGGCCGGCAGGTGACCCTGCTCGGCTGCTACCACCCGAGCCAGCAGAACACCTTCACCGGCAAGCTCACCGAGCCGATGCTCGACGCGGTGCTCGGTCGAGCCGCGGCTCTACGCTGACTGCGCCCCCGTATCCCAACCGGCAGAGGAAGCCGCCTTAAAAGCGGCCCAGTGTGGGTTCGAGCCCCACCGGGGGCACCACAGGAGGACGACCTGCCTCAACCACGGAGCCGGGACGAGGCCCGCAGCACGGAGGCTGTTCAGCAACAGGCCGAGGAGGCTGCCTCCTGGGCTGGGGAGGGCTCGACCAACAGGTGCGTGCAGCACTCCTGGCCCTCGGCCTCGCCGTTCGGCGTGGGGCTGTCCGCGAGGACTGTGTAGATCTCCCAGGACTCGCCGTTGGGGGTGCCGGTGACCCAGAACTTGTCCTGCTTGGCGTAGCAGCAGGTGGTGCCACGCTCATCGACCGACGCGAATCCGGCTTCAGCAAGCCGCGTCTGCTCAGCGTCGACGGTGTCTGTGTCGGCCACTTCGACGCCGAGGTGATTGACCGAGCCACCGTGGCCGGGGTTCTCGATCAGGACGAGCTTGAGCGGGGGGTCTGTGACGGCGAAGTTCGCGTATCCGGTCCGGACCTTGGCCGGCTCGGTGGCGAAGAGCCTGGAGTAGAACGCAATCGAGGCGTCGAGGTCATCGACGTTGAGGGCGAGCTGGATGCGAGACATGGTGACCTCCGATGGACATAGATGAACTTCTATGTCCATGACATTGCCACGGACATTGACAAGTGTCAATATTGACGCATGTCGAAGTCGCTGTTGGAGCTCACCCCCGTCGAGGCTGTCGCCTGTTGCTCCCCGGTGACTCGGGAGGCCCTCTCGGCACAGGCGGCGGAGCGGATCGCGCCGTTGGTGAAGGCGATCGCCGATCCGGTACGGCTTCGCCTGCTGTCGTTGGTGGCTTCCCACGTCGATGGCGAGGCGTGCGTGTGCGACCTCAACGACGCTTTCGAACTGTCCCAGCCCACGATCAGCCACCACCTCAAGCTGCTGCACGAGGCGGGCCTGCTGGAACGCGAGAAGCGCGGCGTGTGGGTCTACTACCGCATCAACGACAACGCCTTGCGCGATCTGGCAACGCTGTTGGGCGGGGTCACCGTCTGATGCCGCGCCCAGCGCCGAGGCTGGTCCGACGCGCCGCAGCGGAGTTCCTCGGGACCGCGTTCCTGGTCGCGGCTGTGATCGGGTCCGGCATCGCCGCAAGACGGCTCTCTCCCCACGACACCGGGCTTCAACTGCTCGAGAACAGCCTGGCCACTGGGGCCATCCTGGTCGCCCTCATCCTCGCGCTGCAGCCGGTCTCGGCGTCGTTCAACCCGGTCGTCACCCTGGTCGAGTGCGCGTTCGGTCGGCTCGGCACAGGCCCGGCCGCTGTGTTGGTCGTCGCCCAGGTCGCTGGAGGGATCGTCGGCGCGGTCGTTGCCAACCTCATGTTCGACCTTCACGGGGTCTCGATATCCAGCCACGACCGCATCACCGGCGGCCACCTGCTCGGTGAGGTCGTGGCCACTCTCGGCCTCGTGCTCATCGTGTTCGGAGCGCTGGGTTCCCCGCGCATCGAGACCGTCGCCCTTGCGGTTGGCGGCTACATCGCCGCGGCGTACTGGTTCACCAGTTCCACCAGTTTCGCCAACCCGGCAGTGACCGTGGCGCGCAGCCTGTCCGACACATTCGCCGGGATCGCACCGTCCTCGGTTCCGCCGTTCGTGCTCATGCAGCTTCTGGGCGGCGCGCTCGGTGCGGGAGCGGTGCTGCTGCTCCAGTTGCCTTCCACCAGTCAGACGATCTCCGAGGAAGCGCCATGACCCACGAGCCGGATGACGCCAGACCGACGGTGCTGTTCGTGTGTGTCCACAACGCGGGCCGCTCTCAGATGGCGGCCGGGTATCTGCAGCATCTGGCGGGCGACCGGATCGACGTCCTCTCCGCGGGGTCGCAGCCCGCCGACCAGGTCAACCCCGTTGCCGTCGCCGCGATGGCCGAAGAAGGAATCGACATCACCAGCGAGACCCCCAAGCTTCTGAACGACGCCGCCGTCTGCAGTGCCGACGTGGTCGTCACCATGGGCTGCGGCGACGAGTGTCCTTTCTACGCGGGTAAGCGCTACGAGGACTGGGTCCTGGACGACCCTGCCGGCCAGTCCATTGACGCCGTGCGCCCCATCCGAGACCAGATCAAGGCCAAGGTCGCAGACCTGATCGACAGCCTGGCCCGCTAGCCGCGCCGTGTTCGAAGTGAACCGCCCGGGTGGGCCGAGGGCGCCGACGGCCACCGGGTGCCCAGCCTGCGCAGGTGTCGACAGGCTCGCCCAGCGGCGCGCCACCCTGCCGCGACTTTCCGGCCTCGCACCCGCGACGGGTGGACGGTCCACGTGACCGACGAGACCTACATCGAGCCCTTCGGCGTGTCGGAGAGCACCGGTCGAGCCGACTGCCGTAGAAGGGCGGGGTCGGGACTGGGGGGTTCCGGCCCCGCTGCCCGTCGTTCACCATTGGATCCGGGGGAGCCATGGAAGAGCAGGACGAGACCGAGGCGTTCACCCAGGCCTACTGGGACGAGCGCTATGCCACCCACGACCACGTCTGGTCGGGGCAGCCCAACCAGCGGCTGCTCGAGCACGCCACGGACCTGCCGCTCGGG
>NZ_DASUFR010000125.1:0-7082 GCF_036274455.1 Nocardioides sp. | reverse complement strand
GGCGTGCGCCGAGCACGCGCTGACCTACGGCCATCTCCTGGACCAGCTGGTCCGCCTGGCCACCGGCGAGGAGCTCGCCACGAGGTTCGCCCGGCTGGCCGGCGAGCAGGGCTGGGACCTCCACCTGCGGGTCGCCGTGGGCGACCTCGCCCGGGTGGCCGACCCGGTCGCCCTCGACCCGGACTGGCCACGCACCTACACCGAGGACCCGCGCTGGGGGCCGGCGATGACCCGTCCGCCCGGGCTGCTCGACCCGGTCGTCCTCGGCTCCGAGCGGTGGCGCACGACGTCGTTCCCGGCCATCGGCCTGCACGCCAGCGCCCGCGGGCTGGCGACCTTCTACGGGCAGCTCATGGACGGCTCGGTCCGCGAGCTGCTCGGCGAGGAGCTGCACCGGGAGTACGTCGGCCCGCAGGTGACCGGCCACGACCTCCTGCTCGACCGCGAGGTCACCTGGACCCTCGGCTTCCAGGTCGACGAGGACGACATCGGCATGGGCGGAGCCGGGGGCAGCAGCGGCTGGTGGTCGTTCATCGGCGACTACGCCGCGGCGTTCGTCACCCGGGGGCTGGGCACCCACGACCGCGACGAGGCGGTCTGGGAGCTGCTGAACGAGCGCTACTCGCGGCCGTAGCCGGCTTCCCGAGCCTTCACGATCGCCTCGCCGCGGCCGGCGGCGTGCAGCTTGGTGTAGATAGACGAGACCGTGTTGCGGACCGTCTTGCCGGACACGAACAGCTCCCGTGCGATCTGGTCGTTGGACCGGCCGGCGGCCAGCATGTCGAGCACCGAGCGCTCCCGCTCGGTGAGGTCGGGGAACGGCTCCTCGGCCTGCGCCGCCGGGCGCACGGAGGCGAAGTACGTCGCCACCCGGTCGGCCAGCGCTGCGCCGAAGACCATGCCGCCCGCGGCCGCGGCGCGCACGGCGTTCTGCACCTCCGCCGCCGACGACCCCTTGAGCAGGTAGCCGGACGCCCCGGCCCGGATCGCGCTGAGGACCGTGTCGTCGTCCTCGTTCATGGTCAGCATGACGACGCGGGGAGCGGGCGTCCGGCCGGTGATGAACCGGGTGGCCTCGATGCCGTCGAGCTCGGGCATCTGGATGTCCATCAGCACCACGTCGGGGCCGGTCTCGCTGACCACGTGCACCGCGTCCTTGCCGTCGGTGGCGGTGCCGACGACCTCGACGCCGTCGAGCGCCCCGAGCAGCGCGACCAGCCCGTCCCGCACGATCTGGTGGTCGTCCACGACGACGACACGGACGGTCTGGTCGGTCTCGGTGCTCATGGTCGGGTCCCTTCGGGGTGGTGGGTGAGCGGGAGCCAGGCGCGGACCACGGTCCCGCCGGTGGGCGGGCAAGTGACCTCGCTGCGGCCGCCGAGCTCGGCGGCCCGCTCGCGCAGCGAGACCAGGCCGACGCCGGCCTGGGCCTCCGCGGCGATGCCGGTGCCGTCGTCGGCGACCTCGACGAGCAGGTCGCGGTCGTCGCGGTGCAGCCGGACGGTGGCCCGGCGCGCGTGCGCGTGCCGGGTGAGGTTGGTGAGCGCCTCCCCGGCGATGCGGTAGGCCGCCACCTCGACCGCGGCCGGCAGCGCACCGAGCTCCTCGGCGTCGACCGACACCGACGGACCCCCGCTTCCCGTGATCCGCTCGGCCTGCTGGGCGAGGGCGCCGACCAGTCCGCGGTCGTCGAGCGCTGGTGGTCGCAGGTCGTGGACGAGCCGGCGTACGTCGGCGACCACGTCCTGTATGTGGCCGCTGAGGCTGCCGATGGTCTGCTTGGCGGCCTCCGGGTCCTTGTCGACCAGCAGCCGTGCCGACTCGAGCTGGTAGACGACGCCACTGAGCGAGGGGCCGAGCCCGTCGTGGAGGTCGCGCCGGATCCGGCGCCGCTCCTCCTCGCGGGCGACCACGAGTCGCTCGCGGCTCTCCTGCAGCTCGTCCGCGAGCCGGCTGGTCCGGGCCGCGGTGGCCGCCTGCCGGACCAGGTCGGCGAGCAGCTGCTCGTCGCGCCGGGACAGGCGCGACCGCAGCCCCCGGGCGGGCAGCATGACCCGTCCGACCTCCTGGCCGCGGTAGGTGATCGGCAGCGCGCGCACCTCGGCCGGCGCAGTGCCGTGCGTCGCAGCCAGCCGCTCTCCGGAGGGCCGGTCCACCTCGACCCGGACGTATCCGACTCCGAACGCCGATGCCACCGCGTCGGCGACCACAGCCAGCTGCTCCGGACCTTCGTCGGCCTGCTCGAGCGCAGTGGCCAGCCCGGCGACCACGTCGTAAGGACGGTCCCGCTCGCCGAACACGAGCCGGCGCACGACCGCGGCCAGCCGCTGCCGGAGCGGCCCGTAGAGCAGGATCGTCAGGAGCAGCACCAGCACCACGACCTGGCGCTCCTCCAGCGTGTCGCCGAGCACCCGGTCGACCAGCATGACCGCGAGCAGGTCCACGGCCACCAGCACCCCTCCCAGGACGCCGAGGACGACCGTGGCGCTGAGCAGGTCGCGCACGGGGACCAGCCCCGGCCGCACGATTCCGATGGTCATCGACACCGCGGGCAGGGACGCGATCACGAAGATGGCCAGGTCCCGCAGGACGCTCGTGTCCGAGAACGAGGTGACCGCGAGGACCAGGGCCATGACCACCACGGCCCACAACAGCCAGCGCATGCGGTCGCGCTCCAGGCCGGCGGCGCGGTGGTACCGGACCACGACGGACACCATGGAGATGACCACACCCGCCACCGTCAGCAGCAGCGTGACCGGCACCGCGGCGTCGGTGAAGCCTTGCGGGAGCGGGAGCGCGCCTGCGTCGAGGTCGACGCCCGGCGGCAGCGCCACGTCGGGGCTCCGGTCGTAGGCCGGCGCGACGATGACGAGCAGAGCGGCCAGGAACATGACGACGCACGTCACCTGGCCGACGCGGCCCCAGCGGCCGGGCAGGAATCGGCCGGTCGGGAAGATGAACAGCAGCACGGCCACGGTCAGGGGCAGCAGCGAGCCGAGCCGGTTGAGCACCCACAGCGCCGCATTCGCGCCGGTGAGCGCTTCGTCGGTGCGGATGCCGTAGGCGACCCACGACTGGGCGAGGCCGTCGACCCCCCAGAACAGCGCCAGCCAGCCGAGCGCCCACCCGAACGCCTGCCGCCGGTCGTGGCGCAGCACCACCGCGCAGCAGCCCCCGAAGACCAGCCCGATCGCGGCGTACGGCCAGCCGTAGCCGTCCGCGAGCTCCACCCCGGCACCGCCGCCGGGGCGTACGGCGTCCAGCCACACGGTGAGCGCGAGCACCAGGACAGACAGCGCGGGCAGCACCAGCCACGCCGCGCGATGGTTCGACCCCGGCACCCGCACCGGCACATTGTGCGGGACGTGACTCGGCCGGCCGGTTCCGTGCGGGACCCGGCCGACCGTGTCGGGGGTGAGGTGGTTCACCGGCCGTGCGACGCCTTGTGGAACGACCGGTCGCCGACCGTGAAGCCGACGGCGGTGACGAGCAGCCACAGGACGCCGGTGACGCCGGACATGTACTCCAGCGGCGAGATGCCGAGAACGACGGTCAGCCCGCCGAGCACCAGGCCCACGATGCCGAGCCAGCGCGGGACCCCGCGCGACCGCGACACAGCGAAAAGGGCGAGCCCGGCGAGGCCGGCCAGCGTCCAGAGCCACGGGATGGTGCCGACCCAGTGGCCGTAGATCGCGGCCGAAGCGTCGTCGACGCTCGCGGTGTCCGCACCGGCGGGCATCATGAACTCGGTGTCGAGCCCGGAGCCCATGATCGACACCACAGCGGTGCCCGCCAGGCCGACGAGCGCCACCACCGGCGCCAGGCCGTCGGCGGCGGTGGCGCGCAGCCGCCGGAACAGCCCGGCAGCGAACACCACCATCAGCACCGCGCCCAGCGCGGTGATCGAGTGGAAGGCGAACAGGATCCCGGCGTTGTCGGACAACTCGCCGGCGATGCCGTCGATGGAGCCGTGGCTGTAGTCGTCCTGGTAGACGTAGCCGGACGCCGAGCTGGTGACGATCGTCGCCGCGCCCAGGAGTGCGGAGCCGATGCCGGCCACCGCCCAGAGGCGGGACGGTGAGGTGGTGGGCCCGCTGTCACCGGTCTCGATCGAGGCCAGGTCGGAGCGAACCGGGTTCTGCGTGGTGACGGTGGTCATCGCGGTTCCCTTTCGGAGGTCGTTGGTGTGCGATGACCTCACCGTGCCGGGCCCGGTGTCCCGGCCGGCAGGGACAACCCGGCAGTGTTCCCGGACTACCGCCCGACGTCCGCGAGAGGGGTGTCCGGGTCGCTCAGCCTGTCGACGTCGACCACGGTGCGGTTGACGATCAGCGGCCTGACCTCGTCGGGGACGTCCCAGACGTTGACGTTCATCGCGGCCAGGATCCGGTCCTGGTCGTCGAGCCAGAACGCCACGAACTCGCGCTTCTCGACCTCGCCCCGGGTGACCACCCGCGCGGTGTCGTCACGGGTCGCATGGCCGACGTACTCCATGCCGAGGTCGTACTGGTCGCTGAAGAAGTAGGGCAGCCGGTCGTAGGCGGCCGAGCCGCCCAGGATCGCGGCGGCCGCGGTGGCGGGCTGGTTGAGGGCGTTGGCCCAGTGCTCGACCCGGACCCGGCGCCCGAGGACCGGATGGTCGTGGTTGGCGATGTCGCCGACCGCGTAGACGTCCGGGTCACTGGTGCGCAGGCTCGCGTCGACGAGGACACCGTTGTCGACGTCGAGCCCCGCGGCCTCGGCGAGCTCGGTGCGGGGCCGGACGCCGACGCCGACGACGACCGCGTCGGCTTCGAGTCCGGACAGGTCGGTGCTGCCAAGCCGGAGGTCGACCCCGTGCTCGCGGTGCAGGTCGGCGAAGACACTGCCCATCTCCGGGCCGAGCACTCCGAGCAGCGGCTGCGCGGCCGCCTCGACCAGCGTGACGTCGGTGCCGGCCTCGCGAGCCGCGGCGGCCACCTCGAGACCGATCCAGCCTCCGCCGATGACCGCGAGCCGCTTGCCCGCGCCGAACGTCGCCTTGATGCGGTCGGAGTCGGCGTGGGTGCGCAGGGTCAGCGGCTCGGCGCCGGGGACCGGCAGCGCCCTGGGCTCGGACCCGGTCGCGAGGACCAGCGCGCCGTAGGGCAGGCGGCTGCCGTCGTCGAGCTCGACCTCGTGGGCGGCTCGGTCGATCGCAGTGGCCCGGACGCCGCGCCGCAGGTCGACGTCGTGCTCGGCGTACCACTCCTCGGGGTGGACCACGGCCTTGTCGAACTCGTCCTTGCCCATGAGGTAGCCCTTGGAGAGCGGGGGCCGCTCGTAGGGCAGCTCGTCCTCGGCGGCCAGCAGGGTCACCGACCCGGTGTAGCCCTGCTCACGGAGCGCCTCGGCCGTCTTGGCGCCGGCCAGCCCACCCCCGACGATGACGACGCTGTCGGGACCCTCAGCCATGCCGTGCCTCCGTCCCGGTGAGCGCGAAGAACTCCTGCCGCGAACGCGGGTCCTCGCGCAGCACGCCGCGCAGCGCTGATGTCACAGTAGTCGCTCCCCTGGCCTGGATCCCGCGCAGCGTCATGCACGTGTGCTCGGCCTCGATGACGACGCCGACACCGCGCGGCTCGAGCTGCTCCTCGAGCCAGTCGGCGACCTGGGTGGTCAGCCGCTCCTGCACCTGGGGGCGGGCGCAGAAGTGGCTGACCACGCGGGCCAGCTTGGAGAGCCCGAGGATGCGCTCTCCAGGCAGGTAGCCGACGTGCGCGACGCCGGTGAACGGAAGCAGGTGGTGCTCGCAGACCGCACGCATCGGGATCGACCTCGCCAGCACCAGCTCGTCGTACCTCTCGTCGTTGGGGAACGTCGTGAGGTCGAACTCGTGGGTGCTGAACAGCTCTGCGTAGGCCCTGGCGATCCGGCCAGGCGTGCCGCGCAGGCTCTCGGTGTCGGTGGCGATGCCGAGGGCGTGGAGGAGGTCAGCGGCGGCGCGCTCTGCCGCAGCCAGGTCCACCTCCGTCGCGGGGGGCACGACGCGCAGCGCGGGCATCAAGGTCATGGCGGCTCCGTTCTGTTTCACCAATACAGACTGGTTTTATTCGCTGCCGACGTCAAGAGAGAAGCCGAAACTCTCATGAACCAATGATCATTGGCCCAATGGTGGTCTAATGGACGACGTGGACCGAGCAGCCGTGGCGGCGATCGCGGCGCTCGACGACGACGTACGCCGGGCGCTCTACGAGCACGTCCGGGCAGCGGGCACCCCGGTCACCCGTGAGGAGGCTGCCGCCGCGGTCGGGATCTCCCGCAAGCTGGCGGCCTTCCACCTCGACAAGCTGGTGGAGCTCGGGGTGCTGCGGTCCGGGTTCGGGCCGCCGTCCGAACGTCGTGTGGGCCGGGCGCCGCGGCGCTACGAGCCGGCCGAGGAGGACATCGCCGTGCGGGTGCCCGAGCGCAGCCCGGAGCTCCTGGCCTCGATCCTCGTCGAGGCGGTGACCAGCGAGGGCCCGGACGAGCGGGCGGAGGACGCCGTGCTCCGGGTGGCCCGCGACCGCGGCGCTCGCATCGGGGCGGCGGAGCGGGCCCGGCTGCGGGGTGGCCGGGTCGGGCCGGAGCGGGCCCTCGCCGCCAGCGAGGAGCTGCTGGCCCAGCAGGGCTTCGAGCCCTTCGGTGAGAAGGGGTCGGTGCGGCTCCGCAACTGCCCGTTCCACCCGATGGCCGGCGTGGCCCCCGGGCTGGTGTGCGGGCTCAACCACGCCTACCTCGCGGGGCTGGTCGAGGGCCTCGGCGCAGGTGACCGGGTGGCGGCCGAGCTCGCCCCGCGGGCCGGCGAGTGCTGCGTGGAGCTACGACCGCGGCAGGGCTGAGACCGCCGCGCGGGCCGAGCCGACCACGGCCGGGATGCCGACTCCGTCGTAGGCCGCCCCGCACAGTGCGAGCCCGGGCACCGCGTCCACCGCGGCCCTGATCCGCGCCACCCGGTCGAGGTGGCCGACGGTGTACTGCGGCAGCCCGCCGCCCCACCGCTGCACGTGCGTCGCCACCGGTGCCGCGGTGATGCCCGCCGCCTCGGCCAGGTCGGCAAGCGACGCGGCGACCAGCTCGTCGTC
>NZ_DASUFR010000124.1:0-48520 GCF_036274455.1 Nocardioides sp. | reverse complement strand
CGCTACGGAGGTCTCGACAGGCTCGAGCCGCGGTGCGCCCGTCCCAGCCCAGCCTGCGGAGGGGGCACTCGAGCCGACCGCCGCTCATCGAGCCTGTCGAGATGTCCGCAGCCCGGGCCGGGACTCGCCCGGGCAGGCTCGACCCGCGGTGCGCCCGTCCCACACCATCCTGCAGAGGGGGCACTCGAGCCGACCGCCGAGATGTCCGCAGCCCGGTCCGGGACTCGCCCGGGGTGCCGTCGCTGCGGCGGTCTCGACAGGCTCGACCAGCGGCCCGGTCCGTCCCATCGCCAGCCTGCGGAGGTCTATGGCCGTCTATGCGCCGACGTACTCTGGCGCCATGTGCCGCAACATCCGCCCGCTCAACAACTTCGCGCCCCCGGCCACCGACGACGAGGTCACCTCAGCGGCCCTGCAGTTCGTGCGGAAGGTCAGCGGGACGACCAAGCCGTCGGCCGCCAACCAGGAGGTCTTCGACCGGGCGGTCCACGACATCGCCCACGTCGTACGCCATCTGATCGACGACCTGGTCACGACCGCGCCGCCCAAGAACCGCGAGGTGGAGGCGGCCAAGGCGCGCGAGCGGGCGGCGCTGCGGTACGCGCAGTGACACTCGCGCCGGAGCGCGACGGCACGCTCGCGGAGGTCCTCGACGTCCTCGCCGCACGGCCGCTCGTCGTGCTCACGGGCGCGGGCTGCTCGACCGACTCGGGGATCCCGGACTACCGCGGGCCCAACAGCCCGGCCCGGATGCCGATGACCTACCAGGAGTTCGTCTCCGGGTCGCAGGCGCAGCAGCGCTACTGGGGGCGCAGCCACCTGGGGTGGGGCCGGATGAAGGGTGCCGAGCCCAACGCCGGGCACCGCGCCCTCGCCCGCATCGACACCGAGCTGCTGATCACCCAGAACGTCGACGGGCTGCACGAGCGTGCCGGGTCGCGCCGGGTGGTGGCGCTGCACGGCCGGATCGCCGAGGTGGTCTGCCTGGCGTGCCGCGCGGTGACGACCCGGACCCGGCTGCACCAACGGCTGAGCGAGCTCAACCCGGGCTTCGCCGAGCGGCACCGGCTCGCCGAGGTGCGGCCGGACGGCGACGTCGAGCTCGACGACACGCGGGACTTCGTCGTCGCGGGATGTGAGGACTGCGACGGGGTGCTGAAACCGCACGTCGTGTTCTTCGGAGAGAACGTCCCGGCCGACCGGGTGGCGCGCTGCTATGCGGCGGTGGACCGGCTGGTGGAGACAGGGGGAGCACTGCTGGTGGCCGGCTCGAGCCTGACGGTGATGAGCGGCTTCCGGTTCGTGCGCCGGGCGGCCAAGGCCGGTACGCCGGTCGTCATCGTCAACCGCGGCACCACGCGGGGCGACGAGCTCGCGGCGTACCGGCTCGACACAGGAACCTCCGAGTTCCTCACCGCGCTGGCCGCTGCCCGGCGAGGCTGAACGGGTCTGGCAGGCCGCCTAACCCTCGATGTGCCGGTTCAGCAGGTACGCCGGCTCCGGCGTGCTGAACGACAGCGACTGGCGCAGCCAGCGGGCGACGATCCCGTCGCTCCTCTCGGGTGCGGTCAGGTCCAGGATCTCGTCGGTCGGACTACCCATCGACAGCAGAGCACGCATCGTGAAAATCCCCCAGATTTTCGCTACGGACACCCCACGCGTCCGTCCCCACCTACGAATTTAGGAGCAAACCGCACCAGAGGCCAGCGAAAACAGCAGTACTGGGGTAGTGGTCCAGCCCGGATCCGCAGCCGGAAACTGTCACAAACGACGGACGAAGATGTGGTCGGCCGCCTCGGGCACGATCTCGGCGGTCTCGCCGCCGGAGCCGACGAGGACGCCCTCCGCGGTCGACACCACGGTGATGGTCTTGTCGGGCAGCGCGCCCACGCGGCGCAGCGCGCTCATCAGCGACTCGTCCTTCTGCATCTCCTCGGAGATCCGCCGGACCAGGACCCGGCCCTCCTCCTGGGAGGCGGCGTCGGACAGCGCCTCGACGCCGTGCATGAACTCCTCGCCCATCGTCGACTCCCCCAGCTCGTCGAGCCCTGGGATGGGGTTGCCGTAGGGCGACTCGGTCGGGTGGTCCAGCAGCTCGACCAGCCGCCGCTCGACCGTCTCCGACATGACGTGCTCCCAGCGGCACGCCTCCTCGTGGACCAGCTCCCAGTCGAGGCCGATCACGTCGGTGAGCAGCCGCTCGGCCAGCCGGTGCTTGCGCATCACCCGGGTGGCCAGCCGCATCCCCTCGTCGGTGAGCTGGAGGTGGCGGTCGCCCTCGACCGTCACCAGCCCGTCGCGCTCCATCCGGGCCACGGTCTGGGAGACGGTGGGGCCGCTCTGGTGCAGCCGCTCGGCGATCCGGGCACGCAGCGGGACGATGCCCTCCTCGACCAGCTCATAGATGGTCCGGAGGTACATCTCCGTGGTGTCGATCAGGTCGCTCATGCTTCTCCGGGGTCCCCGCGGAAGCGTTCGGCGCTCGCGCGCGGCGCCTGCCCTGCACGGTTTCGTGGGGTGATCACTGGTCCATTCTGTCCTACGAGGGGGTACCGGGGGCGCCCACGATCCGGCCCGGACGGGAGGCTGACCCAGTGCCGAGTGTGATGTGGTTCCGTCGCGACCTGCGGCTGGCGGACAACCCGGCACTCCTCGAGGCGGTGGCCGACGGACCGGTGCTTCCGCTCTTCGTCCTCGACCCGGCGCTGTGGGGACCCGCCGGCCCGTCCCGCCGCGCGTACCTCGGCGCGTCGCTGCGCGCCCTCGACGGCCGGCTCCGGCAGCGCCGGACCCGGCTCAGCGTGGTGCGGGGCGAGCCCACGCGGCGCGTGGTGCTGGCCGCCAGGGAGGTGGGTGCCGAGCGGGTGCACGTCGCCGCCGACTTCGGTCCCTACGGCGCCAGGCGCGACCAGGAGGTCGAGCGGGCACTGGCCGAGGCGGACATCGAGCTGGTCCGGACCGGTTCGCCGTACGCCGTCGCGCCGGGGCGGGTGACCAACAGCAACGGCGACCCCTACAAGGTCTACACGCCGTACAGCAGGGCGTGGTTCGACCACGGCTGGCGCGGCCCGGTCGGCCCGCCGGCCCGGGCGAGCTGGGTCGAGCTCGCGGACGGCACCACCGCCGTCCCCGACGCGGCGCCGCCACCGGGCCTGGAGCTCCCCGAGGCCGGCGAGGTCGCCGCACTGCGGAGGTGGGCTGCGTTCCTCGACAAGGTCGACGACTACGAGGAGGACCGCGACCGGCCCGCCGTCCCCGGCACGTCGCACCTCTCGGTCCACCTCAAGTGGGGCGAGATCCACCCGCGCACGCTCCTCGCCGACCTGGCCCGCAAGCCGAGCGCGGGCGCCGCGACCTACCGCAAGGAGCTGGCCTGGCGGGAGTTCTACGCCGACGTCCTCTCCCACCGGCCGGAGACCGCCCGCGAGTACCTCCGCCCGGAGCTCGCCCTGATGGGCTACGACCGGCCCGGCCGGCAGCTCGAGGCCTGGCAGCAGGGGCGCACGGGCTTCCCCGTCGTCGACGCCGGCATGCGTCAGCTCCGGGCCACCGGATGGATGCACAACCGGGTCCGGATGGTGGTGGCCAGCTTCCTGGTCAAGGACCTGCACCTCGAGTGGCAGCACGGTGCTCGGCACTTCATGCACTGGCTGGTCGACGGAGACCTCGCCTCCAACCAGCAGAACTGGCAGTGGGTCGCCGGCTCCGGCACCGACGCCGCGCCGTACTTCCGGGTCTTCAACCCGACCGGCCAGGGCCGGAGGTTCGACCCGGACGGCAGCTACGTGCGCCGATGGGTCGAGGAGCTGCGCGACCCCGAGCGGGTGCCCGACCCGCACGACCCGGACCCCGACACCCGTGACCTGGTCGGCTATCCGCAGCCGATCGTCGACCATCGGGCCGAGCGGCAGGAGGCCCTCGACCGGTGGCAGGCGATCCGGCGCTAGCGTGGCCCGGGTGAGTGAGAGCCTGGTCGACACCGAGCTGGTCGTCGCCTCCCGCTACCGCGGCCCGGCGCGGTCGGGCAACGGCGGCTACACGTGCGGGGCGCTGGCGGCGCTCGCGCCGGACGACTGGACCGCGGTCTCCGTCCGCCTGAGCCAGCCGCCCCCGCTGGACGTGGCGATGACCGTCACCCGCAGCGACGGGCTGCTCGTCGCGTCCTGGGACGGCGCCGAGGTCGCGCGGGCGACGAGAGCCGACTCCGACCCCGAGCCGGTGCAGCCGGTCGAGCCGGACACCGCCCGGACCGCCTCGGCGTCGTACGCCGGCCTCACGTCGCACCCGTTCCCGACCTGCTTCTCCTGCGGCACCGGCCGGGAGCCCGGGGACGGGCTGCGGGTCTTCCCGGGACCGGTTGGCGACGGTCGGGTCGCGGCGACCTGGACCCCGGACGCAAGTGTGGCGGGCGACTGGCACGAGTACCGCGACGCCGCCCGCGAGGTCGGCCACGCGGTCACCTGGGCGGCGCTGGACTGCGCCGGCGGCTGGGCGGCCGACATCGGCGAGCGGCTCATGGTGCTGGGCACCATGACCGCCCGGCTGTACTCGCTGCCCGTGGTCGGCGTCGAGCACGTCGTCGTGGGCGAGGGCCGGGAGGAGTCCGGGCGCAAGCGGATGAGCGCGTCCTCGCTCTACACCGCCGACGGCCGGCTGGTCGGAGCCGCGGAGCACGTGTGGATCGCGGTCGACCCCGCCGACTTCAACTGAGCGGACCGCGCCGGGCCGGGGCGGCGGCCGGGTCCCCCGCGCGCCCGGGAGCAGAGCCGGGCTTCTGTGCCGAGTCATCCGCTTCTGTGCCGAGATCTCGGTACAGAAGCTCAGGGGTCACCGGATATCCGGTGACCCCGCGGGGCCGGCTGGAGGTTGCGAGGACCACCGCCGGTTGTCCTGTCGATAGGCTGCACCCGTGGCTTTGAACGATCCAAGACAGCCCTGGTGGCGGCACGCGGTGACCTACCAGGTCTACGTCCGGAGCTTCGCCGACAACGACGGCGACGGTGTGGGCGACCTCCCGGGCATCACCTCGCGGCTGCCCTACCTGCGCGACCTCGGGGTCGACGCGCTCTGGCTCACGCCGTTCTACACCTCGCCACAGCACGACCACGGCTACGACGTCGCCGACTACGAGGACGTCGACCCGCTGTTCGGCACCCTGGCCGACGCCGACGAGCTGATCTCGTCCGCGCACGGGCTGGGCCTCAAGATCATGGTCGACCTCGTACCCAACCACACCTCCAGCGACCACGCATGGTTCCGGGCTGCGCTGGCGGCCGCGCCGGGCTCGCCCGAGCGCGCCCGCTACCTGTTCCGCGACGGCAAGGGGCCGCACGGCGAGGAGCCGCCCAACAACTGGCGCTCGGTCTTCGGCGGCCCGGCCTGGACGCGGGTGCCCGACGGGCAGTGGTACCTCCACCTGTTCGACGACACCCAGCCCGACCTCGACTGGCGCAACCCCGAGGTCGGCGACCTGTTCGAGGGCGTGCTGCGGTTCTGGCTAGACCGCGGCGTCGACGGCTTCCGGGTCGACGTGGCCATGGGCCTGGTCAAGGAGGAGAGCCTGCGCGACCAGGTGGTAGCACTGGACGAGGAGCCGGCGAGCGGCGTGGACTTCACCGCCGGCACCGGGGGCGCGTCGCGGGACGAGCCGATGTGGGACCAGCCCGAGGTGCACGACGTCTACCGGCGCTGGCACCGCGTGCTGGCCGACTACCCAGGCGACCGGATGACGGTCGCCGAGGCCTGGACCCAGGACTCCGAGGCGATGGCGCGCTACGTGCGCTCCGACGAGATGAGCCAGGCGTTCAACTTCTCGTGGCTGCTGGCACCGTGGTCGGCCACCGCGTTCGCACACGTCATCCGCACCACCCTCGAGGACCTGGCCGAGGTCGACGCGGCACCGACGTGGGTGTTGAGCAACCACGACGTGGTGCGGCACGCGACGCGGTACGGCGGCGGCCCGGTGGGCGTCGCCCGCGCGCGCGCCGCCACGCTGGCGATGCTGGCGCTGCCCGGGTCGGCCTACCTCTACCAGGGTGAGGAGCTCGGCCTGGAGAACGTCGACGTCCCCGAGGAGCTGCGCCAGGACCCGGCCTGGAAGCGGACCGGGACCGACTGGCGCGACGGATGCCGGGTGCCGATCCCGTGGTCCGGCGACCGTCCGCCGTACGGCTTCGGCCCGGGCACCGGCCAGCCCTGGCTGCCGCAGCCGGCGGACTGGGCACAGCTCACCGTCGCCGCGCAGGAGCAGGACCCGGACTCGACGCTGGCGTTCTACAAGGCGGCCCTGGCCGCCCGACGCAAGCACGCGCTAGACGCCACCGAGGAGGTGGAGCTGCTCGACGCGGGCAGGGACGTGCTCGCGTTCACCCGAGGGCCGCTCACAGTCGTCCTCAACGCCGGCGCCGACGCGGTCGAGCTGCCCGCGGGCCAGGTGGTGGTCGCCAGCGGCGAGCTGACCGGTCGGCTGCTGCCGCCGGACACCGCAGCCTGGCTCGCCTAGGACTCAGGCGTTGAGCGACAGGTTGTAGCGCTCGAGCATCGTCGCGAAGGTCTCGAGCTCCTCGGAGGTCCAGTCGCCGAGCTGCTCGTCGAGCCACTTGCGCCGGTGCTCGGCCACGTCGGCCAGGCGGCGCCGGGCATCGTCGCTGGCGGCGACCAGGGTGGCGCGGCCGTCGTCCGGGTCCGGCGTACGGACGACGAGGCCGAGGTCGTCGAGGTGCTGGAGCTGACGGCTGATCGCGCCCTTGTCGATCGCGAACCGCTCGACCATCGCCGAGGCCCGGACCGGGCCCTCGTCGGCCAGCCAGGAGAGCATGAGGTAGGACGCGGGCTGGAGGTCCTCGTGGACCGCCCGGGCGCGCTCGCCGATGACCCGCTTGACCCGGCGGATGAGCACGCCGACCTCGCGCTCGAGGTGGCGCAGGGAGTCTGCCCGGCTGGTCATCGCAGCACCGCCTCGCTCAGTCCGCTGGTCTCCACGCTCTCCTCCATGCTGGCATTCTGGGGCAACTCGCGGTCCAGGGTCGTCCGTAGCGGCACCTCCCGGATGAACGACACGCAGACGAGGGCGAGGAACGCGAACGGCGCGGCGACGAGGAACAGGTGCCCGGTGGCCTCGCCGAACGCGGTCTGGTAGAGCGCGACGATCGGCGCGGGCAGGGAGCCGAGGTCCGGGATCGACCCGCTCTGGTGGCTGGCATCGATGCCCATGGCGGTGAGCCCCTCGGTGACCTTCTGGGTGACCTGGTGGCTGAGCACCGCACCCAGAGCGGACACGCCGATCGAGCCGCCGAGGGACCGGAAGAAGGCGACCACCGAGCTGGCAGCACCCATGTCAGCCTGGGCGGTGTTGTTCTGGACGGCGAGCACGAGGTTCTGCATGGTGGCGCCCAGGCCGATGCCGAGCACCGCCATGAACGCGCCGATCTCGACCAGCGGCGTGGTCGCGTCGATGGTGCCGAGCAGCCCCAGGCCGATGACGACCAGGACCATGCCTCCGACGAGGTAGCGCTTCCACACGCCGGTGTCGCTGATGATCTTGCCGGTGACGATGCTCGAGACGAGCAGCCCGCCGACCATCGCGACCGACATCAGGCCGGCCCCGGTCGGGCTCATGCCGCGGGCGTTCTGGAAGTACTCGCTGAGGTAGACGGTGGCGCCGAACATCGAGACGCCGATCAGCACCGACGCGGCGGTGGCGAGCGCGGTGGTGCGGTCCTTGAAGAGCCGCAGCGGGATGATCGGCTCCCTGGCGACCCGCGCCTCGACGTACACCGCCGCCGCGAGGACCAACAGACCGCCGAGGACCATGGCCACGGTGGCCGCGGAGAGCCAGGCGAACTGGGTGCCGGCCAGCGAGACCCAGACCAGCAGGATGCTGACGCCACCGATGATCAGGGTGGCGCCGAGGTAGTCGATGTCGACCGGCCGCTTGACCACCGGCAGGTGCAGCTTGGCCTGCAGGACCGCGAACGCCACGATCGCGATCGGCAGCCCGACGAAGAAGGTGCCGCGCCAGCCCAGCGGCGAGTCCACGATCAGGCCACCGATGAGCGGCCCGGACACGGTCGCCAGCGCGAAGACCGCCCCGATGTAGCCGGAGTAGCGGCCTCGTTCCCGCGGGCTGACCATGGTGGCGATGACCACCTGGACGAGCGCGGTCAGGCCACCGACACCGAGGCCCTGGACGACTCGGGCGCCGATCAGCACGCCCATGCTGGGCGCGAGGGCCGCGATCAGCGAGCCGGCGGAGTAGATCACCAGCGCGGACTGGACGAGCAGCTTCTTGCTGAACAGGTCGGCGAGCTTGCCCCAGATCGGGGTGGTCGCGGTCATGGCCAGCAGCGTGGCCACCACGACCCACGTGTAGCCGGTCTGGCTGCCGTGCAGGTCCTCGACGATCCGCGGCAGGGCGTTGGTCACGACGGTGCTGGAGAGCATTGCCACGAACATCGCGAGCAGGAGGCCGGACAGCGCCTCGAGCACCTCGCGGTGCGACATCTGGCCGGACGTCTCTGCGGACGCCTCCTGGAGGGAGCTGGGAGATGCGGTCTGGGTCAAGGGAGTCTCATCCACGTCTGGTGCGGTCCGGGTCACGTCATGCATAAGGTTGCAAGAGTCAACTGTATTCCAGAAAGTTGACACTTGGCAACCAAAGAGACCCGGATCACCCCCAGGGCGGGATAGTCCCAGACCTTCCCAACGTGCCCCTCGCGCAAGGAGCGTTGGGAAGGTCTGGGACTATCCCGCCGGGCCGAACATGCAACGACCCGCAGGCGTGGCGCCTCGGCCGGAGCCTGGGCACCGCACCGGGGGACGTTCCCGGTTCGCCTGCGGGTCGGGTAGCTGCTTGGGATTCGCCAGCAGCTCGACGGGCGATTCCACCCGTCGTGTTGCTGGGGCTGCTAGCGGGCAGCCACCTCACGCGTCCTGAAAGAATTCATTCTTCGGACCACCTCCTTTCCCGTGTACGACGAGCGTAGGTCGGCGGCCCAAGGCTCCGCAACGGGGTTGTCCGGCGCAACGGAGCGGGTCAGGCGACGGCCGCGGCGAACTGCGACTGGTAGAGCCGGGCGTAGGCGCCGCCGGCGGCGAGCAGCGTGTCGTGGTTGCCCTGCTCGACGATGCTGCCGTCCTCCATCACCAGGATCAGGTCGGCGTCGCGGATCGTGGAGAGCCGGTGCGCGATCACGAACGACGTCCGGTCGGTGCGCAGCGCCGCCATGGCGTGCTGGAGCAGCAGCTCGGTCCGGGTGTCCACCGACGACGTGGCCTCGTCGAGGATCAGCAGCGCCGGGTCGGAGAGGAAGGCCCGGGCGATCGTGATCAGCTGCCGCTCGCCTGCGGACAGGTTGCCGCCGTCCTCCTCGACCAGCGTGTCGTAGCCGTCGGGGAGCGAGTGCACGAACCGGTCCACGAACGTGGCCCGCGCGGCCTCGAGCAGCTGCTCCTCGGTGGCGTCGGGGCGGCCGTAGAGGATGTTGTCGCGGATCGTCCCCTTGAACAGCCAGGTGTCCTGCAGCACCATGCCGATCTGGCCGCGCAGTGCCGCGCGCGGCATCTCGGTGATGTCGGTGCCGTCGAGGGTGATCCGTCCGCCGTCGAGCTCGTAGAACCGCATCACGAGGTTGACCAGCGTGGTCTTCCCGGCGCCGGTGGGTCCGACGATGGCGACGGTGTGGCCGGGGCTGGCCACCAGCGACAGGTCCTCGATCAACGGCTTGTCGGGGTCATAGCTGAACGACACGTGCTCGAACCGCACCTCGCCGCGACCCGCGGGCGGCCACTCGGTGGTGCTGTCGGGGACCTGCTCGTCGGCGTCGAGGAGCTCGAAGACCCGCTCGGCCGAGGCGACCCCGGACTGCAGCAGGTTCATCATCGACGCGACCGCGGTCAGCGGCTGGGTGAACTGGCGCGAGTACTGGATGAACGCCTGCACCTCGCCCAGCGTGAGCGACCCGTGGGCGACCCGCAGCCCGCCGACCACCGCGACGACCACGTAGTTGAGGTTCCCGATGAACATCATCGTGGGCATGATCAGGCCGCTGACGAACTGCGCCTTGAACGAGGCCTCGTAGAGCGCGTCGTTCTGCTCGGCGAACTCGCGCTCGACCTCGGCCCGGCGGCCGAAGACGGTCACCAGCGAGTGCCCGGAGAACGTCTCCTCGATGTGCGCGTTGAGCTTGCCGGTGCGTCGCCACTGGGCGATGAACTGGCCCTGCGAGCGCTTCATGATCCGCGACGTCGCGTACATCGACACCGGCACCGAGACCAGCGCGATGAGGGCCAGCGTCGGCGAGATCCAGAACATCATCGACACCACCGCGACCACGGTGAGCAGCGAGGTGAGCAGCTGGCTCATGGTCTGCTGGAGGGTCTGGCTGATGTTGTCGATGTCGTTGGTGACCCGGCTCATCAGCTCGCCGCGCGGCTGCTTGTCGAAGTACTCCAGCGGCAGCGCGTTGATCTTGTCCTCGACGTCGGAGCGCATCCGGCGGACGGTGCCCTGCACGACGTCGTTGAGGAAGTAGCCCTGGATCCAGGCCAGCACCGATCCGGCGACGTAGATCGCGAGGACCTCGAGGAGGGTGTTGCGGACCGCGTGGAAGTCCACCGGGCGGCGGGCCAGGAACGCGTCGAAGATCAGGTCGGTGGCGTGGCCGAGCACCCGGGGGCCGTAGGCCAGCAGGAAGACGCTGCAGAACGCGAACGCGACGACGGCGTACGCGCGGTTGCGCTCGGGCTCCATCCGGCGGAGCAGCCGCTTGGCCGAGGGTCCGAAGGTCATGGCCTTCTGCCCGACCATCCCCCCGCCCATGGGGCCGCGGCCGGGTCCGCCGCCCATGGGCGACTGGATCCGCTCGGTCTCCTTCATCGCTGCGCCACCCTTGGAGGCGGACTGCGGCTGCTGGGTGGTCGTCATGCTGCGGCCTCCTCGGCGGTCAGCTGCGAGGTGACGATCTCCTGGTAGGTCTCGTCGGACTCCAGCAGCTCGGCGTGAGTGCCTCGGCCGACCACCCGACCGTCCTCGAGCACCAGGATCAGGTCGGCGTCACGGATGGTGGAGATCCGCTGCGCGACCACGACGACGGTCGCGTCACGGGTCTCCGGGCGGAGCGCCGCGCGCAGCCGGGCGTCGGTGGCCAGGTCGAGGGCGGAGAAGGCGTCGTCGAACAGGTAGATCTCGGGACGGCGCACGAGGGCCCGGGCGATGGCCAGCCGCTGGCGCTGCCCGCCGGAGACGTTGGTGCCGCCCTGGACGATCGGGGCGTCCAGCGCCTCCGGCATCTGCTCGACGAAGTCGCGGGCCTGGGCGACCTCGAGCGCATGCCAGAGCTCCTCGTCGGTGGCGTCGGGCTTGCCGTGCAGCAGGTTGCTGCGGACCGTGCCGGAGAACAGGAACGCCTGCTGCGGGATCAGCCCGATCCGCGACCAGAGCAGCTCCGGGTCGAGGTCGCGCACGTCGATGCCGTCCACCCGGACCGTGCCGGACGTGGCGTCGAAGAGCCGCGGCACGAGGTTGACGAGCGTGGACTTGCCGGCACCGGTGGAGCCGATGATCGCAACGGTCTGGCCGGGGCGCGCGCCGAAGCTGACGTCGCAGAGCACCGGGTGCTCGGCGCCCGGGTAGGTGAACGACACGTCGTCGAGCTCGAGCACGCCGTGCTGGGTCAGGCTGGTGACCGGCGCACGGGGAGGTACGACGCTGGAGTCGGTGTCGAGGACCTCACCGATGCGGTCGGCGCACACCGCCGAACGCGGGACCTGCATCAGCATGAAGGTCCCCATCATCACGCTCATCAGGATCTGCATGAGGTAGCTGAGGAAGGCCGTGAGCGAGCCGACCTGCATCTCGCCGTTGTCGACGCGGTGCCCGCCGAACCAGATCACCGCGACGCTGGAGACGTTCACCACGAGCATGACCAGGGGGAACATCGTCGCCATCCAGCGGCCCGCGCGGATCGAGACCTCGGTGAGGCCGTCGTTGGCCCCGGCGAAGCGCTGCCGCTCGCGCGGCTCCCGCACGAAGGCGCGGACCACCCGGATGCCGCTGATCTGCTCGCGCAGGATGCGGTTCACGTCGTCGATGCGCGACTGCACGAGCCGGAAGCTCGGCACCATCTGGGAGACCACGAGCCCCACGGACAGGAACAGCGCCGGCACCACGACCGCGAGCAGCCACGAGAGGCCGAGGTCCTGGCGCATCGCCATGATGATCCCGCCAACCATCATGATGGGCACCTGGACGGCCAGCGAGCAGGTCAGCAGGGTCAGCATCTGCACCTGCTGGACGTCGTTGGTGGTGCGGGTGATCAGCGAGGGCGCGCCGAACTGCGCCACCTCACGGCCGGAGAACCGGCCGACCCGGTGGAAGACCGCCGCCCGCAGGTCGCGACCGGCCGACATCGAGGTCCGGGCGGCGCAGGCGACCGCGACCACCTGACAGGCGATCTGCAGCAGCGTCACGGCGAGCATGACCCCGCCGATGCGCCAGATGTAGCCCGTGTCGCCGACCGCCACGCCCTTGTCGATGATGTCGGCGTTGAGGCTGGGCAGGTAGAGCATCGCGACGGTCGCGGTGAACTGGAGCACGACGATCGCGGCCAGCCACGGCTTGTACGGCGCGAGGTGGGTCCGCAGGATGCGCAGCAGCATCAGTCTGTCTCCTCCTCGGCCGGCTGGCTCCGCAGCAGCCCGTGCAGCACGGTGTCGACGATCTCCTCGGGAGTGAGCAGCTGGCCGTCGGTGATGTGCGGGTGGCTGCCCGCGAAGGTGAGCAGCCGGAGTCGATGGAGGAACTCGCGGGCCGACACCGACAGCCGATTCCGGTCGGCGCCGATCACGCCCTCCATGAGCGCGTGGACGTACTCGCGCAGCTCGACCGCCTCTGGGCTGTCGTGGACGTGGTCGGCGGGGCGGACCATCCCGACCTTCTTCATCAGCTCGAAGGTGGCGCGGAACCGCTGCTGGAGGATCGAGCACAGCTGCACCAAACGGGCGTGCAGCGGCTGGTCCAGGTCGATCTCGCCGATCCGCTCGATGAGCGCCCCGGGCTCGAAGGCGCGTGTGATCGCGAGATCGACCAGCTCCTCCTTCGACTCGACGACCCGGAAGATCGTGCCCTCGGCCACCCCGGCCGCCTCGGCGATCTGGCGGGTGGTCACGGCGCGGCCGTGCTCGCGGAGCAGGTTCAGGGTCGTGTCGATGAGGTGGTCACGCCGCTCCTCCGGTGACATGGGGCGAGCGCGCTCGCGGCGTACTTGGGTGTCAGGCACATCCGGCAGCGTAAATGAGTGAGCACTCACTCACAAGTGGTTTTGCAGGCGAGCGCGAGGAACGAGCGCAGTCGAGACCACCGCAGGGCAGGTACCGACCGCACCACCGCCGATCGATCCTGTCGAGATCACCGCAGCGTGGGTCGGGAGCCGACCCTGCGGACATCTCGACAAGCTCGATGATCGGTGGCTACGTGCCCGCTTCGGCCTCCGCCGCGGTGGCCGCGTCGAGCGAGCCGAGGAGGGCGCGCAGCCGGTCCTCGCTGCGCTCGAGGACGTCGAGGTTGACGTCGGCGGCGCCGGGCTGCCCGTTGCGGTACTCGAAGGGGTTGTCGAGGTCGCGGATCAGCCCGACGACGTAGAAGAGCAGGTAGGCGATCAGCGCCGAGACCCAGAGCGTGGGCCAGAAGTCCTCGAAGTCCGTGACGACCAGGATGCCGAGGAGGAGCACCGCGGTGACCTCGGCGATCAGGTAGCCCGCGGCGACGTAGGAGGTCCGGCGCATGGTGTCCATCCGGATCACCAGCTTGCGGATGACGGCCTGCTCGGACTTCATCCGGGTGGTGAAGCCGGCCTGGATGGCAGGGGCGATCACGCGGAACGGGCCGTTGAGTGCGCGGATGTCGGACATGACGTCGTCGAGGCCGCGGTCCTGCATCAGCCACATCCGGACCGAGGTGCTGATCTCGATCAGCTGCTGGAGGCAGGTGCGCGCCTCGGGGAGCTTGATGTCCTGGTAGGTGATCAGGCACTCGTCGGCCATCGTCTCGAGGCTCGAGGCGACCTCACCGGGCAGCCGCTCGGCCTCCTTGAAGTCACCGGCGGTGCCACTGAGCAGGAAGCCGAGGATGAACACCTCGGCGGCGATCGCACCGGCGAGGAGCGGGCTCAGCCTCAGCCACTCCGCGTCGTACTCGTGCGCCACGAGCTTGAGGACGACGACGCCGGCGGCCCACGGCAGCGCGGCGACCAGGAGGCGCGGGTTCCCCCTGAACAGGCGCGTTCTCACGAACGTCGAGGCTATGTCCGGCTCACGCCGGCGCCCATGACCCGTGTGGGCCATATGAGCGGTAGGAGCACCAGGTCCGGAGCTCTTGGACCTAGGGGGCCAGGCGTTCGGTGCGCCACCCGTCGGCAGTACGCCGGTAGACCAGCCGGTCGTGCATCCGGCCCGGCCGCCCTTGCCAGAACTCCACCGACTCCGGGTGCACCCGGTAGCCGCCCCACTCGTCAGGGGTGGGCACGTCACCGGCGGCGAACCGCCGGTCCGCCTCCTCGTAGGCCGCCTGCAGCTCCTCTCGGCCCGACACCACCCGCGACTGGTGCGAGGCCCAGGCGCCGAGCTGCGAGCCACGCGGTCGCACCGAGAAGTAGGCGTCCACGGCCTCCCGGGGTAGGGGCGCGGCCGTGCCGTCGACCCGCACCTGACGCTCCAGCGGGTGCCAGGGGAAGAGCAGCGCGCAACGCGGGTTGCCGGCCAGCTCCCTGCCCTTGCGCGAGCCGGTGTTGGTGTAGAAGACGAAGCCGTCCTCCGAGACACCCTTGAGCAGCACCAGCCGGGCCGCGGGCGCGAAGTCTGAAGCAACGGTGGCGACGACCATCGCGTTGGGCTCGTGCAGCCCGGCGGCGTGGGCGTCGTCGTACCACCGCCGGAACATCGCGATCGGGTCCGGCAGCAGGTCGGACTCGCTGAGCCCGCCGCGGGTGTACTCCTCGCGGGCGGCGGCCACCGAGTCGAGTGCGTCGGAGGAGTTGCCGAGGTCCATGGATGTTCAACATACGGGCCACCTCGCGTCCTGATCGCGGTGAGGCACAATGCGCAACATGGCCGAGGACGTATCCGGGGTTGAGGTGAACGAGGGTCTCGAGGGCGTCGTTGCGTTCCGGACCGAGATCGCCGAGCCTGACAAGGAGGGGTCGGCGCTGCGCTACCGCGGCGTCGACATCGAGGAGATCGTCGGGCGGGTCCCGTTCGAGAGCGTCTGGGGCCTCCTGGTCGACGGCACCTACGCACCCGGGCTGCCGCCGGCCGAGCCCTACAACATCGCGATCCACACCGGTGACGTCCGCGCCGACGTCCAGGCCTCGGTCGCCATGCTCGCCCCCATGCTGGGCATGGGCCAGACCTACGACATCAGCGACGAGCAGGCCCGGCTGGACCTCTCCCGGGTCGCGGTGATGATCCTGTCGTACGCCGCGCAGTCGGCCCGCGGGCTCGGCAAGCCGGTCGTGCCGCAGCGAGAGGTGGACAAGGGCCGCACGCTGGCCGAGCGGTTCCTCATCCGCTGGAGGGGCGAGCCCGACCCCAAGCACGTCCAGGCGATCGACGCCTACTGGTCCTCCGCGGCCGAGCACGGCATGAACGCCTCGACCTTCACCGCCCGGGTGATCACCTCGACCGGTGCCGACGTCGCCGCGGCGTTCTCCGGCGCGATCGGGGCCATGAGCGGACCGCTGCACGGCGGCGCGCCCGCCCGGGTGCTCACGATGATCGAGGAGGTCGAGAGGTCAGGCGACGCCGAGGGCTACGTCAAGGGGCTGCTCGACAAGGGCGAGCGGCTGATGGGCTTCGGCCACCGCGTCTACCGCGCCGAGGATCCGCGCGCGCGGGTGCTGCGGCGTACTGCGCGAGAGCTCGGCGCACCGCGCTACGAGGTGGCCGAGGCGCTGGAGCAGGCGGCGCTGGCCGAGCTGCGCGCCCGCCGGCCCGACCGCGTGCTCGAGACCAACGTCGAGTTCTGGGCGGCGATCGTCCTCGACTACGCCGACGTGCCGGCGAACATGTTCACCTCGATGTTCACCTGCGCCCGCACCGGCGGCTGGTCGGCGCACATCCTGGAGCAGAAGAAGACCGGTCGGCTGATCCGGCCGTCGGCGATCTACACCGGTCCGTCGGCCCGGAAGGCCGACGAGGTCGAGGGCTGGCGGGCCGAGTGGGCCCAGTAGCCGAGCCGGCGGACTACTACGTCGGTCGGAACGCCATCGTCACCGGCGCGGGGTCCGGCATCGGCGCGGCGCTGTCTCGGGCGCTGGTCGAGGCGGGCACCCACGTGGTCTGCGCCGACCTCGACCTCGACGCCGCCTCGTCGGTGGCCTCGTCGTGCACGGGGCCCGGCTCCGCGCGGGCCGTCGCCCTCGACGTCACCGACGCGGCGGCGGTCGCGGCCCTGGTCACGTCGGTGGCCGACGAGGCGGGTGCGCTCGACCTGATGTTCAACAACGCCGGCATCACCATCGGCGGCGAGACCGAGGAGCTCACCCTCGACCACTGGAACTCCATCATCGACGTCAACATCAGGGGCGTCGTGCACGGCGTGCACGCGGCCTACCCGGTGATGGTCCGCCAGCACACCGGCCACATCGTCAACACCGCGTCGCTGGGCGGACTGCTGGCCGCCGGGCTCCTCACGTCCTACGTCATGACCAAGCACGCCGTGGTGGGCCTCTCGCTCGCGCTGCGCTCGGAGGCCGCGGCCCACGGGGTCGGCGTGACGGCGGTCTGCCCCTCGGCCGTGGACACCCCGATCCTCGACAAGGGGGCGGTGGGCCGGTTCCACGGGCGCGACTACTTCCTCAAGGGTCAAGGGGTCCGCCGCCCGCTCGACCCGGCCGTCCTCGCGGTCGAGGTCCTCGACGCAGTCGCCGAGAACCGTCCACTGCTGGTCACCCCACGAACGGCCCGGATCGCCTGGCGGATCGGCCGGTTGGCCCCGGGCTTCATGGCGGCCTCCTCGATCCGCTTCGTCGCCAAGCAGCGCAAGCTGCAGGCGAAGCGGGCGGCCCGAGACGGCTGATGCGACCCGTCCTTCGCACGGCCCGGCTCCGGCTCGAGCCGCTGCGTGCCGAGCACGCCGAGCTGCTCGTCGAGCTGGACTCGGACCCCGATGTCCTCGAGCACATCATCGGGCGGGCGCTGACCCGCGAGGAGTCGCTGGCGGCGTTGCCGCTGCGCATGGAGCAGGACGCCGACACGCGCGGTCTCGGTTTGTGGGTGGGGTTCGAGGCCACCGCCTCCGGTGAGGAGTTCGTCGGCTGGTGGTGCCTGCTGCGCGACGCGGACCCGACGACCGCTGAGCTCGGCTACCGGCTGCCGCGTCGGGCCTGGGGCCGCGGCCTGGCCACCGAGGGGGCGCTGGCGATGCTCGACCACGGCTTCGGGATCGTGGGCCTGGACTCGGTCTGGGCGGAGACCCGCACCAGCAACGTCGCCTCCCAGCACGTGCTCGCCAAGTGCGGGATGGAGCTCGTCGGCCAGGTCAGGCCGCAGGTGCTGCGCTACGAGCGCACCCGGGCCGGGTGGGCCGGATCGTCGCAGACGAGTGGCTAGGGCCGCCTCGCCCTCGGCAACGAGGCGACGACCAGGTCGTAGCTGTGGTGGACCATCTCCCGGAGCTCCTCGTCGTCCAGTGAGCCGTCGAGGTCCACGGAGTTCCAGTGCCTCTTGTTCTGGTGGTAGCCGGGACGCACGGCGACGTACTCCTCGCGCAGCTGCAGCGCCAGCGCCGGGTCGCACTTGAGGTTCACCACGCCTGGGTCGCCGTCCAACGAGACGAGCGCGAACATCTTCCCGCCGACCTTGAAGACCGCGACCTCGTCGCCGAACGGGTAGTCCTCGACCGCGCCCGGCATGCCGGTGAGCAGGGTGAGGAGCTCGTCGCGGTCCACGCCTCGCATCCTCCCCCCTCTGCGAAGGTCAGACGCCGCGGCCGGGCACGAGGTCGACGTAGAAGCTGGTCAGGGCCTTGGCACCGGCCCTGGACAGCGAGATGTGCATGTGGTCGCGGTGGCGCAGGGTCTTGGAGCACTTCTGCTTGGAGCGGCAGGAGGACGACAGGTACTTCTCCGGCTGGAACTGGCGGTAGGCCGGGTAGAAGTGGTCGCTCCAGATGACGTACATGATCCCCATCCGGCGGGCCAGCGCGGCCTGGTTGCCGTCGGCGTCGGTGGCGAACGCCGCCCTGAGGAACGCCCGGGCCAGCTTGCGGTCCGCCGGGCGTTCGGCGTTCAGCACCCAGTCGACCGCGCGGCCGTCCTTGTGCTCCGACGTCCCGGCGCCGGAGCAGGGCCGGTTGACCGCGCCGCCGGCACCGCCGTACGTCGCCACCAGCCACTCGCCGAGCGCGACGGTCCCGACCCGCGGCTTCTTGGTGCAGCCGGTCTGCGGGTCGTAGGACGCGTAGTCCTCGACGGGCATGCCCCCGCCGTTCACGTCCGCGACCGCGGCGGGGCCTGCGACCGTGGCGGCGACGAGGGCGGCGACGACGAGGAACGCACGCATGGGCAAGGACCGTAGGCCGGGCCAGGGGACCGCGCGGCGGAACCGGGTGAATTACAACGGTGGAGGCCGCCGCGTGGTGCCGGCCAGGTAGGCCAGGCCCCGCGGCGAGACCTCGTAGCCGACCGGGAACGAGACGGTCAGGCCGAGGTTCTTCAGCTTGCGCACGTCGATCTTGAACGGCGCCGTCTCCCTGCCGACCAGCTCGGCGAGGTCGGGCGCCCGGCGCTGGGGGTGGGCGCGGATCAGCTCGAGGTAGCGCAGCGTCCACGGTCCGTGCGCTGCGGCCCGGTCGAGCCGGTCGAGCCGACGGTCGAGCTCGGCGATGTCGTCGGCGCTCAGCTCGGCCGACTCCCGCAGGTCGACCCGCGGGTCTGGCCCGGCGTAGGAGAGCTCCACCCGGTAGGTCTCCCCCTCAGGTGCGAGCCGGCGGCGCAACCCGTCGGCGTCCGGCCAGCCCGCGAGCCGGGCCTGCTCGTCGGTGATGTCGTCGGGGTCCACAAGGGTGACCGCGTCGACGCGCACCATGCCGGCGGCCGTCGTGAACACCTGGCCCGGCCGCACGTCCTGACGGCGCCAGCGGCGGAACGCGAGGGTCACCGATCCGTCCGCGACGCCACGCGCCACCTTCAGCGGGAGCAGCACCGGGCGGCGCTCCTCAGACCAACCCCTCGACGGCGTCCTTGGCCTCCTTGAGGCCGAGCCCCGTGTGCTCGCGGTAGGCCTTGATCGCCTCGATCAGCTTGCCGTCTGCCTTGAGCGCGCGGACCTCGTCGAGCCACGCCCCGCCGGCGCCCGGGTTGTTGCCGTAGGGCACGCTCCCCGGGTCGGTCCCCGCCAGCGGGTTGGGCGTCCCGGCGGCCACCGCACCGCTGGTCAGGGCGGCCACCTGGCTCTGCAGCGACGCCAGCGCCGACTCGAGGTGAGCCAGCCGCTCGTTGACGTGCGCGAGGTCTACCTCGTCCTGCGCGGAGCCGCCGAAGATGCCCATCACGTCCCTTCCGGGTCGGGTGTCGGTACGCCGCAGAGGCTAGGGCCCCCGTCGCAGCGCCGGAAGTGGTTTGGCGTAGCAGCGGTTCAGCGGCTCCTCCTTGTAGTAGCCGAAAGACGGGATCCGCGTGTAGCCCGAGGACTCGTAGAGGCCGATGGCCTCCGGCTGGGCGGTGCCGGTCTCGAGGACCATCGCCTCGGCGCCGTTCTCGGCGGCCGTCCGCTCGAGGTGCGCGAGCATCGTGCGGGCCAGGCCGCGTGCGCGGGCGGCCGGGACGACGTACATCCGCTTCACCTCGGCCACCCGCCTGGTGCCGAACGCCTCGACCTCGTCGTGGAACCGCCACGCGCCCGTGGCGACCGGTGTCGGGCGGCCCTTCGAGACTCTCTCCGCTCGCACCTCGGTGCGGGTGTCGAGGTCGAGGTAGCCGACGTAGAAGCTGCCGAGCGGCGGCTCGAACATGACCGGGTCGAGCGGGGTGTGGTCGGGGCCGCCGTAGCGGACGACGTACTCGGCCTGGACCTCCTCGATCAGCAGGGTCGCGTCGGGGTGGCCGTAGCCGACCCGGACGATCTCCAGGTGCGGTGCGGGCTCACTCAAGGCGCTGACCGCACTTCTGGCAGACCGCGGCGTCCACCGGGTTGCGGGTTGCGCACTCCGGGCACCAGCGGCCCTTGCCGTCGTCGCGGGAGACGACCAGGCACGCCGCCGCGAAGACGAGCAGGACCGGTCCCGCGACCAGCGCCCAGTTCTCGGCGGCCAGCCCCCAGGCGGTGATCGCGATGGCGAACAGCCCGACCAGCACGCCGCCGACCAGCAGCACGCGCTGCAGCCCCTCCTGACGGAAGTCGTCGTTGGGCGCAGAGCGACCACGTGGCATCTGGACTCCTCGGGTTCAGCCGTTCTGCGGCTGCCAGAATACGAGCGTGAGCGACGCGCACGAAAAGCCATTGACGATCCCCGCGGACCTGCTGCCCGGCGACGGCCGGTTCGGGGCCGGGCCCTCGAAGATCCAGCCCTCCCACCTCGCGGCGCTCGCCGCGACGGGCACCTCCCTCATGGGTACGTCGCACCGGCAGGCTCCGGTCCGCAACCTGGTGGGCCGGGTGAAGGAGGGGCTCGCCGAGCTTTTCTCACTGCCCGACGGCTACGAAGTGGTCATGGGCAACGGCGGGGCCACGGCGTTCTGGGACGTCGCGACCTTCGGGCTGATCGAGCAGAAGAGCCAGCACCTGTCCTTCGGCGAGTTCACGAGCAAGTTCGTGAGTGCGGTCCGGTCGGCACCGTGGCTCGACGAGCCCTCGGTGATCGCCAGCGAGCCTGGCTCGCGGCCGGTGGCCGCCGCCGAGGCGGGCGTCGACGCCTACGCCTGGGCCCACAACGAGACGTCAACGGCCGTGATGGCGCCGGTCGTGCGTCCCGATGGAGCCGACGACGGCGCGCTGGTCCTCATCGACGCCACCTCGGGCGCCGGCGGCCTCCCGGTGGACCTGACCGAGTCCGACGTCTACTACTTCGCGCCGCAGAAGTCGTTCGCGTCGGACGGTGGCCTCTACGTCGCTCTCTTCTCCCCCGCCGCGATCGAGCGGGCCGAGCGGATCGCCGCCTCCGACCGGCACATCCCGGCGTTCTTCGACCTCAAGCTCGCCATCGACAACTCGCGGCTCAACCAGACCTACAACACGCCATCGGTGGCCACGCTGTTCCTGATGGCAGAGCAGCTGGACTGGATGAACGGCCAGGGCGGGCTCAAGGGGATGGTGGAGCGCACCACGCAGTCCTCGGACAACCTCTACGGCTGGGCGGAGCGGTCCGAGGTCGCGTTCCCCTATGTCCCCGACCCTGCCGACCGCTCGCTGGTCATCGGCACGATCGACTTCAACGAGGGCATCGACGCCGCCGCCATCGCGGCGACGCTGCGCGGCAACGGCATCGTCGACACCGAGCCCTACCGCAAGCTCGGCCGCAACCAGCTGCGGGTCGCGATGTACCCCGCGATCGAGCCGTCCGACGTCGAGGCGCTCACCCACTGCATCGACTGGGTGGTCGAGCGGCTCTAGCCGACCGCGCAGCTGCCTGCCCCGCTCGACCCGCCGCCAGCCCCGGCGGCGGTCAGCCAGCCGACCGGTCCAGCTGAGCCCGGATCTGCTCGTACGTCGCGTGGTCGAAGGCGACCATCCGCGCCTCCTCCACCTGCGTCCGGGCCGAACCGAACACCTCCAACGCGCAGGCGATGGCGTCGTCCTTCGGCCAGCCGTAGACGCCCGCGCTGACCAGCGGGAACGCGACCGTCCGGGCGCCCAGCTCGTCGGCCACCTCCAGCGCCCGCACGTAGCAGGAGGTCAGCAGCGAGCGATCGGTCTGGCCGGCGTGCCGGTTGGGACCGACGACGTGGATCACCCAGCGCGCCGGCAGCCGGCCGGCCGTGGTCCAGCCTGCGTCGCCGGTGGGCAAGCCGTCCGGGAACCGGCGGATGCAGTCCTCGAGGACCTCCCGCCCGCCGGCGCGGTGGATCGCCCCGTCCACTCCCCCGCCGCCGCGCATCGCGCTGTTGGCCGCGTTGACGACCGCGTCGACCTCCTGCCGGGTGATGTCGCCCTCGACCACCGTGATGTTCATTCATACTCCCTCAGCAGCCGCAGCGTCGCACGTTCCAGCGCGGCCTGGCGCTCGTCGGTGGTGGCGTAGCTGCGCTGGACCGCTCGTTCGATGGTCCGGCCGCGCTCGTAGGAGTCGACCACCCGCGGGTCGACGTAGGACGACCGCGCCAGGGTGGGTGTGTTCCCGAGGAACGACGCCACCTCCTTCATCGCCCCCGACACCGCGCGCTTGCGAGAGGTCTTGGTCTCGCCCGGTTCGTCGGTGCCGGCGAGCGCGGCGGCCGCGAGCACCGTGGCGTGCCAGGTGCGGAAGTCCTTGGCGGTGGCGTCCAGGCCGGTGGTCTCGCGGACGTAGTCGTTGACCAGCCCCGGGATGATCGAGCGCCACGAACGACCGTCCTTGTAGGCCAGGAGGCCCGGGTCGTCCGGCGTACGACGCCGCCGCATCACCTCGATCGCCGCGACGACGACCTCGTCGTCGATCTCGACGACGTGCTCGACGCCGGACTTGCCGACGAACCTGAACACCAGCGCGTCGCGGAGCCGGCGCACGTGCCGCCGCTCCAGCGTCGTCAGGCCGAAGGACCCGTTGTCCTCGGCGTAGACGTCGTTGCCGATCCGGAAGTAGCCGAGGTCGAGCAGGCGGACCGCGGCCGCACAGGCCCGCTCGAGCGGCATCCCCTCGAGCGCGAGGTCGAGGAGCACCTGTGCGCGTGCCTTGGCCAGCGCCTTGCCGAAAAGCAGCATCCGGTCGAACTTCTCGGCGTCGCGCCGCTCCCGCCACTGCGGGTGGTAGAGGTACTGCCGCCGGCCCGCGTCGTCGGTGCCGACCGCCTGCAGGTGGCCGTTGTCGTAGGGCGTGATCCACACGTCCTCCCACGCCGGCGGGATCACCAGGTCCCGGGCCCGCTGGGCGTCCGCCGCCGAGAGCCTCCGGCCGTGCTCGTCGAGGTAGACGAACCCCTTGCCCGACCGGCGGCGCGACCAGCCGGGCTGCTCCGGGGAGGTACGTCGCAGGCGTGGCACGGCGGCACGGTAGCCAACCTCCCGCCGGGATAGTCCCAGACGTTTCCAACACGACTCCCGCGGCAGATGCGTTGGGAAGGTCTGGGACTATCCCGGCGGAGGGGGCTATCGAGGGCGGAGGGAGCGGACCAGCACCACGACGCAGCCGAGACCGATCAGGCCACCGAGCAGCCACGGCCACAGCGGTCGCTCCTCCTGGGCGGTGGGCGGCGCGTCCACAGCCTGGTCGGGCTGGCCCCCGGGAGTCGCCGACGGGGTCGAGCTCGGGCTGGGGCTCGGGCTGGGGCTCGCAGTGTCCGGGAGCGCCGGCAGGCGCACCCGGAGCACGTCGGAGTGCACCCCTTCCGAGCTCAGCAGCACCGTGCTGCCGTCGCTCTCGACCGCGATCCCCTCGCCCTGGGGCTGGTCGGGCAGCCTGAGCTGGGCCACCTTCTCCATCGACGGGAACGCATAGACCGCGGCCGCGGCATAGTTGCGCACGACGAGGTGCTTGCCGTCGGGCAGGAAGGCGCCGTCGGTGGCGATCGGCAGCACGTCGCCGAGCGGCTCGAGCTCGTTGACGTGGTCGGCGGAGAGGCGGGCCGGAGCGGCGTACAAGGTCCCGCCGAGGACCCCCTTGGTGGCGACGTAGAGCCGGCCGGTGGTGGGGTCGCTCATCAGCGTCTCGGCGTTGTGCGGGCCGTCCGGATAGGCGAGGTCGTAGACCGGCGCGTCGACGTCCTTGTCCCCCGGACCGACGGGGACCGGCGATACCTGGATGGTGTCGCGGCTCTCGGTGTTGTCGCCGATGTCCCCGGCCCAGACCTCGTGGTCCCCGAGCGGCGCCAGCGCCTCGACGTCGGTGGGGTCGTTCCCCCACCCGGTGACGCCCACGGTCCGGCCGGTCTCGGGGTCGACGGTGAAGACCCGTCCCGTGTCACCGGAGTCGTTGGTGGTCACCACCAGGCCGCCGACGACCGCGAGGCCGCTGGACTCGACGATGTCGGCGTCCCGGAAGGAGAGGACGACCTGGGCCTTGTCGACCGGGGACGCGGCCGCACCGAGCAGGAAGGGTACGGCGACCAGGCCGGTGACGACCCGGTCAAGCATCGAGCAGCTCGGCCAGCCTCGGGCGGATCCCCCACGCCTCGACCAGCTCGTCGTAGTCGCGCCGCAGCGAGCCGCCCGTGACCGGCGCTCCGGTGCGGGTGGCGCGGAGGAGGGTGTTGCGGGGGGTGTGCTGGCTCTCGACGAACTGCACGACGTCGACTCGATAGCCCTGCAGCCGCATCAGCGTGGCCCGCAGCGCGTCGGTCAGGGTGTCTGCCAGCCGCTCCCGGAGGATGCCGTGCCGGGTGAGCATGGCGTACGGCGCCGGCGTGGGCGTCCGCCGGAGCTGGGCGGCCACGTCGTGGTGGCAGCAGGGCGCGGCCAGCACCAGCGCGGCCTGCCACTCGACCGCGCGGGCCAGGGCCTCGTCGGACGCGGTGTCGCAGGCGTGGAGGGCCAGCACCACCTCCGGCGCAGGGTCGAGCGTGACTCCGCCGATCGTGCCCACCACGAACTCCGCGTCCAGCCCGAGCTCGCGTGCCACCTTCTCGTTGTGCTCGCGGGACTGTTCCTTCACGTCCACGCCGACCAGCCTGACGGGCAGGCCGCGGGTGCCGGCGAGGTACTGCTCGGCCGCGAAGGTCAGATAGGCGTTGCCGCAGCCGAGGTCGGCCACCCGGAGGGGGTCCTCGGCCGTGGGCGTGCGCAGCTGGCCCTTGTCCACGGCCTCGCCGACGGCGGCGTCCAGCAGCCGCAGGAACTCTTCGACCTGGCGGTACTTGTCGCGCCGGTTGGGCTTGAGCCGGCCCTCGGCATCGGCGAGGCCGAGCGCCCGGAACAGCGGGTCGTCCTCGGGCAGGAGGCGCGCCTTGTCCCGGTCGTGGCCCCGGTCGACCTCGACCGGCGTGGAGCGCTCGGCGACGTGCAGCAGCGCACCCTTCCTGGTCACCCGCAGCTGCACGGTCTCGGCCGTGGTCTCGACGTGCCAGCTGCCGAACGGTTCGTCCAGCAGGTCGTCGACGGCGTCCCGCGCCGCCGCTCCGGCGTGGTTGGCGGTGTGAGCCTGCGTCTCGTCGTAGGTCGTGACCTGGAGGTGCCGGCCGGCCTTGAGGTCGACGTACCTCAGCTCGACCCGGCGCCAGCGAGGCGTCGAGCCCTTCTGCCGGCCCGACGCCACGGCGCGGACCATGGTCTCGGGCTCCAGGAGCCGGCTGCGGACCTGGGCCAGCGCGCGCAGCACGTTCTCCGCCTTCTGGGCCATCAGAGCACCGCCGCGATGACGACGACCAGGAGGAGCGCCACCAGCGCTACGGGGATGATCAGGCGGCGGTGGCGCGGGTTCACCCCGAAAGTCTAGGAGGCTCAGGTGAGCGAGACGTGGCCCTCGGCGTCCTCCACCGTCACGACGACCGACTGCGTCTGCGCACCCGAGGAGACCGTGCACTCCACCGTCTTGCCGACGTCGGTGACGACGTAGGCCCCTCCGCAGTCCACCGCAGCGTCGGCGAACTTCTTGGGCAGCTGCGTGCGCACGAAGTCACCGATGTCACCGGCGTCGAGCACCACGGCGTCGAGCGCCACCGCGACCGCGACCTTGCGCGCGTGCACGTGGTGCAGCGTCAGCCGGTAGGGCACGGAGGTGTTTGAGACGTCGAGCGTGCACCGCACCGTCATCCCTTCCTTCAGGGCCGGGTGCCCGGCGCAGTGCGCCTTGCCCACGTCGGCGCCGGCGCCGTACGTCGTCGCCTGGCTGGCGGCGAGGTAGGACTCGACCGCCGAGACGTCGAGGGCGGGCTCGTCGCCGCAGCCCGCCAGCAGCACCGTGCCGAGGGCGCAGCCCACCAGCAGCCGGGCCCCTCGTCGGGCGCTCACGACGCCACCACCGGCTCCGATGCGGGGACGCGCTCGAGGCCCTCCTGCGGTGGCCCGGGCTCGGGCCCCCGCTCCTCGGGCTTGTCGGGGCGGAACCGGAACCAGGCCCAGAAGCCCATGGAGAACACCCCGAAGCCGGCGAAGAGCGCGATCGTGAGGTTGGTGGTCGCCGCGGTCGATCGGCCGAGATAGCCGGAGGCCGGCGTGAGCAGGACGTGCACGAAGACGTACGCCGTCAGCACGGTGAGCAGCGCCCACGGCACCCAGCCCCACTGCTTGACCCGGTGCCCGGGCAGGAACCGCAGCGGGATCAGCGAGAACAGCATCCCTTCGATGCCGCCGACGAACAGGGCCGCGAGGAAGGAGTCCGCCACGAGCACGCCGAGGCTCGGGTGGGCCGAGTTGGCGGCGTGCGCGACCGGCTCGAAGGCGACCCACGCCCCGAGCGCGACGACGAGCCCGCCCAGCATCGTCACGGTCTCGGCCCCGCCCTCGGTGCGCCTGGCCAGCGCGCCCGCGAAGACCGCCCCGCCCAGCACGCCGTAGAGGTAGCCCGGCGCGAAGTGGGTGAGCCGCGAGACGAGCACGCAGACGATCCCGACGACGAGCCCGCTCGGGATGGCGCGCAGGTACCAGTCGCGGGAGAGGTGGCGCACCGAGCGGAAGAGCCAGCCGGAACCAACCGCGACCCCGACCGCGACCAGCAGGGCGACGAACACACCCACCAGCAGCGCGGTGGTCGGCCGGTCGGCGCCGAAGTTCGGGTCGAGCAGCCCACCGAGCAGCGTGCCCAGCACGACGCTGACGAGGAAGACCACGATCCGGCGGACCCGGCCGGGTCCGGCCGCCGGCTGCTCCTCGGCCGGTGGTGCGCGCCGGCGGCGGAGCCGGCCGAAGGTGCGCTCGACCCGCTCGTGGTTCTCCTCGTAGGTGCTGTTGAAGACCTGCGCCGGGAAGACGATCAGCAGTGCGAGGATCCCGACGAGGAGCAGGTCCTGGGGCAGCCGGTCCACGACCGTGCTCAGCGACTCCGAGGGCACCACGACGGCACCGGGGAACGAGGAGCGCCGGCCGGCGTCCACGGCCGCCACGCTGCGCTCGGCCTCGCTGCCGAGCGGAAGCGTGAAGCCGGCGATGGTGCCGGAGCCGTTGGCGGCGGTGCCGGTGGACGACGGTCCCAGGCCGACGGGCTCGGACGGCGCCCCGGCCGAGGGAGCGGGCAGCGCGTCCGCAGTGCCGGTCAGGGTCGACCGGGCGTGCTCCTCGAAGCCCCCGCTGGGGGTGGTGCAGTCCTCCGCTCGTCCCCGAGCGTTGATCACGACGGCCTCGACCATCGTCCCGGTCAGCTCGGTCACGTAGCTGGTGCCGTCGACCTCCTCCACCTTCGTGGCGGTCAAAGTCGCGGTCAGGTCGTAGTCGGCGCCATGGGTCGTCGTGGTCTCACCGGTCACGGTGTCGTGACACTCCAGGTCGAAGTGCTGGGTGATCTGGAAGCCGTCGGCACCGGTCGCCAGCGACATCGAGTCCGACTCGCCCAGCCCGGTGCTCCCCTGGACCTGGCAGGCCGCACCGGCGGAGCACGCATCACCGAAGGCGAGGTGCCACTTCTTGGCGGCGAAGCTGGCACCCTTGTCGCCGCTCTGGAAGGCCGCCGTGATCGTCCAAGGCCCTACGACCACCGGCTGGTCGGCTGCCTCTGCCGGCGCGAGCACCGCCCCGAGCAGTGCCACGGACGCGAACGTGGTGAGCGCGGCGAGGCCGCGCAGCAACCGGAGCATCTCCATCGGTCCTCCCCCCAAGGACCAGGTGCCCGAGCCACGTGCGGACGGTTGAGCAACTGTAGGGCCAGCCGCGCCACCGCGCCCTGACCCCTCCGGGCCCTCTCGGGGTGGCCCGTTCGGGTCAGGCCCGCGGCACGGGGCAGGTCACGGAACGGTCCCGGGCCGGTCACGAGTTGCCCGGCGCCCTCGTCCTCGCGCGAGGGCGGGTGCCACGGTCTTGTCATGACCGACGACGCCCACGCCTTCGACTTCTGGCTCGGGGAATGGGACGTGTTCGACCCCGACGGCAAGCACGTCGGGCGCAACTCGATCACCGCGCCGTACGACACCGGAGCGCTCGCCGAGCACTGGCGGGGCGACGGCGGCGTCGAGGGACACAGCCTGAACTCCTGGGACCCCGAGCGCTCGTGCTGGCACCAGACCTGGATCGACTCGACCGGCGGCATCCTGCTCCTGGACGGCGACGTGTGCGAGGGCGCCATGGTCCTCACCGGGGTGACGGCCGACGCCCAGCAGCGGATCACCTGGACCGCGGAGGGCGACGGCGTCCGCCAGCTCTGGGAGACCTCCAAGGACGACGGAGCGACGTGGACCGTCGCCTTCGACGGCCGCTACCGCCGGGCGGGCTGAGGCGGGGACGCGAGCAGCTCGGCCAGGTGCAGGGCGGGCACACCGGCCAGGTCGTCGAGCTGGACGCGGCAGGACATCCCGTCGGCGAGCACGACCGCCCGCGGGTGGGCGCGTACGGCGGGGAGCAGGTGGGTCTCCGCGATGGCCACCGAGACGTCGTAGTGCCCCTTCTCCATCCCGAAGTTGCCGGCCAGCCCGCAGCAGCCGGCCACCCGGGTGACCGTGGCGCCGGCCCGCTCGAGGAGCCGCTGGTCGGTCGCCCAGCCGATGACCGCGTGGTGGTGGCAGTGCGGCTGCGCCACCACCTCGACGCCCGACAGGTCCGGCAGCGGCAGCTGCTCGCGCTCGACCAGCTCGGCCAGGCTCATCACGTCGGGCGGGTCGCCGACGAGCTCGGCGGCGTCGCTGCGCAGCGTGGCCAGGCACGACGGCTCCAGGCCGACGACCGGGACACCCGAGTCGACGTAGGGCCTCAGCGTGGCGAGCGTGCCGGCCATGATCTCCCGCGCCCGGTCGAGCTGGCCGGTGGTGATCCAGGTGAGCCCGCAGCAGGCGTCGTCGGGGATCACGCGCGCGGTGAGGCCGACCGACTCCAGGTAGCGGATCGCGGCGTGCCCGTTGCCGGGGAAGAAGTGGTCGCTGAACGAGTCCGCCCAGATCCACACGTCCGGGGCCCTGCCGCCAACGGGTCCCGTCGGTGCGCTCCTGCGGAGGGTCCGCGGCGCGAAGGCCGGGATCGAGCGCCGCGGGTCGATGCCTGCCGCCGCCTTGGCGAGCCGCGCCACGGGCGTCAGCCGCACCATCCGGTTGGCGGCCCGGGCGGCCGGCGCGGCCAGGTCCGCCCACCACGGCAGCCGGCCGAGCAGCCGATGGCTGCGCGGGCGGCGCACGCCCTCGACCTCGTGCTTCTGGTAGAGCGCCTCGGACTTGTACGTCGCCATGTCCACGCCGGTCGGGCAGTCCGACGCGCAGCCCTTGCAGGCCAGGCAGAGGTCGAGCGCCTCGGCGACCGCCGGGTCGGCGAACCCCCGGACCAGGGAGCCGTCGATCGCCTCCTGCAGCACCCGGGCGCGGCCCCGGGTGGAGTCCTTCTCCTCCCGGGTAGCGAGGTAGGAGGGGCACATGACGCCGCTGGTCGACGGCGCCACGCAGCGGCCGACACCGGTGCAGCGGTGCACCGCGTTGCCCAACCGGTCCGCGGGCTCCCCGTCGTCGTGCGGGAGCCGCAGCAGCGGCAGCAGCGGCTGCCGGGCGCGCACCGGCCGCAGGTCGGCGTCGAGCGGGGCGGGGTCGACCAGGTTGCCCGGGTTGAGCAGGTTGCCGGGGTCGCAGACGGCCTTGACCGCCGCGAACAGCCGGAGTGACTCCGCGTCGTACATCAGCGGGAGCAGCTCCGAGCGGGCCCGGCCGTCGCCGTGCTCCCCCGACAGCGACCCGCGGTGGTCGCGCAGCCGCAGCGCGCAGGCGGTCAGGAAGTCGCGGAACACCTTCGCGCCGTCCGACCCGGGGCCGCCCTCCCCGGGCCGGAAGGGGAAGTCGATGCGGACGTGCACGCAGCCGTCGCCGAAGTGGCCGTACGGCACGCCGTCCAGCCCGTGCCCCTCCAGCAGCTCGTCGAAGTCGCGCAGCCAGGCACCGAGCCGGTCCGGGGGCACCGCGGCGTCCTCCCAGCCGGAGTAGGCCGGCGTCCGGAGGCTGCGGGCCGCGAGCCCGGCGCCGTCCTCGCGGATCCGCCACAGGGCCGCGGCCTCGGCCGGGTGCGTCACGAGCCGGTGGTCCAGGGCGCCACCGTGGGCGACGACCCGGTCGGCCAGGGCCCGGCGTTCGGCCCCGACCACCTCGACGAACAGCCAGCCCGCCCCGCGGGGCAGCTCGGGCACGGCGCTCCCGCGAGCGCGCACCAGGTCGACGATCCGGGCGTCCAGCCCCTCGCAGGCGACCATCGCCCCCGCGCCGCTCGCGAGCAGCGCGGGCACCGCGTCGGCGGCGTCGACCATCGACGGGTAGCCCAGCACGACCAATAGCCGGTCGACGGTGTCGTCGACCAGCCGCACGGTGGCCTCGCGGACCAGCGCGAGGGTGCCCTCGGAGCCGACCACGAACCGGTCGACGCTGCGGCCCTGCTCGGGCAGCAGGTGCTCGAGGGAGTAGCCGCTGACCTGCCGGGAGAACCTGCCGAACTCGGTCCGCACGTGCCCGAGGTGCTCGTCGACGAGCCGGCCGAGCTGGCCCTCGACGTCGGTGGCGCCCGGTCCCCACGCGACGTTCAGGGAGACGACGTTGTCGACAGTGCGGCCGTAGCCGAGCGCCCGGGAGCCGCAGGCGTTGTTGCCGATCATCCCGCCGATCGTGCAGCGCGTGTGCGTCGATGGATCGGGCCCGAACCGCAGCCCGTGCGGTGCCGCTGCCCGCTGCAGCTCGGCGTGCACGACGCCGGGCAGGACCGTCGCGGTCCGCGCCTCGGGGTCGATCGCGAGGACCCGGTTGAGGTGCCGGACCGTGTCGACCACGATCCCCGGGCCGACGGCGTTGCCCGCGATCGAGGTGCCGGCGCCACGCATCGTGACGGGGACGCCGGTGGCGCTCGCGACGTCGAGGATCGCCTCGAGGTCGTCGCCGGCCCGGGGCCGGGCCACCACCTGCGGGACGACGCGGTAGAGCGAGGCGTCGGAGGAGTAGAGCGCCCGGGTGAGGACCGAGTCGTCGACGTCGGTGACCCCCCGCTTCCGCAGCTCCTGGAGGAGATCTGCGGGGCCGGCCGTCACCTCACCAGTGTTCCATCGAGGCGACGAACACCTGCGCCAGGTCCTCCTCGCTGGGCGTCTTGGGTGCGGTCGCCAGGAGCCGCTGCTGCTGGGTGGCCCCGGCCACGAGGTCGACGACGTCGGCTGCGGCGTAGCCGACCTCGGCCAGGCCGTTGGGGAGCCCGAGGTCCCGCATCAGCGCCGTGACCACGCCGGCCAGCACCTCCGGTCCGTCGCCCTTCGCGTCGGGATCGAGGATGCGGGCGGCCCGCAGGTGCCGCTCGGGGGCGGCGTCGAAGGTGAACCGGAACGCCGCCGGCGCGGTGAGCGAGACCGCCATGCCGTGCGGGATGATCGGCTCGTCCTGGGGGTAGTCCTTGGGCGTGTAGTCGGTGACCCGGCCGGCGATCGGATAGGCGTTCGCGTGCGGGATGTGCACCCCGGCGTTGCCGAAGCCGAGCCCGGCGAACGTCGCTGCCATCGCCATCTGCTCGCGGGCCCGCAGGTCGTGGCCGTCCGTGACCGCGGCGCGGAACGAGCCGGCCAGCAGCCCCATCGCCCGCTCCGACCACATGTCCGCGATCGGGTTCGCGCCGCAGTAGGGCACCCGCTCGTCGGGCTGCTTGGCGTCGAAGTCGGCGTACCAGCGGGCGGTGTAGCTCTCCAGCGCGTGGCAGAGGATGTCCATCCCGGACGAGGCGGTGACCATGGTGGGCTGCGAGACGGTCAGCCGCGGGTCGACGATCGCGAGCCTGGGTCGCAGCGCGGCGTGGCTGATCCCGGTCTTGACCTGCAGCGCCAGCACGTCGAGGACGCAGATCGTGGTGCTCTCGCTGCCGGTGCCGGTGGTGGTCGGGATCGCCACCAGCGGGAGCAGGTCGCGGACCGGCGCCTTGGCCTTGCCGACCGGTGCGTTGACGTAGTCCATGAGCTCGCCGGGGTTGGTGAGCAGGAGGTTGACCGCCTTCGCCGTGTCGATCGAGGAGCCGCCGCCGACCGCGACGATCGCGTCGAGCGTGCGGCCCGTCGACTGCGCGTCGCGGGCGAACCCGATCGCCTCGTCGAGCGACTCGTCGGTCGGCTCCACCCGGGCCCGGGAGAAGATCACCGTCTCGATGCCGCGCTGCCAGATGTGCTCGGCGATCCGCGACGGGTGGCCGGTCTCCATCACGCCGGGGTCGGTGACCAGGAGCACCCGCCGGGCGCCGTACGACGCGAGGTCGTGCCCCACCTCGTCGGACGCCCCGGCACCGAACTTGAGCGCCGGCGCGGCGTAGGTGAAGACGGTCTCGTTCACGCCCCCAACCTATGCCGGTGGGCGGCCAGTGCGGTGTGCACGAGATCGCGGACCGGGTGCTCGGCCGACCCCAGCCGATCCACCGGCACCCAGGCGACCGCGTCGGTGGTGCCGCCCACCTCCAGGACCGCGGGCTCCCCGTCGGAGACCTCGGCGCTGAAGACGATCTGGAGGGCGTGGAAGTCCTCGCGCCGGCCCGAGGGGGCCGTGCCCTCGAAGTGCGTGGACCCGACGTCGAGCACGTCGCCCACCGTGCAGTGCAGCGAGGTCTCCTCCCGGACCTCGCGCACGACGGTCTGCCGGGGCTCCTCGCCGTGGTCGATGCCGCCGCCGGGCAGCGTCCACTGGCCGGGGTGTGGGCCGCGGGCGGAGTTGCGGGTCAGCAGCACCTCCTCGCCGGACGGCCCCTGGCGCAGGACCAGGGCATAGGCCGCGACCCGCTGCATCTGGAACGGCTGGTGCTCGGCAAGCACCTCGGTGACCAGGCTGACCACCGGGACGGACCCGTCGAGGACCCCGGCGATCGGCTGCCAGGCGGCGTCCATCGTGGAGCCGTCGACCTCGAGCGTGCGCGGCTCCGGGCTGTCGACCGGGACCCATCCGTCGTAGACGATGCGCAGCGCGTGCGCGTCCGCCCTCCGGCCCTGCCGCCAGGTGTTGCGCTGGTGGAAGGAGTAGAGATGGGCGGTCTCCCCGATGTGCACGTCGAGCCCGGTCTCCTCGTGGACCTCGCGGACCACCGCGTCGCGCGGGTCCTCGCCGTGCTCGACGCCGCCGCCCGGGAGCGTCCACAGCTCCTTGCTGGTCAGCCGCTTGGCCAGCCGGCTGAGCAGGATGTGGTCATCACGCATGATGACGGCATAGGCGGCCACCCGCTGGACCTTCCGCACCTGCCGCCGTTCAGCCACTCCTGAACCCTAGGTCGCCGCTCGAGCCGCTCAGGAGAAGGGGGGTCGGGCGTCCCGGGCGACCGAGCGCCTGCCGGCCCAGCGCCAGACCCGGGCCGCGCGGTCGCGGTCCTCGTCGGTCACGAGGTTGCCCATCCAGCGCAGCGCCAGGGTCATCAGCCAGTCCGAGCGCATGCCCGCAGGGCCCAACGCCCTCAGCAGCCCGGGCACGGTGACCAGGCCGGCCAGGCGGCGCGCGATCGAGAACGCCTCGCCGTAGTGCGCACGCAGCAGCGCCGGCCAGGCGGTGGCGAGGTCGTCGCCCTGCTCGATCAGCTCGGCCACCAGCCGGCCGCCCTCGAGCCCGTAGTCGATCCCCTCGCCGTTGAGCGGGTTGACGCACGCGGCCGCGTCGCCGACCAGCGCCCAGTTGGGCCCGGCCACGCCGGTGACGGCGCCTCCCATCGGCAGCAGCGCGCTCGTCGGCACCCGCAGCTCGCCGGCGAGCCTGAAGTCCTCGCGGCGCAGCTCGGCGTACTGCCTCATCAGCGGCCTGACGGCCAGGTCGGCGGGGCGCTTGCTGGTGGCAAGCGTGCCGACGCCGAGGTTCACCTCGCCGGTACCGAGCGGGAAGATCCAGCCGTAGCCGGCCAGCACTTTCTGGTTCTCGTCGCGCAGCTCGAGGTGGCTGCTGATCCAGGGATCGTCGCTCAGCTCGCTGGCGACGTAGGAGCGGCCGGCCACGCCGTAGACGGTGTCGCGGTGCCACTCCCGGCCGAGCACCTTCCCCAGCGGCGAGCGGACGCCGTCGGCAACCACGAGGGTGCGGCAGCCGATCTCGCGCGGGCCGTCGTCGGTCTTGAACACCACAGCCTCGACCCGGCCGCCGGCCCGGCGTACGTCGACCGCCCGGACGCCGTCCACCGCCGTGGCACCGGCCTTGATCGCGGTGGTGCGCAGGTGGTCGTCGAGCTCGGTGCGGGCCACCGCCGAGCCCCAGTCGGGCAGCGTGCCGCCGGGCCATGGCAGCAGCAGGGTCTGGCCGAAACCGTGGGCCCGGAGCCCCCTGTTGACCGTGTGCGCGCGCAGCCAGTCCTCGAGGCCCAGCCGCTGCAGCTCGCCGACCGCGCGCGGGGTGAGCCCGTCGCCGCAGGTCTTGTCGCGCGGGAAGACCGCCGCATCGGCGATCACCACCTCGGCGCCCGCCCGGGCCGCCCAGGCGGCCGCGGCGGACCCGGCCGGCCCGGCGCCGACGACCAGGACGTCGGCGTACGTCGGCGGGCTGGTCACCCGCTCATTGTCTCAGGGGGTCCCGCGAGCGCCCCAATCGATCGGGGCCTGTTCGCCCCGACGGGGGTGGTGCCGGCTACTGCTCGCCGTCCTCGCCCTCCACGGGCGCGCCGTCGGCGCGGTGGTCCCCGCCTTGGCCCGCCACCGGCGGCGGGTCGCTGGTCGGATCGACGTCGGGCGCGGCGTGACGGCCGGGCTCTGGCGCGGTCTCACTCATGGGTGAGATGTACCCGAACTCGTCGATCCGGTCACGTCGACCCGCGGCGTGGATCGGGCCCAGCAGCACCGCCGGGTCGGCGGTTCCACCACGTCGCTCAGGCCTTCGGCCCTCGCTCAGTGGTAGGCCTTGTGCTGCAGCAGGTGCACCTTGGGGTTCGCGCAGCCCGTGGTCTTGTGCGGGATGAAGAAGGCGTGCGTCTCGTCGGGCACGTAGACCCGGAACCCGTCCACCTTGGTCGGCCGGCACACGTTCTTGGGGTACGGCGCGGTCGAGGTCTCGGACACCGCGCTGCGCACCTTCTCGCCCGGCTGGAGGACCGTCCTGGGGGTCTTGCTGGGCGTGCGGTCCGCCGGCGCGCCGATCTGGGTGCCGTTGCCACCGCCGACGTAGGACAGCCCGCCGTACCCCTGGACGAAGCAGGCATGGTCGGACACGTTGTGCAGGATGATCCGGCCGTAGACGTGGCTCATCCCCGCGTCGGTCGCCTTGTACTTGGCGCTCAGGTCGGCCTTGGTGCACTCGGGCGCCGAACGCGCCGCAGCGTCGTGGCCGGTGGCCGCGGTCCCGGCCGGCGCGAACATCAGCACGCTCCCGGCGGCCGCCGCGGCGACCACGGTCGCGGCGAGGCTCCAGACCGGAACCTTGATACAGCGTTCCATGACCCCATCCTCCTGTGGACTCGCACTCGTCCGTCATCGAGTGTGACTCGCCCGGGGCCGGCGCAGTTGCTGACGGGGCTGAGTTTCGGCTGAGAAGTCGCCACGCCGGACAGTCCGACCGCGTCCCAGATCGCCAATTCCGGCGACCCGCGTGCGGCCGCTGCTGTGCCACGATGTCGGCCCACACCGTGACGGGGCTCAGCTGGCCGGACGATAACTCGGCTCGTCTGGCTGAGGAGGATTCAGCAGGATGTCCATTCTCCTCTACGCCCTGGGCCGAGCCATCGCCAGGCACCGCGGAATGGTTGTGGCTCTCTGGTTCCTGGTCCTCGTCGCCATCGGCGGGGCGGCAGCCACGCTGGGTGATCGGTACGACGACTCGTTCTCGATCCCGGGCACGCAGTCGCAGGAGGGTCAGGACCTGCTCGGCGAGCGGTTCGGGCTGACCGGGGCGGCCGGGCAGATCCTGTTCGAGGCCAAGAAGGGGAAGATCACGGACCAGGACAACGCCGCCGAGGTCGCCTCCCTGGTCAAGGCCATCGACAAGGTCGACGGCGTCTCGCTCAACAACCCCCTGAGCGCGACCACCCCGACGCTCAACAAGAGCGCCACCGCGACCCTCACCCAGATCCAGTTCGCCGACAAGGTGCCCTCCGACGAGACCCTCGACGAGGTCCAGGAGGCCGGCACGCCGAAGGCGTCCGCGCCGGTGACCACCTCGATCGGGGGCGACGCCTACAAGTACACCTCCGACCCGAGCAAGGTGCCCGAGCTGCTGGGGCTGCTCGTCTCCTTCTTCATCCTGGTCGCGACCTTCCGCGCGCTGATCCCCGCCGGGATGCCGATCCTCACCTCGCTGGTCGGCGTGGCCGTGACGATCACGTCGGTGATGGTCACCTCGCACGGGATCACCGTCTCGAGCACGGCCCCGACGCTCGCGGAGATGCTGGGGCTGGCGGTCGGCATCGACTACGCGCTGTTCATCCTGTCCCGCCACCGGGCCCAGCTCGCCGAGGGGCTCGACGTGGTCGAGTCCATGAGCCGCGCCCTGGCCACGGCCGGGAGCGCCGTGGTGTTCGCGGGGACCACGGTGATCATCGCCCTGGGCGGTCTGGCGGTAGCCGGGATCCCGGTGCTCACCGTGATGGGCGCCGGCGCGGCGTTCGCGGTGGCCGTGGCGGTGTCGGTCGCCCTCACGCTCCTCCCCGCGATCGCGCTGCTGCTCGGCGAGCGGCTGCGGCCGCGCCCGAGGAAGCCGCGCCGGCCGCGAAGCCGCAAGAAGACCGCCCGGCCGGCGAGCGCGCCCACGGCACCGCACGGCGTGGCGGTGCGGTGGGTGCGCACGGTCACGAAGGTCCCGGTCCTCACCGTGGTCGCGGTCGTGGTCCTGCTCGGGCTGGCCGCGGTCCCGGCTCTCGACCTGCGGCTCGCCCTTCCCGACAACAGCACGGCTCCCGAGGGCACACCCGCGCGGACGACGTACGACGACATCACCCGGGCGTTCGGCGAGGGCTACAACGCCCCGCTCGCCGTGGTCGCCGACATCATCACCAGCACCTCGCCCCAGGACACGGTCAGCGACCTCGCCGACGCGATCCGCAAGGTCCCCGGCGTGGTCGCGGTGCCCCAGTCGACGCCGGACCAGGGCGGCGACACCGCGCTGGTCCAGGTGATCCCCGAGGGCGGCCAGACCGATCCGGCGACGGCCGACCTGGTGACCGAGCTGCGCACCCAGGCGCCAGCGCTGGAGAAGGAGTACGGCGTCAGCGACATCATGGTGACCGGCCAGACCGCCGCGAACATCGACGCCTCCGACCGGCTCGGCGCGGCGCTGCTGCCCTTCGGGTCCATCGTCATCGGGCTCTCGCTGGTCCTGCTGATGGTCGTCTTCCGGTCCGTCGCCGTCCCGCTGAAGGCGACCCTCGGCTACCTGCTCTCGGTCGGCGCCGCGCTGGGTGCGGTCGTGGCGATCTTCCAGTGGGGCTGGGCCGACAGCGTGGTGCCGGGGCTGGCGGAGGGACCGATCGTCAGCTTCTTGCCGATCTTCGTGATGGGCGTGCTGTTCGGCCTGGCGATGGACTACGAGATGTTCCTGGTCTCCGCCATGCGCGAGCACTTCGTGCTCTCCGGCGACCCGCACGAGGCCGTGCACGACGGCTTCCGGGCCTCGGCCCGAGTGGTGACGGCCGCCGCACTCATCATGACCTCCGTCTTCATCGCCTTCGTGCCTGCCGGCACCGCGACGATCAAGCAGATCGCGCTCGGCCTGGCGGTGGGGGTCTTCGTCGACGCGTTCATCGTGCGGATGACCCTGGTGCCGGCCGTCCTGATGCTCCTGCGCCGCCGCGCATGGTGGCTGCCCGGCGGGCTGGCCCGCGGACTGCCCGAGGTCGACGTCGAAGGGGCCGCACTCCATCGGAAGGTCGCCTACGACGACTTCCGGGCGACCCACGACGGGATCATGCTGCTGGCGAGGGAGATCGCCGCGGAGCCGGGCGGTCCGGTGGTGGAGGTGGCCGCCCGGGCCGGCGAGGTCGGTCACGTCGCGGTCCCGGCCGGGGCGGACCCGACGGCCATCGCCCGCGTGCTGGCCGGTCGCCGCCCGGCCGCCGGGGGCGAGCTGGTCGTCGACGGGCTGCTGCTCCCCGAGCAGCGCGAGGCGGTCATCCAGCGCACCGCGCTGCTGGACCTGGCGGCGCTGGACCGGTCCGAGGGGTCGGTCGAGGACCGGGTCCGCGACCGGGTCCGGATGCTCAGCCTGTCGCGTCGCCGTCGTGACGAGCTGGCCGCCCGGGCGCAGCAGCAGGTCCGCGAGCTCGCCTCGGTGGTGACCCCGCGCGGCGCAGGCGGCGCCATCGCCTCTGCCGTGGTCGAGGCGGGGCTCGGCCTCACCCAGGAGGTCGACGTCTTCGTCCTCAGCGGCCTCGAGGGGCTGCCCGACGTCGACCGCGGGTCCGCGGAGCTGCTCGCCCGAACTCTGGCGGACCGGGGGGCCACCGTGCTGGTGGTGTCGGGGAGCACCGAACCCATGCTCGTGCCTGCGAGCCATCGATCAACGGCCGACCAGGCCCCTGTTCCCGACGTCGACGGATCAGTGAGGACCACACGATGAGTGACCAGGTGACCGGAGAGCTCCCCGGGGACCGGAAGGGCCAAGGGCCGCACTGGCGGCGAGTCGTCCTGGCCGGCGTACTGCTGCCGCTCGTCGCGGCGTCCCTGCTGATCTGGTCGGCCACCGGCCGCGAGGACCACATCGACAAGGTGCCCGTCGCGATCGTCAACAACGACACGATCATCACCAGCCCCCAGCCCATGGCCGCCGGCCGCTCGCTCACCGCCGCCCTGACCCACCCGGCGACCCCGAGCGAGAACCTCAAGTGGGTCCTCAGCGACGAGGACGACGCCACCGCGGGGCTCCAGAACGGTTCCTTCTACGCCGTGCTGACCATCCCGTCGGACTTCTCCAGCGCGATCCTCTCCAGCGGCACCGACCAGCCCGTGCAGGGCAAGGTGACGCTGGTCAGCAACGCCGCGGCGAGCACGACGATCCCCTATCTCAGCGAGCAGGTGGCGTCCGCCGCGGCGACGGCCCTGGGCAACCAGGTGACCGTCTCCTACCTCGGCAAGGTCTATGACGGGTTCAACTCCCTCGCGCAGGGCAACCAGCAGTCCGCCAGCGGGGCCGCGCAGCTCGCGGACGGCACCGAGCAGCTCGCCGCCGGGGCCGACCAGCTCGACGACGGCGCCGGCCAGCTGTCCGAGGGGCTCGACGAGCTGGCCTCGGGTGCCCGCCAGCTCGACGACGGCGCCGGCTCGGTCCGCAGCGGCGCCGCGCAGCTCGCCGACGGCGCGATCGGGCTGGCCTCGGGCACCCGGCGGCTCCACGACGGGCAGGTGCGGCTCGCGAACGGCGCCCGCACGCTGGCCCGCGACAGCGAGACGCTGGCTGCCCGCTCCCGCGAGCTGTCCGATGGCGCGCGCGCGGTCAAGGCTGGGGCGCGCGTCATCGCCGGCGGCTCCCGGCTGCTCTCGCACGAGGTGGCCCGGCTGGCCGCCCAGTGCGCGGGGGCCGGCGGCTCGGACGCTTTCTGCCGGGAGCTGGCCCGCGCCGCCGACCACACCGGCACCCTGGCATCGGCGGCTGCGCGGCTGGACCGGGGCGCGGGCCGGGTGTCCGACGGTGCCTCCGGACTGGCCACAGGCGCCGGTCGGCTCGCGCGCGGGAGCGACGAGCTCGCCGGATCCGCGCGGGCGCTCAGCGCCGCCGGCGGCAGGCTGAGCAGCGCGGCGAACGACCTGCAGGGCGGGGCCACCTCCCTCAGCCGCGGCGCGGCCCGGCTCGACCGCGCGGCCGGTGAGCTCGCGAGCGGCACGGAGGGGGCAGCCAGGGCCGGGAGGTCACTCGCGGCGGGCAGCGCCAGCCTGGCCTCGAGCGCCGGCCAGGCCGACGACGGCGCCCAGCAGCTGAGCAGCGGCCTGGCCCAGGCGGCCGCCCAGAGCCCGACCTACAGCGACGAGCTGCAGAAGGCCCTGAGCAGCGTGGTCAGCGAGCCCGTCCTGCTGACCCACAAGGTCCAGCACACCGCGCACGGGAACGGGTGGCTGATCGCGATGATCCTCGGGCTGATCCTCTGGCTCGCGGCCCTGGTCGCGGCGCTGACCCTCGACCTCTCCCCGATCACCCGCAACGCGATGGCCCCGGTCGGCTCGCGCGCGCTGACGATGGTCCACTCGTTCCCGGTGCTGGGCTTCGCGGTCCTCAACGCGGTCGCGGTGGTGGCCGCGCTGCTGCTCTTCCACCCGAGCGCCGCGGCGATCGTGCCGCTTGTCCTGCTGGTGGCCCTGGCAGCTGCGGCGTTCTGCCTGCTGGCCCTGGCGATGGTGCTGAAGTGGGGCCGGGTCGGCGTGGTGCTGTTCGTGCTGTTCCTGATCCTGCAGCTGGCGGCCTCCGGCAACGTGATCCCCCTGGAGACCGCGCCGGGCGTGCTGCGCACCCTCAACGGGATGCTGCCGCTGACCGCGTTCGTCAAGGGCGCGAGCCAACTGGTCTCGGGCGGCCACGTGGCGTCGTACGTCGCCGTCGTGGTCGTGCTCGGGGTTTGGTCGCTGGTCGCCGCGTTCGTGATGGTCTCCGCGGTGAAACGACGGCGGCTCCAGGATCCCGTGGTGCCGAGCCGGGCCCTGCTCAGCCCGGGGTGAGGCCGCGGCTCAGAAGTCCTGCGGCTGGGTGAAGAACCCGTCGGGGTCGTAGGTCGACCGGACCTGCGCGAGCCTGGCGGCATTGGCGCCGAAGTAGGCGTCCTGGTAGTCGGAGATGGTCGCGTCGGCATAGTTGACGTAGGCGTGGTTGCCCCAGTGCGGCACCATCGCGGCGCGGAAGCCGTGGACGTAGTCGTCGGCGTGGCCGGCGGTGCCGGGCGGGAAGGTCGCGGTGTACTGGACGGTCGCCAGCGCCGAGCGGTGCACGAAGGCGGTGCCGTCCGGGTCGATGTCGCGGACCTTGCCGCCGAGGGCGTCGATCGAGATGCCGGCCTCCTGGAGCCCGGAGGACTGCGCGGCGTCGACCTGCGAGAGCAGGTCGTCGATGCCCGCGGAGGTCAGCGGGTCGTAGGCGACGTGTGACGTGGCCGCGAAGGCCTCCCGGGTCAGCGACCCGCCCGGCCCGGTCGTGCACTGGGCGACGGGGATCGAGGCGCAGCCGGCATAGGACATCATCGCGTCGCGATAGCTGTGGCTGTGCGTCGACCGGGTGGTCGGCGTGGGGACGTGGTCGAGCAGCGCCGCCAGCTGCTGGTCGAAGGCGCTCGCGGGGCCGGTCCAGGTGCCGGAGAGCTGCAGGATCGCGCCACCGGCGTGCTTGCTGCCACCGAGCGCCTTGAGCGTCGACCACAGCCTGTCGTCCGCGCCCGGCGCCCACGACTGCCAGGCCTCGATCACCTGCGGCGCCGCCGAGACCGGCCACTGGAGGTAGACGGTCTGGAGCGTGGGCGCCGCCGACGTCTCGAGCGCGAACGACGTGACCACGCCGAGGTGTCCGCCACCGCCGCCGCGCAGCGCCCAGAACAGGTCCGGCTCCTCTTGCGTGCTGACCGTGCGGACCGAGCCGTCGGCGGTGACCACCTGCATCGACGTCACCGCGTCGCAGGTCAGGCCGAACGCCCGGGTCAGCACGCCCACTCCCCCGCCCAGCGTGAGCCCGGCGATGCCGACCGTCGCGCAGGACCCGGCGGCGATCGCCCGGCCCCGGCTCCCGAGCGTGTCGTAGACGCTCGCCAGGGCGGCCCCCGAGCCGATGGTGGCGGTGGCTCCGTCGAGGTGCACCTCGCTCAGCGGCCGGCAGTCGATGACCAGGGCCGGCGGCGAGCCGCCCGCGGACCAGCCCGGATAGCCGTGGCCACCGGACCTGATGGCCACCGGCACCGCGTGGTCGTGGGCGAAGGCCAGCCCGGCCGCGACGTCCTGGGGTGAGTGCACCGAGAGCACCGCGAGCGGCTTCTCGCCGTCGTACCGCGGGTTCTCGAGCAGGCGGACCTGGTCGTAGCCCGGGTCCGACGGCAGCACCAGGCTGCCTTGGACCGACCGGCCCAGCTGCGCCCAGTCGGCCCGGGTCGGCGCCGCGCCGGATGGGGAGCCGGACGGGGAGCCGCTCGGGACGCTGGCCGACCCCGCCGGGGAGCCGGGCGAGGGTGGCTCCGGCTCGGCGCCGCCGCCGGAGGAGCACGCCGCGAGGCCACCGAGAGCGGCGGCCACCAGGACGCCGCGCCGGGTGGGCCTGGGCTCGGGCGCCGTCATGGCCGGGCGACCTCCACGAACAGCGGACGGCCGACCTCCGGGTCGTCCATCAGCTGCTGGAGGTCCGTGGTGTTGCGCGAGATGGAGACCAGCAGCTTGCCGTCGGTGAGCGGGACCTCGGGGTGCGCGAGCGGTGCGTACTGCAGGTTCCCGCTGTCGACGCCGGACGGGGCGGAGACGCCCTGGTGCGGGGTCCACGGACCGGCCGGTGTGGTCGAGGTCCAGGAGTAGACGAGGTCGCCGAGGTCGCCGTCGCGCTTCGAGACGGCGACGAAGACGCCGTCGACCACGCTCACCGACAGGGTCTGTGACACCCCGCCCACGGCCGGCAGCGTGAGCGCCGCGGACCCGATCGCCGGCTGCCATCGCGAGCCGTCCCAGAACCGCCACTTGTCCCGGTTGCCCGGGTCGTCGACCGGCACCCGGGCGGCGTACAGCTCGCGGCCGAAGACGCCCTGCTGGTCCGGCAGCCGGGTGCCGTAGACGTAGTACCACTTCCCGTGCACCGTCGCCGCCGCACCCCAGTTCACCTGGTCGGTGGCGGTGTCGTCGGGGGTGATCTCGATGACCTCCTGCAGCTCGGGCACCCCGTCGGCGGCCACGGTGAACACGGCTGCCGAGGTCCCGAGGAAGGTGAAGTCGAGGTCGCCACCACTCCCACCGCGCTGGGTGCGCGCGCAGAGGACGACGAGCACGTCCTGCACCCCGGTGCCGGCGGCGGGGCCCACCGGCGGGAGCACCACGACCGACATCGGCCACCGGACGACGTCGTTCGACACGTCCGGGATGACCGGGCCGTTGCCGCGCACCCGGAGCTGCGAGACACAGCTTCCCGAGGAGACGAGCATCGAGTTGGCCACGATGCGCGGCGAGAAGTCACCGGTGCGGACGGTGTCGCCGAAGACCCACACGAGCCGCCCGTCGCTCAGCCGGGCGCTGGCACCGATGTCGCCGGCCTGCCAGGCGGGCAGGTCCGAGGACGACACGACCTTGTTGACCAGGTCGGCGGTGATCTTCGGGGACGTCGTCGCGGTCGGGCAGTCGGGTTCGAGCCGCGCGGCCGTGGCAGCGGCGGGCTCCTTGTCCGAGGTGCCGGCCGAGCCGCAGCCAGCGCCCACGAGGACCAGCGCCCCGGCCACGGCCCTCAGCAGGCGCCGCGACGCGGCGCCGGCGCGTGGTCCCATGCGAGGCATGTTCCCACCACCTGGACCCGGTCCCGGCTCGCGGTCAGACGTGCGCGACGACCAGGGTGACGATGTAGGCCAGGTAGGCCCCGACGAAGAGCCCGCCCTCGATCCGGCTCAGCGTGCGCCTGGTCCAGAACGCCGGCACGCAGGCCAGGGCGGCGCCGACCATCAGCACCAGGTCCCCGGCGAGCACCTCGTCGGGCACCGACAGCTCGGTGGGGGATGCGAGCACCGTGGGGCCGAGCACGAGCGCGATGTTGAAGACGTTGGAGCCCATCAGGTTCCCGATCGCGATCGCGCGGTCCCCCCGGACCGTGGAGACGACGGTCGTGACCAGCTCCGGCGCAGAGGTCCCGACGGCGACGATGGTCAGGCCGACCAGGGCATCGGACATCCCCAGGTCCAGGGCGATCGTCGTGGCCCCGTCGACCAGCAGCTCGGCTCCGACCAGGACGCCGACGAGGCCCGCCACGAGGACGGCGACCGTCGGGGCGACCCGTCCAGGAGGCCCACTTCCTCCGCCCTCGTCCTCGTGCCCCGTGGACAGCTGGTCCGGTCCGGGCCGGTCTGCTCCACGAGTGGTGACGATGACCGATCCGAAGTAGCCGAGCCCGTAGGCCGTCAGCGCCACGCCGTCCACGAGGGACAACGATCCGTCCCGCGCCAGGACGAAGAGCAGCACCGATGCGAGCGCGGCCGCCGGCAGGTCGACGCGCAAGGTGCGCGACTCGAACCGGATCGGGACGAGCAGGGCGGCGATGCCCAGGACCAGCAGGGTGTTGACCAGGTTGGTCCCTACGATGTTGCCGACCGCCAGCTCTCCGTTGCCGTCGCGGACGGCGCTGAGCCCGATCGCGAGCTCCGGCAGGCTCGTTCCCAGCGAGACGACGGTCATGCCGATCACCAGCGGGCCCACTCCGAGCCGGGCCGCGAGCCGGGAGCCGCCCCGCACGACGCCGTCCGCGCCGAGGACCAGAAGGGCCAGACCTGCTACGAAGGACAGGACTGCGACGGCGCTCATCGGCCGTCATCGTGCCCCACCGGGCGCGGCAACGGCCACCGCCGCCGGCACCGCCAGGTCGGCGCGTGGGGGCTGAGGAGACGGCACGGCCCCCAGCAGCCGTTGGCTGCTGGGGGCCGACCGTCGTGCTCAGTTCTGGTAGGACCCGAAGTCGAAGTCCTCCAGGGCGACCGCCTGGCCGCCGGAGCCGGCGAACTCGTAGTCGTAGGAGTCGTAGCCGGTCACGGAGTACGCCGCGGCGCGGGCCTCCTCGGTGGGCTCCACCCGGATGTTGCGGTACCGCTCGAGGCCGGTGCCCGCCGGGATCAGCTTGCCGATGATGACGTTCTCCTTCAGGCCGCGCAGCGCGTCGGAGCGTCCGTGGATCGCCGCGTCGGTGAGGACGCGGGTGGTCTCCTGGAAGGAGGCCGCGGACAGCCACGACTCGGTCGCGAGCGAGGCCTTGGTGATACCCATGAGCTCCGGGCGACCCGAGGCCGGCTTGCCGCCCTCGGAGACCACGCGCCGGTTCTCCTCCTCGAAGGAGACCCGGTCCTGCAGGTCGGACGGCAGCATCCGGGTGTCCCCCGACTCGAGCACCGTGATCCGGCGCAGCATCTGCCGCACGATGATCTCGATGTGCTTGTCGTGGATCGCGACACCCTGCGACCGGTAGACGGCCTGCACCTCGTCGACGAGGTGCTGCTGGGTCTTGCGGACACCGAGGATGCGCAGGACCTCCTTGGGGTCCGGTGTCCCGACGACCAGCTGGTCCCCGACCTCGATGTGGTCGCCGTCGGCGACCCGCAGGCGCGAGCGCCGGCTGACGGGGTACTCCTGGACGTCGGAGCCGTCGTCGGGGGTCACCCGCACGACGCGCGCCTTGTCGGTCTCCTCGATCTCGACCCGGCCGGCGACCTCGCTGATCGGCGAGACACCCTTGGGTGAGCGCGCCTCGAACAGCTCCACCACGCGGGGCAGACCCTGCGTGATGTCGTCGGCCGAGGCCACACCACCGGTGTGGAAGGTGCGCATCGTCAGCTGGGTGCCGGGCTCGCCGATCGACTGGGCCGCGATGATGCCCACGGCCTCACCGATGTCGACCAGCTTGCCGGTGGCCAGCGAGCGCCCGTAGCACTTGGCGCAGGTGCCGGTCTTGGCGTCGCAGGTGAGCACGGAGCGGACCGTCACCTCCTCGACGCCGGCGGCCACGAGCTCGCCGATCCGGACGTCGCCGAGGTCCTCGCCCGCCGACACCAGCACCTCGCCGGTGGTCGGGTGGGTGACGTCCACGGCCGCGGTCCGGGCGTAGGCAGAGGTCTCGACGTTGTCGTCCTTGCGGACGGTGCCGTCCTCGCGCTTGACCCCGATCCGCTTGACCAGGCCACGCTCGGTGCCGCAGTCGTCCTCGCGGATGATGACGTCCTGGGAGACGTCCACGAGGCGTCGGGTCAGGTAACCCGAGTCGGCCGTCCGCAGCGCGGTGTCGGCCAGACCCTTGCGGGCACCGTGGGTCGCGATGAAGTACTCGACCACCGTGAGGCCCTCACGGAAGTTCGACTTGATCGGGCGGGGGATGATCTCGCCCTTCGGGTTGGCCACCAGGCCACGCATCGCGGCGACCTGCCGGATCTGGTTCATGTTTCCGGAGGCACCCGAGTCGACCATCATGAAGATGGGGTTGGACCGGTCGAAGTTCTCCTCCATCGCGTCGCCGACCTTGCTGGACGCGTCGGTCCAGATCTCGATCAGCTCCTGGCGCCGCTCGTCGTCGGTGATCAGGCCGCGCTCGAACTGCTTCTGGATGTTCGCGGCCTGCTTCTCGAAGCCCGCGAGGATCTCGGCCTTCGAGTCCGGGGTGACGACGTCCTCGATCGAGACCGTGACACCGGACCGGGTGGCCCAGTAGAAGCCGGCGTCCTTGAGGGCGTCGAGCGAGGCGGCCACCTCGAGCTTGGTGTAGCGCTCGGCCAGGTCGTTGACGATCGCGCCCAGCGCCTTCTTGCCCACTTCGTAGTTCACGTAGGGGTAGTCGGCGGGCAGGGTGTCGTTGAACAGCGACCGGCCCAGGGTGGTCTCCAGGGTGAGGGGCTGGCCCTCCTCCCAGTCGCCGTCGAAGCCGAGGGGCGGCACCACGTCGGTGTGGCGGATCTTCACCTTGCTCTGCAGGGTGACCTCGCCGCGGTCGAAGGCCATGATGGCCTCGGCCGGCGAGCTGAACGCCCGGCCCTCGCCCTTCTCACCGTCGCGCTCGGCGGTGAGCCAGAACAGGCCGATGATCATGTCCTGCGAGGGCATGGTCACCGGACGGCCGTCGGACGGCTTGAGGATGTTGTTGGTCGACAGCATCAGGATCCGGGCCTCGGCCTGCGCCTCCGCGGAGAGCGGCAGGTGCACGGCCATCTGGTCACCGTCGAAGTCGGCGTTGAACGCGCCGCAGACGAGCGGGTGGATCTGGATGGCCTTGCCCTCGATCAGCTGCGGCTCGAAGGCCTGGATGCCGAGACGGTGCAGGGTCGGTGCGCGGTTGAGCAGCACCGGGTGCTCCATGATCACCTCTTCGAGCACGTCCCAGACCATCGCGTAGCGCGAGAGCCCGGACGTCGCCCGCTCCACCATCCGCTTGGCGGACTTGATGTTCTGGGCGTGGGAGAGGTCGACCAGCCGCTTCATGACGAAGGGCTTGAACAGCTCCAGCGCCATCATCTTGGGCAGGCCGCACTGGTGCAGCTTGAGCTGCGGACCCGACACGATCACCGAGCGGCCGGAGTAGTCGACGCGCTTGCCGAGGAGGTTCTGGCGGAACCGGCCCTGCTTGCCCTTGAGCATGTCCGAGAGCGACTTCAGCGGCCGGTTGCCCGGTCCGGTGACCGGACGCCCGCGGCGGCCGTTGTCGAACAGCGAGTCGACGGCCTCCTGGAGCATCCGCTTCTCGTTGTTGACGATGATCTCGGGCGCGCCGAGGTCGAGCAGCCTCTTGAGCCGGTTGTTGCGGTTGATCACGCGGCGGTAGAGGTCGTTGAGGTCCGAGGTCGCGAACCGGCCACCGTCGAGCTGCACCATCGGGCGCAGGTCCGGCGGGATCACCGGGACGGCGTCGAGCACCATGCCCTGCGGCTGGTTGCCGGTCTTGCGGAACGCGTCGACGACCTTGAGCCGCTTGAGCGCCCGGACCTTCTTCTGGCCCTTGCCGGTGGCGATGGTCTCGCGCAGCGACTCCACCTCGGCGGCGATGTCGAAGTCCTCGAGCCGCTTCTGGATCGCCGTGGCGCCCATGTGGCCCTCGAAGTACTTGCCGAACCAGTTCTTCATCTCCCGGTAGAGCATCTCGTCGCCCATGAGGTCCTGGACCTTGAGCGCCTTGAAGGTGCTCCAGACCTCCTCGAGGCGGTCGATCTCGCGCTGCGCGCGGTCGCGCAGCTGCTTCATCTCCCGCTCGGCGCCGTCCTTGACCTTGCGGCGCTGGTCGGCCTTGGCCCCCTCGGCCTCGAGGGCCGCGAGGTCCTCCTCGAGCTTCTTGGTGCGGTCCTCGATGGACTGGTCGCGGCGCTTCTCGAGCCGCTCCCGCTCCAGGCCGACCTTGTTCTCGAGCGAGGCGAGGTCCTTGTGCCGGGCGTCCTCGTCGACGGAGGTGATCATGTACGCCGCGAAGTAGATGACCTTCTCGAGGTCCTTCGGGGCGAGGTCGAGCAGGTAGCCGAGCCGGCTCGGGACACCCTTGAAGTACCAGATGTGGGTGACCGGGGCGGCCAGCTCGATGTGGCCCATCCGCTCGCGGCGGACCTTGGAGCGAGTGACCTCGACACCGCAGCGCTCGCAGATGATGCCCTTGAAGCGCACCCGCTTGTACTTGCCGCAGTAGCACTCCCAGTCCCGGGTGGGACCGAAGATCTTCTCGCAGAAGAGGCCGTCACGCTCGGGCTTGAGCGTGCGGTAGTTGATGGTCTCCGGCTTCTTGACCTC
>NZ_DASUFR010000123.1:0-5688 GCF_036274455.1 Nocardioides sp. | reverse complement strand
ACTAACGGTTGACAACCACTTACCGTTAGTTGTAACTTACGGTAAGTCATGACGAACGCACACGCCATTCTGACCGCCCTCGGCGACCCGACCAGGCAGGCGATCCTCGACCTCCTCCTGGACGGACCACAGCCGGTGGGGGAGCTCGCCGCCCGCCTGCCGGTCAGCCGACCGGCGGTCTCCCAGCACCTGAAGGTGCTCAAGGAGGTGGGGATCGTGGCGGACCGCCAGGAGGGGACCCGCCGGGTCTACCGGCTGGACCCCGACGGGCTGGTGCCGCTGCGCACCTACCTCGAGCGGTTCTGGCAGAAGGCCATGGTCGCGTTCGCCCAATACGCAGAGGACCAGCACGCAGAGGACCAAGCCCACAAGGAGGACGACCGATGAGCCAGCAACAGCAGCAGACCATCAACCCCGTGCGCGTGAGCGTCGCGGTGGGTCTCGACCAGAAGCGCTGCTTCGCGGTCTTCACCGACGAGATGATGTCGTGGTGGCCGGCGGGCCACCACATCGGTGAGACGCCGCTGAAGGAGATCATCATCGAGCCGTTCGTCGGCGGCCGCTGGTACGCCAGGCACGAGGGCGGCGAGGAGACCGACACCGGCGTGGTGACCGCCTGGGACCCGCCGCATGGCTTCACGGTCACGTGGCAGATCGGTGCCGACTGGGCCTATCACGCCGACCTCGTCACCCACGTCGACGTGACGTTCACCCCGACCGACGACGGCCGCACCGTCGTGGAGCTCGTGCACCGCGACCTCGAGGCCTACGGTCCCGACGCCGCCGACATGCAGAAGACCTTCGAGGGCCCCGATGCCTGGGGCGGCATGCTGCAGATCTACAAGGACGTGGCCGAGGCAGCAGGCTAGGAGCTTCAGGGCGCGGCACAGTCCGGGCAGGTCCCGAAGATCTCGAGGTCGTGGCTGACCTCGGAGAAGCCGTGCTCGGCGGCGATCGCGCGGGTCCAGCGCTCCACGGTCGGTCCCTCCACCTCCACGGTGCGCCCGCACCCGCGGCACACCAGGTGGTGGTGGTGACGCTCGGAGCAGCGCCGGTAGATCGCCTCGCCGTCCTCGGTGCGCAGCACGTCGACCTCTCCGGCGTCCGCCAGCCGCTGCAGGGTCCGGTAGACGGTGGCCAGTCCGACCGGGTTGCCGCGCCGGCCCAGCAGGTCGTGGATCTCCTGCGCCGAGCGGAAGTCGTCGAAGGACTCCATGGCCGAGACCACGGCCAGCCGCTGCTTGGTCGGGCGCATGGCCGCCGACCGCGGTCCGTCAGTGCTCGTCATAGTGCGCTCCGTGCTCCGCGTGGCGGTGGCCGTCGTGGACGTAGTCGACATGATCGCCGTGCCGGACCGCGACGTGGCCGCAGTCCGGTCCGTGCTGGTGGGTGTGCTCGGTCGGCTCGTGGTCGCGGGCCGGCACCGACGGGAACGGCTCCCGCAGCCGGGCCCGGCGCCGGACCCAGGCCCCGACCGGCCAGGTGACCGCGAACCCGGCGAGCGAGAGCAGCACGATCGTCGGGCCCGGCGCCACCGTGGCGTGGAAGGAGAGGTACGCCGAGAGCACGAGCCCGCCCAGCGAAGCGGCCGCGCCCAGCACCATGGCCGCGAGCAGGGTGGTGCGGAAGGACCGGGTGAGCTGCTGGGAGGTCGCGACCGGCACCACCATCAGCGCGGAGACCAGCAGCAGCCCGACCGTTCGCATCGCGACGGAGACGCTCACCGCCGCGAGCACGGCGACCAGCACGTTGTAGAAGCCGACGCGCAGGCCGGTCACCCTGGCGAACTCCTGGTCCTGCGCGACCGCGAACAGCTGCGGCGCCAGCCCGATCCCGATGACGATCACGGCCGTGGCGAGCGCCATCGTCGCGACGACGTCGGAGATCGAGATCGTCGTGATCGAGCCGAAGAGGTACTGCTGGAGCCGCGCCGAGCTCTCCCCGCCGAGGCCGCTGAGCAGCACGCCGCCGGCCAGACCGCCGTAGAAGAGCAGGGCCAGGGCGACGTCGCCGTTGGTGTGACCCCGCGCCCGGATCGCCTCGATGGCCACCGCGCCGAGGATCGAGACCACGACGGCGGTCCACGTCGGTGAGGTCCCGGTGAGCAGGCCCAGCGCCACGCCCGTCACGGCCACGTGCCCGATGCCGTCACCCATCAGGGAGAGGCGGCGCTGCACCAGGTAGGTGCCCACGACCGGCGCCGCGACGCCGGTGAAGGCCGCCGCGATCAGGGCCCGCTGCATGAACGGGTACTGGAAGAGCTCCCAGAAAGTCACTGGCCTGCCTCCAGCGGGGAGCGCACGTGCGGCACGTGGTCGTGCCCGTGGTGCGAGGCGTGATGGTGGGTGTGCGACTCGCCGAAGACCGGCTCGTGCACGGCGTGGTCGGCCAGCGGCGCGCCGTCGTAGGCGATCCGCCCGTCGCGCATGACCACGGCCCGGTCCACGAGCGGCGCCAGGGGGCCGAGCTCGTGAGCCACGAGGACGATCGTGGCGCCGCGCTCCTTCAGCCTGCCCAGCGACGTGGCCAGGGAGACCTGGTTGGCGAGGTCGACGCCGGCGGTCGGTTCGTCGAGGAAGAACAGCTCCGGCTCCCCGGCCAGGGCTCGCGCGATCAGGACGCGCTGCTGCTGGCCGCCGGAGAGGGTGGCGACGCCGTCGCCGGCCCGGTCCGCCAGACCGACCACCTCCAGTGCGTCGGAGATGACCGCACGGTCCGCCCTGGACAGCGGCCGGAAGAGCCTGCGCCGGGTCAGCCGTCCGGACGCCACGACCTCCCAGACCGAGGCCGGGACGCCGGACGTCGCGCCGCCGCGCTGGGGGACGAACCCGATCCGCGACCACTCGTGGAACCGCTCGATCGGCGTCCCGAACAGCCGGAGCCGGCCGGCGGCGAGGGGCCGGAGGCCGATCAGCGCGCGCACCAGCGTCGACTTGCCGGAGCCGTTGGCGCCCATCAGGGCCAGGAACTGGCCGGCCGGTACCTCGAGGTCGATCCCGCGCAGGATCGGCCGGCCACCGATCGCGACGGCGCCCTCGTCGAGTACGACGGGGGCCGGCTGGTTCAGGTCGGGCACCGGTTCGCCTCCTGCAGCGCGGCGAGGTTCTCCCGCATGAGCGACAGGTAGTCCTCACCGGACGTCTCGGTGCTGAGCCCCTCGATCGGGTCGAGGACCGCGGTGGTGACACCCAGGTCGTCGGCGAGGCTCTGGGCGAGCTCCGGGCTGGCCAGCCGCTCGCTGAACACGGTGGTGAGCCCGTCCTCGTCGACCAGCTGCTCGAGCCGGGCCAGGTCGGCCGGTGTCGGCTCGGCGTCGGGGGAGAGGCCCGAGATCGGCTCGAAGTGAAGCCCGTAGCGGCCGAGGTAGCCGAACGCGTCGTGCGAGACCACGACCGTGTCCCGCGCGCAGCCCCGCAGCCCGTCGGCGTACTCCTGGTCGAGCCGGGTGAGCTCGGAGTGGAGCCGCTGTGCGTTGGCACGGAAGTCGTCGGCGTGCTCCGGGTCGGCCGCCGCGAGCTCGCCCGCGACCGCATCCACGACCCTGGCCAGCTTGAGCGGATCCAGCCAGAAGTGCGGGTCGAGGTCGCCGAGGTCGGACGGCTCCTCGCCGAGGGATGGGCCGTCCTCCGCGTTGTCGTGGCCGTCGTGCGAGGTCGGCTCGAGGCCGGCCACGGCTCCCGCGTCGATCGTCCGGACGCCGGAGGCCTGGCCGACGGCCGCGTCCACCGCCGCCTGCAGCCCCTTCTCGTAGACGACCAGGTCGGCGGTGAGCACCTCGGCGGTCTGTGCCACGGAGAGCTCGAGGTCGTGCGGCTCCGAGCCGGGCTTGGTCAGGTCGACGACGTCCGCGTGGTCTCCTGCCACCTGCTGGGCGACGAACTGCAGTGGGTAGAAGGCGGCCACGACCTCCAGTCCCTGGTCTGCGTTGTCCGGCGCGTCGTTGGTGAACGCTGCACAGCCGGACGTCGTCACGAGGAGTGCCGTGACGAGCAGGAGTCGCATGAGAACGATTCTCACCGCGAATGATAATCATTGTCAAGTCTTACCGATGCTGGGACTGGCCACCGCTCATCGAGCCCGTCGAGATGCCCGCAGCCCACGCTGGGAGGCACCCGGGTGCCTTGGCTGCGGTGGTCTCGACAGGCTCGACCAGCGGGGCCACCACGGTGGCTGAGGTGCGAGGCGCCCCAGCGCCGAGCCTCGAAGCCCGGCGAGCCGAGGCTGGGACCCACCCGAGTGCCGACCCTGCCGCGGCTTCGAGGTTCGGCCGTGAACGGCCTCACGCCTCAGCCACCGTGCCGGTGAGGATCCACGACGGTGGCTGAGGAGGGCGCTGTGCGCCCGTCTCGAGACCCCGGGCTACCTTGGCGGCGTGCTGGTGGTGAGCAGGTTCCGTGTCCCCGTCGAGGACGGTGAGTCGTTCCGTGCCGACCTCGCCGCGGCGCACGAGGTGCTCGCGGCGTGCGCCGGGTTCGTCGAGGGCCGGGTCGGCCGCAACGTGGACGACCCGGAGCTCTGGGTGCTGACCACACGGTGGGACAGCGTCGGTGCCTACCGCCGCGCCCTCTCGTCCTACGACGTGAAGCTGCACGCGATCCCGCTGCTGAGCCGGGCGCTCGACGAGCCGAGCGCCTATGAGGTCGTGGAGCCCGGGACCGTCCTCAATGTCGCGTCGAGCCGCTCGATAGGCTGACTCCTCCAGACCAAACGCCAGACCGGCAGCCAGCCGGCCGTGACCATCGGAGCATCGCCGTGGCCAAACCGCCCACCTCCACCGTCGACCTCGTCGTTTCCCTGGCAAAGCGCCGCGGCTTCGTCTACCCCTCCGGCGAGATCTACGGCGGCACGCGGTCCGCCTGGGACTACGGCCCGTTGGGCGTGGAGCTCAAGGAGAACATCAAGCGCCAGTGGTGGAAGTCCACGGTTCAGCAGCGCGAGGACATGGTCGGGCTGGACTCCTCGATCATCCTGCCCCGCCAGGTGTGGGAGGCCAGCGGTCACGTCGACACCTTCGTGGACCCCCTGGTCGAGTGCCAGTCGTGCCACAAGCGGTTCCGCGCCGACCACCTCCAAGAGGCGGTGGCCGAGAAGAACGGCCTCGACGACCCCGACGACGTCGACCTCGCCACGGTCGCCTGCCCCAACTGCGGCACCCGGGGCGCCTGGACCGAGCCCCGCCAGTTCTCCGGCCTGCTCAAGACCTACCTCGGTGTCGTCGAGGACGAGTCCGGGCTGCACTACCTGCGCCCCGAGACCGCCCAGGGCATCTTCGTCAACTTCGCCAACGTCGTGACCAGCTCGCGGATGAAGCCGCCGTTCGGCATCGCCCAGATCGGCAAGAGCTTCCGCAACGAGATCACGCCGGGCAACTTCATCTTCCGCACGCGCGAGTTCGAGCAGATGGAGATGGAGTTCTTCGTCGAGCCCGGCACCGACGAGACCTGGCACCAGTACTGGATCGACGAGCGCACCAACTGGTACGTCGACCTCGGCATCGCCCGCGAGAACCTGCGCCACTACGAGCACCCGAAGGAGAAGCTCTCGCACTACTCGACGCGCACCGTCGACATCGAGTACCGCTTCGGCTTCCAGGGCTCGGAGTGGGGCGAGCTCGAGGGCATCGCCAACCGCACCGACTTCGACCTCAAGACGCACTCGGAGCACTCCGGCGTCGACCTGTCCTACTTC